>JBEOKA010000111.1:0-22089 GCA_040275325.1 Myxococcaceae bacterium | reverse complement strand
GCACCTGATCAGTCACGAAGATCAGTGAATCAGCGACCGAGAAGACGTGAACCAGTGAACGACCGTGAAACACGTCAGCGCGCTCCAGAGCTGCCCATGAACTCGGGCATCGTGGCGTGGCCGGCCTGAGAGATGCCGCGGCGGTCGACGACCCGGAGCGCGGTCTCGGCGAGGATCTGCAGGTCGAGCAGCAGCGACCAGCGCTCGACGTACTGCACGTCGAGCTCGAACTTCTCTTCCCACGAGAGCGAGTTTCGCCCGCGCACCTGCGCGAGGCCGGTGATGCCGGGGGCCACCTCGTGTCGCCGCGCTTGCCGCGCGTCGTAGCGCTCGAGGTACTGCATGAGGAGTGGGCGGGGCCCAACGAGGCTCATCTCGCCCTTGAGCACGTTCAACAGCTGCGGCAGCTCGTCGAGGCTCGACCCGCGCAGGAAGCGGCCCACCGCCGTGAGGCGCTCCGAGTCAGGCAGCAGCCTGCCGTCGGGGGCCTTCGCGTCGGTCATGGTACGGAACTTCCAGATCTCGAACGGCTTGCCGTGCAGGCCCGGCCGCCTCTGGCGAAAGAAGACGGGAGCACCGAGCGTCGCGCGCACCGCCGCCGCGGCCCCGAGCAGCGCCGGGCCAGTCACGAGGAGCGTGGTCGCCGACACGGCGACGTCGATCGCGCGCTTGATGATGCGCTGATGGTCGCGGCTCACACGCCTCCTATACTGCGGAACGTGGCTTCACGACGAACGGTCTACATCTACGGCGCCAGCGGGCACGGCAAGGTCATCGCAGAGATGGTGCTCGCCAGCGGTGACGAGGTTGGTGGCTTCATCGACGACGGCATCGCGGTCGGAACGCCCGTCTTGTCCAGCCTCGTGCTCGGGGGCTTCGAGGCGCTCTCGGACCAGCCCCGCGACGCGTGGGTCGCGCTCGCCATCGGCGCCAATCGGGTACGCGAGCGGGTCGGCCAGCGCATTGCGGCCGCGGGCTTTCGCCTCGCCACCATCGTGCACCCGAGCGCCGTCGTCTCACCGTCGGCCTCGCTCGGGCCGGGCACCGTCGTGATGGCGACGGCTGTCGTCAACGCCGAGGCGCGGGTCGGCGCTGGCGTCATCTTGAACACCCGGAGCGTCACCGAGCACGAATGTGTCGTGGGCGATTACGCACACATCTCTCCCGGGGCAACGCTCGGTGGCCAGGCACGGGTCGGCGCCCGGAGCCACGTCGGGCTGAACGCCTCGGTCATTCACCTCGGGGTCGTAGGCGACGACGTGACGGTGGGCGCCGGCGCCTGTGTCGTGCGACCCATCGACTCGAACGTCACCGTCGTCGGCGTGCCCGCGAGGCCGCTCCCCCGGCGGACGTGATAGGGGCCCCGCATGGCTGCGCGCATCTACCTCTCGCCACCGCACATGGGCGCCGACGAGCGCTCGCTGCTCCTCGACGCCTTCGACTCGAACTGGATCGCCCCGCTCGGGCCCCACGTCGAGGCCTTCGAGCGTGAGCTCGCGGCGCGCGTCTCGAGGCCGCACGCCGCGGCGCTCTCAAGCGGCACGGCCGGCCTTCACCTCGCGCTCCAGCTGCTCGGCGTGGGCCGCGGCGACGACGTGCTCGTCTCGACGCTCACCTTCGCGGCCTCGGCGAACCCGGTGACCTACGTGGGCGCGCGGCCCGTCTTCCTCGACTCCGAGCACAAGACGTGGAACCTCGACCCCGCGCTCCTCGAGGAGGAGTTGGAGAGCCGTCGGCGCGCGGGCAAGGCGATGCCGAAGGCGCTCATCGTCGTCGACCTCTACGGCCAGTGCGCTGACTACACGCGCCTCGTGCCGCTCTGCGAGAAGTACGGCGTCACGCTCATTGAAGACGCGGCCGAGGCGCTCGGCGCGACGTGGGACGGCAAGCCTGCCGGCAGCTTTGGCGCCCTCGCGGTGTTCTCCTTCAACGGCAACAAGATCATCACCACCTCGGGCGGTGGCATGCTCGTGGGATCCGACAAGGCGCTCATCGAGAAGGCCCGCTTCCTCGCGACCCAGGCTCGAGACGCCGCACCGCACTACCAACACAGTCACATCGGCAACAACTACCGGCTGAGCAACCTGCTCGCAGCCGTGGGGCGAGGGCAGCTGCGCGTGCTCGACGAGCGCATCGCGGCGCGACGCCGAAACCGAGCCTTCTATGAACGTGCGTTCTCGGGGGTGCCGGGTATCGGCTTCATGCCGCTGGCCAGCGAGGGCTCATGGAATGCGTGGTTAACGGTCATCGTCATTGACGCGAGGGCGTTTGGCGCCACCCGGGAGCAGGTGCGGCTCGCGCTCGAGAAGGAGAACGTCGAGTCGCGCCCCGTGTGGAAGCCGATGCACCTGCAGCCGGTGTTCGCCGACTGCCCGGTGCGGGGCGGCGCGACGGCGCAGGCCATCTTCGACGATGGGCTCTGTCTCCCGTCGGGCTCAAGCCTCACGACGGCCGAGCTCGAACGCGTTGCCGGGATCGTGCTCGCCCAGCGCGGGAAGTAACCGTTCGCGTCCTCTTCCTGTCGCTCCAAGCACACTGACACCTCGGCCCCCGAGCTGATCAGGCGGCTCCAGACCGCCGCCGCGAGTCGCTGATCACTCGAACAACGCTTCGACGAACTCTCTGGGCTCGAACTTTCGCAGGTCCGCGACCTTCTCACCCACCCCGGCCCACGACACAGGCACCTTCAGCTCGTCACAGATACCGATGATGACGCCACCCTTCGCGGTGCCATCGAGCTTCGTCAGGGCAATCGACGTCACGCCCACGGCCTCGTGAAACTGCTTCGCCTGCGCGATGGCGTTCTGGCCCATCGTCGAGTCGAGCACGAGCAACACCTCATGCGGAGCCCCGGGCAGCGCCTTCTCGGCCACCCGCTTCACCTTCTTCAGCTCCTCCATCAGGTTCGCCTTCGTGTGCAACCGGCCAGCGGTATCGGCGAGCACCAGGTCGGCGCCAACCTCCTTGCCGCGCTTGATGGCCTCGAAGACCACGCTCGCGGGGTCTGACTCCTCTTTCCCCCGCACGAGCTCGGCGCCCGCGCGCTCGGCCCACACGTCGAGCTGCTCGGTCGCCGCCGCGCGAAACGTGTCACCCGCCCCCAGCACGACCTTCTTCCCCTCGGCCTTCGCCTTCGCCGCCAACTTGCCAATCGTCGTCGTCTTCCCCGCGCCGTTCACCCCCACCACCATGATGACGTGCGGCGGGCCTCCGCCCTCGAGCTTCGTGTTGCCCTTCAGCGACACGATGCGCTCGACCTCTTTGCGAATGACGGCCTTCAACTTCTCGGCGCTGTCGGTCTCCTTCGCCTTCACCTTGTCGCGCGCGAGCTCGACCAGCGACGAGGCCGTCTTCACCCCGATGTCGGCGGTGAACAGCACCTCTTCGAGGTCGGCGAGCACCTTCTCGTCGATGACCTTCGGGCCACCGCCGAACAGCCCGTTGAGCCTCGCCATGAAGCCTTCGGACTTCGTCTTCGCGAGCCCCGCCGCCAGCGTCGCGCCCGCCTCGGCGTCGATCTTCGCGCGCGCCGCGAGTTCGGCCTGCCGCTTCGCCTCGGCCTCCGTCTCTGCCTGACGCTTCTTCTCCTCGGCCGCGAGCCGCTCCGACTCCTCGCGCTCCTTCTTCTTGCGCTCCTTCTCTTCGACCTCGGCCTGCTTCTGCGCGCGATAGGCCTCCTTCTTCAGCTCCTCTTCCTTCGCTTTGAGCGCCTCGGCCTCGGCAGAGCCCTTCTCGAGGGCCGCACGCTCGAGCTTCAGGCGCTCCGCCTCCAACCGGCGGGCTTCGGCGTCGGCCTTCGCCTTCGCTTCGGCTTCACTCGGTGGCAGCTCGACCTTCGGCTTCGACGGCTCGAGCGACGGCTCGACCTTCGTCTGCGAGGGCAGCGTCGGCTTCTGCGCGGGCAGCGTCGTCGTGGAGCCGCCGCGCGAGAGCATCTTGCGCAGCACCAGCAGCATCAGCACCAGGAAGCCCACGCCCAGCAGCACCGAGATGGCGGTGCCCACGGGGCTCGAGTCGGTCTGTTGCACGGGCACCACGTCAGCCAGAACCAGCGTCATGATGGGCGCGGCTCTACCACGCGCTCCAGTTCGTTCCACGCTGGCGCTCCGGGGAGGCCTCAAGTACGCACCGCGCGCCATGCGCTCATTGCTCATCGCTGTCTGCGTCTCGCTCACGGCCTGCATCGTGCCGGCTCCGACTTCGGAGGGCACCCAGGGCGTCAAGACCCGCCCGCCCGCGGGCCCGCCGCAGGAGTTCAAGAGCGGCGCGAACTTCGGCGACAGCGTCGAGCTCGTCTCGACCATCGTCGCGCCCGGCAGCGCCTACGTCGGCGACACCGTGCGCGTCGGCCTGAACTTCAAGGTCCTGAAGCAGATGGACGTCGACTACATGATCTTCGTGCACGTCGAAGACGTCGACGGCCGAGTCGACCGCCTCAACGTCGACCACGCGCCGATGCGCGGCGCCCGCCCCACCTCGAAGTGGACCGCTGGCGAGATGGTGCGCGACGAGTTCGAGATTCCCGTCCCTCCGCAGATGAACGTGCGGGGCCTCAACATCCTCATGGGGTTCTGGGACCCGAAGACCGACGCCCGCCTGCCGCTCGTGAACAAAGACGTCATTCCCAACGATGGGAACAACCGCATCATGGCGGCGCGCTTCCAGGTGTCGCCCGCGCAGTGAGCCTCCTGTTCAAGGAGCTCCGTTTCTTCAGTTCGATCTCCGCGGTCGCAGACCACATCGCCGCGGCGTGGACATGAAGGGAACGAGCAGCCACCGCTCAGCAGGTCAGCTTTGGGCTTCCTCTCACGGGGCTCACATTCATCGCCTCGATCGGTCGGCCTACCACCAGCTCGCTGAGGGTGGCGCGTTCGAGGGTCGTCGCGTCGAGCTCATCGACGGCGTGATCATCGCGAAGAACTCGGCAGGCGCTCATCGCGCAGTCACGCCGCTCAGCACTCAGCTGCTCCCGCGAGCTCGACGTGCCAGGGCCGTCGTCACCCTCAACGAAACGCTCGTGCCTCAAGTGTCTGGCAAGGCGCGCCTGCGACCGGCACTCCCGCTCGCGCTCTCGTCGTTGTCCGAGCCCGTGCCCGACTTCGCCATCGTCTCGCTCGACGAGTCTGATGATTACCCGAGCACAGCGAGCCTCGTCATCGAGGTCGCCGACTCCACGCGCGCTTTCGACCTCGGCCTCAAGGCCCGTCTCTATGCCGCCGCGAAGCTTCCCGAGTACTGGGTCGTCGACCTTCAGACCGACAAGCTCGTCGTGCACCTCGAGCCCAGGAAGGGCGAGTACCAGCGCGTGCGCCGCTTCGGCAAAGGCCGCGAGGTCACCAGCAGCGTCGCGCCGAAGGTGACGCTCAAGGTCGCCACGTTGTTCTGAGACACCTCGCCAGTCGATCCGCGTCTTGCGGAGTCGTGGCTCGATGCGGCCGAGCCCGAGAATGAACAGCTGCGCGCGAAGGTGGCAGCGCTCGAGCAGGCGCCGGTGGGAACTCCGAGCTGCAGCAGTGGCCCGACGCTCAGGGTGTTGGAGCCGGCTGCGGTGCGTTCTTCCTGCGCAGTTTCTTCGGTAGCCACGACTCGATGAGCGCCTTGAACCGAGCCTGACTCAGCGCGCGCCGGCGAATGCCGTAGTCGTCGCAGTCGGCCTCGCCCCGACGGGCCTCTGCTCTCAACACCAACAGCGCCGCCTCTTCGGTCTCGTCACCCTTGCCCAGAATGGGCGTGGCGAGGTCGAGGCGGGTGAGCCGTGCACCACGGGCATCGAACACGGCAATCAGCACCGCGCTCGCGACGAGCGGCGCCACGAACGGTGCAGCCGCGCGCACGAACGGCACGGGCGGAACCACGCGCGTCTCGGGCCGCGGCAGCGTCGGGCGCAACCAGAACCAGGCCACCGATGCGAAGAACACCACCAGGCACGCCAGTCGAACCCACCACGGCACGTCATCGTCCTGAACGTTGGCGACCATCAGCGCCGTGGCGAGCGCGTTGTTCGCCGCGTGCGCCGCGATGACGGGCCACAACGAGCCGCTCTTCCACACCACCAGCGCCAGCACGATGCCAATCTCGAATCGCGGCAGGAAGCCGACCGGGTCGAGGTGGTAGGCGCTGAAGATGAAGCCGCTGACGACCGCAGTCGCCGCGATGCCCAGGCGCTCGTTGAGGCCACGAACGAACACGCCGCGAAACAAGAGCTCCTCGGCGAGCGGCGCCAGCACCACCACCGCCACCAGCATCGCCGCCTGCTCGAGCGGGTTCGTGATGGCCGTCGCGAGCAGCTTCTTCGTGTCGAACACGTCGAGAATGAGCTGCGGCATCAGCTTCACCGACAGCTGCCCCAGCCAGTCACTGAACGAGAGCGCATTCCCGAGCGACAACAGCGCGCCCATCGCCACGTCTGGCCACCGAAAGACCGTCACGCCCGTCGCGGAGCGCCAGTCGCGCCCGGTCACCGACAGCGCCACCAGCGTCGTGCCGCCGAGCGCCCAGAGGCCCACGACGACGCTCGCCGCCATGTTCAGCGAGAGGAACACCGTGCTCGCGCTCATGAACACGACGAACGCGATCGAGATGGTGACCAGCGAGAACCGGAGCGAAGGCATCGATTACTTGGTGCCGTACCAGCTCGAGTTGGGGAACGGCCCGAGCGCGCCAGACACCACGCCGTTCGTCATGCGACCCGTCACGCGGCCGCGCGCCGAGGGCAGGCCGAGCGCGTCAGCGGTGCCGTTGCCGTCGAGGTCGTGAATCGTCGCTCGCTGCTCGTCGAACCTGAGCCCGCCCAGGCCCGAGCCGAGCTCGAAGTTCTGCGCGAGCTGACTGGCCAGCGCCGCGCACGCGATTCTCGACTGGGTCGAGCCGATCTGATCGCAGAGGATGAGGTTGATCAGCTCACCCACGTCGTGCGCGCGGTTGCTCGAGCCCGCCATGATGGCCACGTTGATGAGGTTCACCAGCAGCTTGTTCACGTCGAACTCGATGGAGCGGGGCCCGAGGATGACCTCTTGCGAGGTGCGGGAGCCTCCGAACGCGAGCACGGTGACGCTGATCTGCCCGTTCGCGCCCAGCATCGGGTTGTTCATCACGTTGACGACCTGGCCGTTGTAGTCGAGCCACAGCTCGCTCCACTGCTCGGCGGCCGACACGCGGGCGTTCTGCCCTTCGACGAGGTCCATCACGCCGCGAGCCTTCATGGGCCGGTTCCCGAAGCGGAACATGTCGCTCAACACCTGAAAGAGCGTGCCCACCCACGGCGGCGCCTGAATGTTCTGCGAGACGAGGTTTCCAACGTAGCAGATGAGCTGCTGCTCGAGGCTGCCGAAGGTCGAGCAGTTCGTCGTCATGCCCGAGGTGATGGCGCGCAGCAGGTCGAGCAGCTTCACGATGTCGCTGGCCCGCTGCGCGAACTCGCTGATGTCGAGCTCGTAGTAGGTCTGGTAGCGGCCGTTGATGTTGGTGCTGAACGTCGTCGTGCAGCTCGGCCCCGTGCACGGGGTGACGACGCAGGCGCCGTTCACGCACTGCGCACCCTGCGGACACATCACGGCACACGGAGTCGTGCAGACGTTGACGCCGCCGCTCTGGCACCGGTTGAGGATGATCTCGACGCCCGTCGCCACGCAGCGCTGGCCTGCCGGGCAGTCACAGTCAGACGAGCACCAATCAGGAATCGCGCCTGTGCCGCCGGCCGCAGCCGTGCCGCCCCCGGACGCCATACCTCCAGCCGTCGCGACGCCACCGCCCGCCGAGCCGCCAGCCATCGCCGAGCCGCCGCCCTGCCCTGCGTCGCTCATCAGCACGCCGACCGGCCGGTCCGAGCCGGACTTCACCAGCACCGAGCCTCCGCACTGGCAGGCCGCCGCAGACACCATCACCACGAAGAGAGAGAGGCGACGGGTCACAAGAGCTCCGAAGAGGGCGGCGACACCCGTCCTACCGTGGCGGGGGCCGAGCACTCAAGCCAGCGGCGATTCGTGCCGTGGCCGGCAGCGCGAGCTGTTCTGGTACGCTCGACGCTGGTGGATGTGCCAGCGCTCCCCAACGGTCTTGGTGGCCTCGACGTCTGGAGCGTGTTTGCAGACTTCCTCCTGGAGTCCGGGGCTCGACTGGGTCCCCTGATCTCTGCAGACCTCTCGCTCTCGGAGTCACCTGAACCATCGCAACTCGAGGCGTTTCAGAAACTCGCCAGAAAGCACTGTCGAGAGCGGAGCATGACCGGCGCCGAGTGGATTCTTGGACACGCGAGGACCTTGATCATTCGTCCGATGCCGCACACCACGTCACATCACCCCTTTCACATCGGTGACGACGGCGTGGCGGAGGCTGCGGAGTTGCTCACCAAACCGGTCTACTCCCGCGTGGAGACGGTGCGTGTGATGGGTGTCATCGGCCGACACTCGCGAATGTGGCGACGCTTGATGGCGCGCCTCCCACCCAGCTGTCGGCGAATCGAGTGCTGGGGCCCTGTCGTCTCGAGAGTCGCTGAGAACGACGTTTCGCCGCAGGTCGAAGAGCTCACACTTCTCACCTACGACCCGGAGTTGGTCGACCAACTCGCGGGCCAGCTCCGCCTTCTCGACATCAGGGGTCCGCTCTCGATCGCGAGCGCCGAGCACCTGTTCGAGCGTATCGGCCCGACGGTCAAGGTCGTGATCAGCGGGTTCGAGAATGACCGCGTCGGAAAGTTGATTGATGGACGAACCTCGTTGGGAGGACAGGGAGATCTCGTCCTTCGCGAGCGCCAATCGGGCGCGACGACAGTCATTCGAGCTGCCGCACTCGACCAACTGCAGGCGAGGTTCGGCCCGCTGGGAGTTCGAATGCAGCTGAGCAGAACTCTGCCCGAGGCGTGGAGCGTGTTGCCGCTCCAGTCGGGCCTCTTCCGAATGCACCTCTATGGAAACACCTTCGTGAGGCGCCATAGTGGCCAGTGGTCATTCGCTCCGACCTCCGAACTCGATTTGCCGGCTGTGACGAATGGTGCCGTGCCTCCGACTGGGGGCGTGCTTCGGCACAGAGCCACCGGCCGCGAATGGGCGGTCAGCGTGAACGTTTGAACGGGCCGGCCCACCACACGTGCACGGTGGCGTTGCTCCGCAGGTCCGCGTAGGGGGAGTCCATGGAACGCCTGCCGCTCTTCGCGACCGCCACCCGCGGCACCGAGCCCTTCCTCGCCGAAGAGCTCGAGACGCTGGGCTGCAAACGCATTCGCCAGGACCGCGGCGGCGTGCGCTTCTTCGCGGCGCTCGACGAAATCTCCCGCGTGCTCATCCACTCCCGCATCGCGATGCGGCTGCTCTACCCGCTGCGCCAGTTCGAGGCGAAGGGCGCCGACGGCCTCTACGAAGCGGCGCGCTCCATCGAGTGGGAGGCGTGGCTCTCGCGCGGCTCCACCTTCTCCATCGAGGCGACACTCAAAGACACCGAGCACACGCACTCGGGCTTCGTCGCGCTCAAGCTGAAAGACGGCCTCGTCGACCGCCTGCGCGAGAAGTGGGGCAGCCGCCCCGACGTCGACACGCACAACCCCACCTTCCACGTCGTCGCGCACCTCGCGAAGACGTCACTCTCCATCTCGCTCGACCTCTCGGGAGAGCCGCTCTTCAAGCGCGGCTACCGGCAGGCCACCACCGCCGCGCCGATGAAAGAGACGCTCGCCGCCGCGATGCTGCTCGGCTCGAAGTACGACGGCTCGGAGGCCTTCCTCGACCCGATGTGCGGCTCGGGCACGCTGGCCATCGAGGCCGGCTTCATCGCCACCCGCCGCGCTCCCGGCCTCAAGCGGGACTTCGCCTGTGAGAAGTGGCCCTCGTTCGCGCCGAAGATGAAACCCCTGCTCGACGACGTGCGCAAAGAGGCCCACGGCCAGCTGCGACCCGCTCCCGCGCCCATCATCGCCCGCGACTACGACGACGAGGTGCTGACGGCGCTGAAGCGCAACGTGGTGACGGCCGGCCTCTCGACGAGCGTGCGCATCGAGCAGGCCGACGCGACGGCGGCCGAGCCTCCCGAAGGCGTGAAGCCGGGCCTCGTCTGCACCAACCCGCCCTACGGCGAGCGCCTCGGCACCGGCGGCCAGAAGGGCATGAAGTCGTTCTTCCACAAGCTGGGCAGCAACCTGAAGCGGTGGAACGGCTGGCGCTTCTCCGTTCTCGCTGGAAACGAGGCGTTCGAGAGCGCGTTCGGCATGCGCCCGGCCTCGAAACAGGCCCTGTGGAATGGGGCGATTGCGTGCCAGCTCATCCACTACCCCGCCCGGGTGCCCATGCAGCCCCGGTAGCGGTATACGCTTTCCCCACCTGTGTCTGTCAGTGAAGCCCACGAAGACGTCACCGCCGAGACCAACGCCGAAGGGCTTGATCCGCTCATCGGCGTCACGCTCGACGGGCGGTACCGCATCGTGGGCGGCATCGGCAAAGGCGCGATGGGCAAGGTGTACCGGGCGGTGCAGGTCGGCCTGAACCGGGCGGTCGCGTTGAAGGTACTCGACTCGAACTACGGCGCGGGGCGTGACGAGTCGTTCCGCCAGCGTTTCCTCGTCGAGGCGGCGCTCACCGCGAAGCTCAGCCACCCAAACACGGTGCGCATCTTCGACTACGGCTGCTCGAGCGACGGCATCTTCTACCTCGCGATGGAGTTCCTCGAGGGCGACCCCCTCGACCGCTCGCTCGCGAGGGGCCCGCTGGGGTGGAGACGCGTGCTCTCCATCGGCCAGCAAATCGCCCGCGCGCTGCGTGAAGCGCACGAGCTGGGCGTGGTGCACCGCGACCTGAAGCCCGCGAACGTGATGATGCTGTCGGCCGACGACGACACCGACCACGTGAAGGTGCTCGACTTCGGCCTGGTGAAGTCGTTCGTCGACGGCCAGGAGCTCGAGGGCCGCGCCATCACCCAGCAGGGCATGCTCATGGGCAGCCCGCCGTACATGGCGCCGGAGCAGGGCGACAAGAACCGCGCCGACCCGCGCAGCGACATCTACTCGCTGGGCTGCATTCTCTTCGAGGCCCTCACCGGCAAGCCGCCCTACGGAGGTTCGGCGCCGCTCGAAATCATCCTCAAGCACGTCAACGAGCCGATTCCGCCGGTGAAGACGCCGTCGAAGTTCGAGACGATTCCCGAGGGCATGGCGGCGGTGGTGACGAAGTGCCTGCAGAAGTCTCCGATGGACCGCTTCCAGTCCATGGACGAGGTGCTGCAGGCGATGAGCGAGCTGATGTCGCCCGTCGCGACGCCGGCCTTCGAGACGCCGCTGCCGCCCACGCCGATTCCGGCGCCTGCACCCGCGCGCAACAACACGCCGCTGCTCATCGCCGGCTTCGTGGTCGCGCTGCTCGTCGGCATCGGCGGCACCGCCATCGTGCTGCGCAAGCCGGGCCGCGCGAACGAAGCGAAGGTGCTCTTCCACATCGAGACCGAGCCGCCCGGAGCGCAGGTCGTCATCGCGAAGGTCATCAAGGGCGTGACGCCGCTCGACATCGAGCTGGTGGCGGTCGACGGGCGCGCCATGGCCGAGGTCTCGCTGCAGAAGGACGGCTATTTGCCGATGACGGTGACGGCGGCCGGTTCGGGCCCGCGCCTCGAGATGATTCAGAAGTTGCAGCCCGTCGAGGCCGAGAAGACGCCCGTCGTTCCGCCGAAGCCGGTCGTCGACAAGGCGGCGCTCGAGAAGGCCGCTGCAGAGAAGGCTGCGCTCGAGAAGGCGGCCGCCGAGAAGGCCGCGCTCGAGAAGAAGCCGAAGGTCGACCCCATCGACAAGGCGTTCAACGACACCACGCCCGCGAAGCCGAAGGAGCCGCCCGTCGCTCCGAAGAAGGAGCCCGTGCCGCCGAAGGTCGAGGCGCTGCCCGTGGTGACGCCGGTGAAGGTGCCGAAGGCGACGACGCAGCCGAAGAAGCCGCCACCGCCGAACCCGGCTTCACGGCTGGGTGACGACGAAGACCCGCTCGCGCCGCACACGCCTCCGCCTGCGAACGACCTGAAGCGCCCGCAGAAGTAGTCTTCGCACTCAGGCGAATGCTGCAACAGGGCTGCGACGAGCACGCTGAGGTGACGCTGCGTGGAGTAGCCTCGCGCGCCGTGACGACCCCCGAACGCTGTCTCGTCGCCGTCTTCACGTGCACCCTCGCCTGTGCGCCGAAGAACCTGCCTCCGCCCGCGGCGACGGCGATGACGGTGGTCGAGCTGCAGCAGGCGGTGGCGCGCGGCCCGTTTCCGTACGACGCGTGCCAGGAGGCGTGGTTCTACGCGGTCGCCGACACGAAGAAGTCTGCCGCGCGGCTCGACACGCTCGTCGCCCAGGACTCGAGCTGCGCCTCTTCCATCGCGAGAGTCCGGCTGATTCAGCTCGCGCGCTCCGACACGTTGTCGTGGGCCGCCGAGAGCCGCGCGAACGACGTCGCGACGCGCCTCGAGCTCTGCCACTTCGCCGCGACCTCGAAGTGGGAGCCCGGCACCTCGGCCGTCGCCGACCTCGTGCTCGACCCCGACGAAGGCGTGCGCATCGCCGCGGTGAAGGCGGTTCGCGCGCTGCGACAGACCATCGCGGTCGGCCCGCTCGAGCGAAGCCTGGCCATGAAGCCGCCCCGCAAAGACGTTGAGCGCGCGCAGCTGTGCACCACGCTCACCGAGTTCAACATCGACGTGCCGCCCGCCGCGTGTCGTGGCCTCGAGCCTGTGGAGCTGCCGACGCCACCCGACGTGCCGGGCAAGCCGCCGCCGAACCTCTGCCGCACCCTCATCACCTCACTCGCCTCGCCCGACTTCGCGACGCAGTCACGGGCGCTGCTCGAGCTCGCCGCGCCGTGGGTGCAGTTTCGCAACGGCTGCTCGGTGCCCAACGACCTGTTGCTGCGGTTGGTGCAGCAGGGCGCTCCCGAGGTGCGAGCGACCGCCGCGATGCTGCTGTTGTGGATGAATCACCCGCCCGACATGCGCCGCACGCCCGGCTGGGGAAAAGTCGTCATCAGCCCCGAGGCGCGCTGACCCTGTTTCAGGGAAGGCACTCGGCAGCCGACCAGACCGAGAAGCCTGCCGACGTCACCAGCGTGAAGACGAGCGAGACGCGCTGGCCCGCGACCGACACCGAAACCTCGCCGATGTCACCCGCCCCGAAACCATCGAGCGCGAGGGCCTGCGACCGCACCCGTCGTCCCTCGGCGTCGAGCTGCCACAGCGTCGGGAGCGCCACTGCCACGTAGCCGGCGGAGGTCGCCGCGAGCGCAGACACCGACACCTCGGGCTCGGGCCAGGTCGTGAAGGAAGAGGCTCCGCTTCGTGAGACGACGATGGTGCCCACGCGGGGCGCTCCAGTCGACGACGCAAGGGGCACCGCGGCCAGCACTCGCCCGTCGGCACCGGCGGCCAGCCTGACGAAGCCCGAGCCACTGCGCTCGGAGAGCACGGCGTACGGCGCAGGTTCGCCTCTCGGCGTGTAGCCAGTGCCACTGAAGCGCCCCGAGACCGAGGGCGGGCTCGAGTCCGTCAGCCACACCGTCAGCCACTCGGTACCGCTCGAGGTGACATCGAAGGTCCGAGAACCACCAGACGTCTGCACGATTTGAACGTCGGGCCCACGCGACTCACCCAGCAGGTCGACGGCGCGTCCGTAGAGCCCCCACCACCCGAACAGGTTTCCCGAGCCGCGGGGCTCCTGGTAGCGCCCATCGACCCACGCAACGAAGAAGCCCGAGTCGCGAGCCGCCACCCGGGGTTCGCGCGCCGTGACTGGCTCCTGGCTGCGACCGAGGGAAGGGCTCAACTGGCTCGGCTCGGAAGCCACACCGCTCACCGTGTCGACCACCGCGAAGTGAACGCTCGAGTCCACCGATGCCGTGTCCCAGGCGACGCCGAGCACTGAGCCACTCGTGCCCAGCGACAGGTTTGCAACTGCGCCCGGGAATGAACGCACCACCGCGGCTCGACCTGGCGTGATGACCTGTACCTCGACGCCCGCGTCCTTCACCGAAGCGACCGCAACGGCCTCGCCGACGAAGGCCACCCGAGCCGCGCGGCCACCGGGCACATCGACGACGAGCGCGGGCAGGGCCGGCTGGCAGGCGACCGAGGCGTCGGGCACCATCGGGAGCGGCTGACGGCTCACCGTGCCGAAGCGGCCATCGAAGGAAGCGGAAGGAACGTCGCACGCGAGCGCGAACGGGAGGACGAGCAAGGAGAGGGTTCGCATGACGGCGGCACACCAACGGCGCGGCGCAGAGAGTATTCACGACTCCTGACACGGTTTGACACCACGCCGAGCGATGAGGCCTTCATGACTACGACCAGCCAGCACACGCACCACGCCATCGACTACATCGAAATCACCGTCACCGACGTCGCGAGCGCGAAGGCGTTCTACGCCGCGGCCTTCGGCTGGGCGTTCACCGACTACGGCCCCGACTACGCCGGCATTCAGGGCACCGGCCGCGAGCAGGGAGGCCTGGCGAAGGGCACACCTTCGGGTCGCGGTGGGCCGCTCGTCATTCTCTTCTCGAGAGACCTCGACGCGACGCTGCAGGCGGTGCGCGCAGCAGGAGGCCGCATCACCACCGAGCCCTTCACCTTCCCCGGTGGCCGGCGGTTTCACTTCAGCGACCCGAGCGGCAACGAGCTGGGCGTCTGGGCCGAGCGCTGACGCTTCAGACCTTGTTCTCGGTGCCCTTCATCATGCGCTCGATGTTCCCGCGGTGCGTCCACACCATCGAGAGCAACAGCACGACGGCGAGCACCGGGTACTCGATGGGCTTGCCGAGGAAGAAGCTGGTGACGATGGCGCCCAGCCCGCCCGCGAGAGAGCCAATGGAGCTCACCTTCGTCACCACCACGATGACGCCCCAGATGACGGCGCCGACGAGCGCGGCCTGCGGCACCAGCACGACGAGCACGCCGAGCGCGGTCGCGACTCCCTTGCCGCCCTGCCCTTTGAGCCACACGGGGAAGACGTGCCCAAGGAACGCCGCGTAGCCGACGGCGACGTGCGAGAGCGGGCCTTCGGGGAAGACGTGCATCGCTGCCAGCACCGGCAGCGTGCCCTTCACCGCGTCGAGGAGCAGCACGAGCGCTCCGACCTTCTTGCCGGCCACGCGCGCGACGTTGGTGGCGCCGATGTTGCCGCTGCCGTGGTCGCGCACGTCCTTCTTCGTGAAGGCGCGCGTGACGAGCACTCCGAAGGGAATGGAGCCCGAGAGGTAGCCGAGCGCGATGAGCCCGATGACGGTCAGCGCCAGTGGAGCACCCGGTACGCGAACACCACGAAGCCGTAGTTGACGAGGAAGAGGCTGATGGCAATCCACCTCGCGCGCTTCCACTCCTTGTCGTTGAGCACGAGCTCGGGCAGCGGCACGCCGAAGACGAGGTGAATGATGGTCAACACGACGGCGAGCGCGAAGCCGACTGCCGCGACGGTGCCGAGCGGGTTCGCGTGCAGCGCGCCCATGACGTTGAAGTGCGCCACCCGGTCGGCCACGCGCGTGAGCCCACACCCGGGACAAGGAACACCCGTCGTCTCGCGGAACGTGCAGCCCCAGAAGGGAATGATGCGCGCGACGGGCACGTAGCGGGCGACGAGCAGGCCGACGAGCCCGACGATGCCGAGGGCGTCGATGGTGCCGAGGGTGCGGTTGCGCGATGGAAGAACGAGCTGCACGCGGGCGGCAAGGTACACGAGCCGCCGCGCGAAGTCAGAGCGTCAGAGGTCGTTGAGCGAGGCCGTGAAGCCGTTCGAGCGGGCAGGCTGTCCTGCAGCCGACGCCGTGACAGCGGACTTGAGGCCGCCTGAGAGGTCGACCGGCGAACGGCGAGCCGACTCGAAGCCATCAGCCAGGTGCGCGGCGAAGGCAGGCGACGAGGCGCGGAACGAAGGCTGTGCGTTCGGCGCAGCGACCTCGGGCGTCATCGCCAGCGAAGCCCACGACGCCTTGGTGAACGCGCGCTCGCCCTTCAGCGAGTTCATCGTGCTCGAGAAGTTCTGCGGCAGCTGGTCGAACGAGTCACGGTAGCGACCCAAATCGACGACCGCGGGAACGACGCGCTTCTCGAGCGCTGAACGAAGGCCGAGCTCTCCGGTCTGCCTGGTGGCCTCGTTGCCGGCGAGGCTGATCAGCTCACGCGCCAGGCTGCGGAAGACGTTCATGGAGTGATTGTCGGGCGATGTGGGCCTCGGGTTGCGCCTTGAGAACCCGAGCAATTCCGAGGCCCTGCCGACCGCCTTACTGCCCGCCGCACTGCTTCTGCGTCCACCAGTTCAAGACCACGAACCGCTGGCCCGAGAGCAGCTGCGGGTAGACCATCAAGCCGTAGCAGTAGACGTTGGCCGAGAACGCCTCGCCGGGAATCGCGCCGACGGTGCCCTCGAAGACCGAGCCCGTCTCGGTGCTCGTCTCGTAGCTCTCACCGTAGTGGAAGCCGACGGAGCCACCGGCCGAGACGCCTCCCGTCTTCGCCTCGAACTCGAAGGTGGTGCTGAAGTCCATCGACGCGCCGCGCGCCGAGCCCTCCGAGGTGTTGATGCTCAGCCCGTTCGAGCCCGACTCGTCAATCTGCACCGGCCCGTTCCACAGCGCCTTGTAGCCGGCCGTCTGCTGCTCGGCCTTCGCGAGCGTGAGCGTCTTCTCGTCGGCCGTCGGGTACGACCACACGTCACCGGGCGTGTGCTTCAAGATGCGCGCGTCGACGTCGAGCCCTCCGCCGTTGTGCGCGTTGTAGAACTCGATGGAGGTGCCCATCATCTGCGGCTTGCGCGGCAGGTTGAGGGTGAGCTTCTTGCCGACCTCTGAGGCCCGCGGCGAGGAGACGATGGTGTAGTAGTAGACGTCGAACGGCACCGTCGTGAAGATGACTTTGTCGGCGCCTGGCGCGGTCGTGTAGCTCACCGACGTGCCCACCGTTCGAGACTGCGTCGCGTACACGTCGAAGGCCGCCTCGAACGTCGTCTTCGCCGACACGCCCGTCTGAAACAGGTCGCTCTCGTACTCGAAGCCCACCGAGTAGCCGACCGAGAAGCCCAGCGAGCGCGTCTCGACGACCGAGGAGTCCTTCGTCTCTCCGAAGGTGGCGGTGGTGTCGTCGACGTTCTGGCCCACGCCCGCCTGCCACGGCGGAGACGCGATGACGGTGACGAGGCGCGGGTTGGTGAAGAGCAGCTCGTACTCTCCATCGTAACGAACGATGGCCGAGTCCCCGTCGGTGTTGGGCGTCGCCACCACTGGCGTATCGAACGCCACGGCCGTGCTCGTGAGGCTCGTCTTGCGGGTCCACGTGTCGAGCGCGTCGAGGCCCCAGATCTCGAGTCGGCCGTGGGTGGCGACGAGCAGGTCGTCACGCCGGTCGGTATCGACGTTGGCGACGACGGCGCGCGAGAGCCCGGGCACGCCGACGTACTTCACCTTCGCGGTGCCGTCGGGCTGCAGCGAGAGCACGTCAGACCAGCCGAAGATTTCGGCGACGCCGTCACCATCGACGTCGGGCAGCGCGAGCATTCGCGGTGAGGTCGCGTACGCCAACCCGGTGGAGTGCATGAGCGTGCGGAAGGTGAAGTGCTTGTCGGACGGCGTGGCGACGGTCGGGTGGTACTGCATCAGATAGATGAACCACGCGCTGTCGAGCGGAGAGACGCGGCGGCCGTGGAAGACGATGTCACCGATGCGGTCTCCGTCGACGTCACCGATGGCGACGCGGCTCTCGCCGAAGAAGTGGTCGGCGACCCGCACGTCCTGCACGCGCAGCTCGCCGCTCTCGAAGGGCTGCGAGAGCGAGCCGTCGAAGATTTCATAGAAGCCGCGCACGACGCCGGCCCGCGTCTCGGTGTGCGTCACCACCAGCTCGTCGGCAGGGTCCCGGTCGATGCTGCCGATGGCGACGCCGACGTCGTTGAACTCGTCGAAGGAGCGCGTGGTGATGGAGACCTGCCCATCGTGCACGTTCGAGACGAGGTAGAGCTTGCCGAAGCCGATGGCGATGTCTGGCTTGCCGTCGCGGTCGACGTCACCCACCGCGAGCGCGGGCTGCGCGTAGTGGTCGAGGTTGGCGAAGCCCGAGAGCCCCACGTCGATGACGCCGGTGACGGGCGTGGCCATGTCGTCGGGGTCGAGCAGGATGTACTTCAGCGTCTGACTACCCTGGGCGAAGTAGACGATGAAGACCTCGTCGAGGCCGTCGTCGTCGGTGTCGACCGCGATGCCGTTCTTGAACTCGGCTTGAAGCCACGTCTGGTCGGGGTACCGGTTCAGCGGCAGCGCGGCGTGCGCAGCGGCCTTGTCGTCGAGGAAGAGCTCGCTCTGGCTGGCGAGGGTGGGGCCACCCGCGACGTACAGCTCCTTGCGGGGCGCGAACGCGGCGTAGCGGGTCTTGAGCGGGTGCCATCGCTCGGGCAGCGCCTCGCCTTTCGGGCCCGTGCGCGCCCCGACGTCGGTCGAGAAGCCGAGCTGCGTGAGCATCAGCTGGTGCTCGGCGTTGGTGGTGGGGATGAGCTCGACCACGCCCGCGTCTTCTTCGGGCGGCGGCACGGGCTTGGGCCCACAGCCGGCCATCACCAGCATCACGGCGACTGACAGGTATCGCGAGGGCATGGGGCTCTCCTGCCCGCCTCAGACGACGCGGGAGCGAGCCGTGTCGGTGCATTGCGCATACCCGACTCCTCACTCCGCGCCGTCATTGCGAAGGCGCAGGAGCGGCGTCGTGCCCGCCATCAACTCGGGCTCGCGTCGAGGCAGGAAGCAGCTCGCTGACGCTCCGGCTCGCCACTCGAGCGACTGTCAACGCCCCGCGAGCGGCTCGGAGGCGGACGCAAACGCCTCGGCAGCCGCGGCTGATCAGCTCACGTCAAAGCAAGCTTTGCGGGTGGACCGCGGTCACGCCTTCAGGGAACCCCAGCGTCGAGCAGCTTCGAGACGCGACGCTTCACCAGCCCATCACGGTCGGCGGCGATGAGGCTGCGCGCGAGCTTCTCGGCCTCTGCGCGGCGATTCAGCTTCATCAACACCTCGAGCCGCACCAGCGCGGCTTCGGTGCGCATCGAGCCTTTGGGGAACTCCTTGCCGTACGTGTCGAGGGTCGAGAGCGCCGCCGAGGGCGTGCCGAGCTGCTTTCGAGCGGTGTCGAGCAGCGTCAACTCACGCGCGAGCGAGTCGGGCGTCTCCTCTTCTTCCTCGGGTTCCTTCACGCGGGGACGAACCGCTGGCGGCTGCACGACGGCGACGACTGAGGCGTCGACCGCCTCGACGACCGAGCCCGCATCCTCTTCTTCGACGCCTGCATCGACGGGAGCCATCACCACCATCTGCACCACGCCTGCGTCGACGACCTCGGGCACCGGCGGCGGCACGGGCCGCAGCCACCACACCGCGAGCCCGACGGCGGTGACGGCGACAGCGGCTCCCACGGCCAGCTTCTTTCCACTCGAAGGCGGCGGTGGAATCGGCGCGGGAGCGTCGGCTGCAGCGAGCAACGCGTCGAGGCCCTTCGCGCGTTCCGTCGGGTCGCGCCGGTCGCGCTGGTGGCTGTCACGCAGCAGGTCCTTCAACTGGTCGCGGGTGGGCTTCGTCATCGCGCCTCCCGTTCGACGTGCGCCTCGAGCAGCGTGTCGAAGGCCTCTCTCGCGCGACGCAGACGAGACGCGGCCGTGCCTTCGGGAATGTCGAGCAGCTCGGCCATCTCGCGTTGGGAGTACCCCTCGAGGTCGTGCAACACGAGCGCGACGCGCAGGTCTTCGGGCAGCTTCCGCAGCGTCACGTCGAGCAGCCGCAGCCGGCGCTGGTGTTCGACCTGGTCATCGGGCCGCGCGCCGGCGTCGATCTCCGGCAGCTCCTCGACGAGGTCTTCGCGCGAGCGCGCCGAGCTCATCGACTTCTTCGCCAGCCGCAGCGCCGTGCCGCACAAAAACGAGCGCGCCTTGCCGGCTTCGATGTCGTCGAGCCGCGCCATCGCCACGAGGAACACCTGATGCGTCACGTCTGCCGCCGCGGCGTCGTCGAGCCCGATGCGCCGAAGAAAGCGCCACACGACGTCGTGGTGCTCTTCGTACAGCACGCGCACGCGCTCCCTCTTCACGGCCTCGAGCCGCGCCCCCGGCAACGTCGCCGTCATGCCGAGCCACCAGGGCGGAACCGGAAACGCACGGACGATGACCATATGCGCCCTTCGGCCGCGGGTGAGACGTCGTGCACTCGATGCCGTGAGCGCGAGGAGTTGATCAAAACGCCCGCCCGACCTCGAGCGCGCCCGTGACCGAGGCCGCAGGTACCGAGAACACTTCACCTCCTGGAGCGATGACGTACGACTCGGTGCGCAGCGCCACCCCCACTCCAGCCCGCACGCCCACCTGCCAGCCAGCGAGCTCGGCCCCGACGAACCCGACGGGACCGACCGCCCACAGCCAGCGCTGCGACGAGCTGCGCACATCGCCGTCGAGCCCTTCGACGAAGACGGGCGCGAGCTGAACGAAGCCTCCAAACCGGGCACGCAGCCACCGCCACGAGAAGCCGCCCCCGACGTCGAGCTCTGACACCAGGTGCGTCGCGTACCGAACTCGGCCGGGCGCCGCGGTGACGGTGCGGCCCGTGACACCGCCGAGCCCGAGCGAAACGTGAAGCCGCAGCGGCTGGTCCACCCGCCCGACGTTCACTCCGACGCGGCCACCGGCGCCGACGTCGACCTGACCGCTCACGCCGGTCGAGAGCCACACGCCTGCACGCGCCTCGAGCTCGAGCGACCGAATCACTGGAGCCGGCGCGCCGACGACGACGGTGGGCGGCGGCTCCACGACGACTGGGTCGACCACGACAGGCGCGGGCGGCGTGACGACGGGCGGCGCCTCCACCACGACTGGCGCAGGCGGCGGCGTCACCACGGGCGGCGGAGGATCCGGCAGCACCGTCTTCGCGTTCTCGGGGTCGAGCACCAACGCAGCGGTGAGCGTCATCGCGCGCGTCACCGTCTCGCACTTCGGGCCACGCAGCGTCTTCTTCGAGCGGGCTCCATCGGCGAGCTCGACGACGAGGCTGCCCTCGAAGCGCTTGTTCTTGAACTGCACCAGCGCCGTCACGCGCGCGGTCGCGTCGGCCACCTTCGGCACGAAGCGCACGAGGTCGGTGCGCGCGGCGAGCTCGGCGCGAAACGCGTCTTGATCAGGGCAGCCGATGGGCGCCTGGTATTCGACGAGCGTCGGGCGTGGCTCGGCAGCGAGCAGGAGCAGCAGCAGAAGAGAGCTCAGTTGAGACACCCTCTCCACGCGCCCGAGGTGACCGCGCCGCTGCTGTCGTCGAACACGCCCTCGAAGCACGTCGCCGAGACGCTGCCGCCGACGAAGCTCGCGCCGCGCGTGCCGTCACGGTTGAGGAATCGCCACGCGATGTTTCGCTGGTGCGGTGACTGGCTCCAGAAGCCGAAGACGCCGGTCGGGTCCTCGACGCCTCCGTCGGCGTGCAGCAGCACCCGGCCCGTCTGCACGGAGCCAGCGCCGCACCCCGAGAAGGTGGTGACCGCGCGGTCGAAGCACGACTGAAGAGTGAACGAACGCTCCCCCGCGAGCGAGACGGGCATGGTGCCGACGGGCGTGAGGGCGAAGGAGACGCTGAGGTAGTTGTCGGCCGGCGTCTGGTCGAGCGACGACGAGAACGCGCGGGCGGTGAGCTCGAGCCATCGGGGCGACGTCAGGCTCAACGTCGAGGTGACGCGCCTGGTGGCCTGGGGCGCGAGCGCTCCCACGGAACAGCGGGCCGTGAGCGCATTGGCGACACAGTCGCTCGACGAGACGAACGCCACCTCCATCGGCCAGGCGAGGTCGACCGACGTCTCGAGCGCGGCGCCAGAGCCCGGGTTCTCCACCGACAGGTCGACGACGAAGTCGCCCACCTCGAAGAGCCACGACCCGTTGCTGCCGAGCCTGAGGTCTGGCGTGCCCGCGTCCTGCGAACCGAAGCCGAAGCCACCATCGTCCAACGCGCCACCATCGGCTGCAGCACGGAAGAGGCCCAGCACCACCTCGGTGTCACACGCGCTGAGAGCCCCTGTGAGGGTGATGAGCACGACCCACTTCATTGGTAGATGGGTGGCGCGGTATCGCGGTTAGCGACCCGTCTCCACCCGCCT
>JBEOKA010000110.1:0-19265 GCA_040275325.1 Myxococcaceae bacterium | reverse complement strand
TTGCTGGCCGGCCGCCGCAACGGCGACACCTGGGGCAGCCTTCCGTTCGACCCGACCAGCTGCACCACTCCGCCGTGCATCATTCCCGACGACTCGTCGGCGCCGGCGACGCCGCTCACCGGGCCGATGCCGCGCGGCCATCGCGGGCACCTGCTCAACAACCAGGCCTTCGCGACGCTGCAGCTCGCTGACTTCCAGGGCACTCCGGCGGTGACGTGGCGGTGGAACAACGGCTGGGCCGCGCTGCCTGCCCAGCCACCGGGCACCATCTTCGCCAGCCCCGGCGGGCTGTTCTCGCCCTTCACCGATGATGGCGGCCTCAAGCTGGCGACGTGGGACGGCGGCACGTGGAGCACCTTCGCCACGCTGAGCAGCGACACCGTCGAGTACAGCGTCGGGCCCACCAGCGACCCCATCGGGTTCGGCTCGTCGGCGGGAAACGCGCCGCTGAACATCGCCGCGCGCTCGAGCACCAGCGGCATGCTGCGTTCGTTCAGCTTCAACGGCACCACCTTCTCTCCCCAGGGCGCGTTGGGCGGGCCCTTCGTCGACGTGCGCACCTTCAGCGTGAACAGCGGTGGTGGCGGCGGCGGGCCGATGTGGGTACGGCAGAACGGAGCCGTCGAGTACCTCTGCACCATCGGCTGCTTCGCGGGCCCCTACGGCCTCGCGAGCGGTGCGAGCAGCTTCGACGTGGCGACCAGTCAACCGACGCCGATGCTCGCGGTCGCGACGGGTGGCCTGCTCGAGCTTCGCATCGTCGACAACAACGCGACGCGCCAACCCGGGCCCATTCGCAACGGCATGCCCTCGACGATGTTGAACAACGACCCGTCATGCTTCGCCGACCGGCCCGAGCTCGCGACGTTCGACGGGCGCTTCGTGGTGGCGTGGCAGGAGCGCTGCGGCACGGGCCCCTGGAAGGTGTACCTGCGCTTCGCCCAGTAGCGTCAGCGCTCCTCGATGCCTGCGCTCAGGCGTCCCAGCGCTCCAGCGCGCCGCGCACCCGCTTGTAGCGCTCGAGCAGCTCGGCCTTCTTCGTCGTCACCACCACCATGAACGCGACGACGGCGAGGCCGAGGCCCGAGAGGAAGAGGGCTCCGAGGCGAGGCTCACGCACGCCCCAGCGCACGAGCGTCGCCACCACCGTCGTCACCAGGAAGATGGAGCCCAGCGTCACGAAGCTGCGAATGCGCAGCGCGATGCCGGCGCCCACACCCACCACGCACAACGCGACGCAGAGGAAGAACGCCCACGGCGCATCGAGCGCGAGCGGGCGGAACGCTGCCGCCGCGTAGACGAGCCCCACCGCCACCGCGCGAAGCCGCGCAGCCCACGCGTCGCCGAGCTCTGTCGAGAAGACCTGCACCAGCACCAGGCCCGAAAGGCCCATCGGCACCAGCACGTACTGCGCCTCGCCCCAGCCCGAGCCGAACCACATCGTCAGCACCGCGCCGTTGAAGGCCACCGCCGACAACACCGACGCGAGCGGCTTCTGGCCCTGCTGCTGCGCGAGCAAGGTGTAGTGCACCGCGCACGCGACGAGCAGCACCGCCACCGACGTGGGGCGGCTCCACGGGGCCGTCACCAGGCCCAGCACCGGCCACCACGTCGCCACGCGCCCGAGCGCCTTCGTCACGTTCGGCAACGAGTCCGGCAGCCGCGACGCGAGCAGTGACGCTCCGCCTGCCACCACCAGCACCGCGATGGACTCGACCAGCCCCACGCCACCGCCTGCGAGCACGCGGGTCAGCACGAAGCCCGTCGTCAAAGACAGCGCGCCCAGCCACACGCCACGCGGCTCGTCTTCCTTCGCGTCACGCCACGCGAGCCACAGCGACAGCCCCGCCGCGAGCACCACCGCGATGGCCTCGCGCCCGTGCCCACCCGGGCAGACGAACATGCCGGCCGACAACTCGGTGATGGCGATGGCGCGCAGCACCAGCCCGACGCGCGTGTGTTGCGGAATCGACGGCGTGAGCGCGGGCCGGAGCGCGACCAGCACCGAGGCGAGCGCGAACCAGGGAAGAATGAGCTCCTTCGGCGCGCCCGTCGACAACGCGAGCCCGGCCCACGCCAGCACCGCATGCGACGCCGCCCACACCGCCGCCCAGCCCACCCACCGCAGCGAAGGAAGGCGGCGCACGATGGCCCACGAGGTGATGGCCGCGAACGTCCAACACACCGGCATCTGCCAGGCGTGCAGGTCGGCCGAGAAGCCGAGCGACGAGAGCCCCAGCACCCAGCCCAGGTGCAGGCGCGTCTCTGACGCCTCGGAGTCACGCAGCGCGCCGAACCACGCCAGCCCCGCGCCGAACGCCGCGAGGTACACGCTGCCCTCGAGCGTCGGCAGCTTCAGCATCACCGTGAGCGCGACGAGGGCGACCGCGAACACCGACTCCACCGCCTTCGGCGTCACCAGCAGCACGAGCGCGGGCACCAGCCACAGCAACGACGGAGAGGCGAGCGAGCAGCCGACGAGCACCGCGGCTCCGGCCCAGAGCGACAGGTCGAGCCCCTTGCCTGCCGTACCGATTCGGTCCCACACCTCTTCCACCGCCTCGAGCGCGAAGCCGCGGCGCAGCACCACCGAGAGGCCTGCCGCGGCCGTCGCGAGCCACGGCGCGAACGAAGCCAGCGCGTCGAGGTGCCCACGCTCGGCGAGCTGGAAGTCGACCGCGCCCACGAGCATCGCGATGGGCACCAGCACGCTGAAGCCGAGCAGCAACGCCGCCGAGAGCAACGCGCCGACGACGAGGGCCTGCGCTTCGCCTGAAGGGGCTCGCGCGAAGAGGGCGACCGCGAGCGAGACGGCGGTGAACGACGCGACGGCCTGCGCGAACTCCACCGAGCGCGCGCCGAGCAGCCGGGCCGTGAGCTCCGGCGCGTGACGGAGCGCGAAGCCGATGGCGATGAGCACGCCAACCGAGACTCCAGCGACGAGCAGCGACGGCGCGAGCACCATCACCACCGCCGCGAGCACGAGGCGCACGGCGAGCGCGCCCGCGGGAAGGAGCAGCAACGCGAGGCTCCAGGCGACGAAGACGACCGACGACGCCTCGGCCTTCACGCTCACCATCGCGCTCAAGACAGCCGCGGTCCCGATGACGGCCACCACGAGCCGGTCGAGCACGAGGTCGCGCGCCTTCGAGTCAGAGCGCAGCGTGAAGGCCATCGCCACCGCAACGACGGGCGCCACCAGCAGGAACAGCCCACCGACCCAGAACACCGTCGCCGACACGAGCGCGACCGAGACCAGCCGTGCGCCCCGCCGCTCGAGCCCGAAGGACCAGAGCACCGGCGCCACCAGCGCGACGGCCGTCGGCAACCAGACGTGCTCGGGGCGAGCGGCGAGCGCGGGCACGAGCCACAGCGCGCTCATCACCACCGCGGGCCACGCCGTCTTCGAGCCGTTGAGCAGCCAACGCCGCGCCGCAGGAACCCGGTCGAGCAACGACAGCGCCGCGAGCACCAGCGCGTGCACCGAGAACGCGAGCTCGGCGCGCGGGAAGTGATCCGCCGTCACGTACGCGACCAGCACCGACGCCACCGGCACCGTCACGGCCGGAAGCAACGCAGGCGTCGCGAGCAGCGCGATGACGGCGGCGACGATGACGTTCTCTGCGTGCAGCCCGACACAGCACGCGAGCGCCATCACCAGCGCGACGGCTGAGATCCACGACACGCGGAACGAGCGGCCACGCAGCAGGGTCCACACCGACGCACCGGCGACCACCACGCCCGCGAGCACCTGCGGCACGAGCGCCGAAGGCCAGGGGAAGACGACCTGCGGCAACAACGTCGCGAGCGCGAGCGTCGAGGCGCCCGTCTCGAGCACCACCCACGCACCCTCCTTCGTGCGCGACGCGAGGAGCAACGCCAACGCCGCCAGCAACATCGTCACGCCTGGCCAGAGCGCCGTCGTGGGCACCAGGAAGTGCCAGACCACCGCGCTCAACGCGCCCAGCACCATCAACGAGCGCGTGCTCTTCCACCGGCCGCCCAGCACCGAGAGCGCCGCGCCCAGCGCCGAGAAGGCCGCGAGCACCATCGGCGCGTACGACGGCGCCAGCCACCGCGCGCCCACCACCACCGTCAGCACCGGCCCCGCCCACGCGAGGTCGAGCAGCTCTTCGAGGTCGAGGTTGCGGGCGAGCGCGAGCAGCGCCACCGACGAGAGCGCCACCGTCAGCGTCGCGCCGAATGAGGGCTCCACGAACAGCCCGAGCGCGAGGCCCGACACGCCGAGCAACGCGCCGCCGAGCGAGAGCGTCACGCGATGCGCCCCGAGCGCGGGAATCGATGCCGCCGCGAGCACGACCGCGATGACGCCGACCCAGATTGGCGCTCCGAGGCCGACCCACAACGCGCCGGCCGCACAGAGCGCTCCGAGCGTGCCAGCGATGGTGAGCGCCAGCCGCCCCGAGCGCAGCGCGAACAGCAGCGTCGAGACCGCCAGCAGCGGCGTGGCGATGAGGGCCGGCCGCGCATCGGTCTCGAGCGAGGCGATGGCGAGCAACGACGAGAGCGACGACGCGACGGCCGTGGTGTCGAGCAGCACCGAGCCTTCACGCCGGGTCATCGCGTGCTTCGAGCGCGCCCACACCGACGCGAGCACGCCGACGCCGATGACGAAGAGCGCCGCGTACACCGAGCCGTAGCTGGCCGGCATCGGCGCGGTCGAATAGCCGAGCGAGGCCTTGAGCTGGTTGAACGCCTCACGCACCGCGGGCGGGACGATCTGGTCGATGCGCTGGTACGCGAGGTACGCGAACACGTACGCGACCGGCAGCCAGCGGGCCGAGTTGAGCGAGACGCGCTCCCGGGCGAACGACCACGCGGTCGCGGCGCCGATGAGGGCGGTGACCACGAACGCGGGCTTCGGGGTGAACAGGTCGATGGAGGCGAACAGCAGGCCGACCTGCAGCATCACCACCAGCACGGACCAGGCATCGGCCGCGCGCTCGGAGCGCTTCTGCAGCCAACGCACCGACGCCACGCCAGCCGCGAGCACCGGCGCCAGCAACGTCAACGTGAGCGGCTCGCCTGCCATCACCAGCGCGACCTCGAGCCGCGCCACGAACAACGTCACCGGCCAGGCGAACGCGACCACGAGGAAGCGATTGGCGCTCGGCTCGGGCCGTGGCCCGTACGAGAACGCCCACGCCGCGAGCGCGACCGGCAACACCGACAGCCACGAGGCGTGCACGCCCAGCCCCGTCAGCATCGGCGCCGTGCCCATCATCGTCGCCGCGAGCGCGAAGGCCGCACCGAGGGGCAGGGCTCCGCGGTCATCGACGCGCTTCGTCGCGCGAAACGCGAGCCACCCCGTCACCGCCGACCAGCCGAGCACCAGCGGCCAGAAGACGAGCGGCGCGTCGTGCATGAGGCTCTGCGTCGAGCCCGTCGTCGGGTTGATGGCCACCGTCGCGAGCGGCGCCATCGCCGCCGACAAGCGCTCGAGCATTCGGCCCGCAGGCGCCGTCACTTCACGGCGCAGCAGGAACTTCGACCACGCGAAGAACGCCAGCGTCCACCCCGCGGCGAGGCCGAACACCGTCGCCGCGCGCGTCACCGACGTCATGCCGTCCCACGCGTCGGCCACCAGCCAGTACACGCCCGCCAGAATCAGGAAGCCGCCGACGAACCAGCCGACCGAGTCGGTGAGGAAGGGCTTCCACACGCGCGACCAGGCCGAGGCTTGCTGAACGATGACTGCTTCTGGAGCCTCGCGCTCGCGGGCCTCGAGCGGGTGGGCGTTCGGCAGCGTGCGCCGCTCACGCAGCGGTGGCAGTTGGGGAACTTCGGGCTCGAGCGCTGCGACGGGCGCGTCACTCGCGTTCACCTGTTCCGGCGGCGCAAGGCTTTCGGTCGACCCGGGCTGGTCGACGGGCACAGGGGCCGGCACGCTGATCGGGGCCTCGACTTCGCTGACGGGCGACGTCATGGGACTGACGATCGGGGTCTGGCTGACCCCCGACAGTTCGGCGCGCATCCACCCCAGCTGCTGTTCGTAGAACAGGGCGAGCCGCTTCGCGTCTGCACGGCTCACGAGGGTGACATCCCACCGGGGCAGTTCGCCCAGCAGCCACTCAACCCGTGACAGCTCTTCACGAATTTCAGCCTCGCCACGAGCAACCAGCGGGGTGCCACACAACACGCAGAACTTCGTGCCGGGAGGCCGCTGCCGATTGCAGTTCGAGCAGTGCATGGGTGTTCTCAGCTTCACACACTCCGCCAGAGGGAAACGGGCGTGTGTTGGGAGCCACCCCTCTGGCCTGCGCATCTCCTTGCGCAATCAGGGCAAGGTGGAGTCAGACTCTGATCTGGATCGTGCCATGCATAGTGGAGCAGCCGTGAGTGCAGCCCCAGCCATCGCCACCGCCCGGCCCCGCGTGCTTGTCGCGGAGGACGAGGCAGTCACGCGCCTGCTGCTGACGTCGACTTTGACCCGCTTCGGGTACGACGTGCTGGCTGTGGAAGACGGCACCCGCGCGTGGGAGGTGCTCTCTGGCCCCCGCCCGCCCGCCCTCGCGCTGCTCGACTGGCAGATGCCGGGCTTCGACGGGCCGCAGATCTGCGAGAAGGTTCGCGCGCGTCAGTCGGGCTCGTACACGTACCTGCTTCTGGTGACCGCGCGCTCGTCGAAGTCAGACGTCGTGGCTGGTTTGTCTGCGGGCGCTGACGACTTCATCTCGAAGCCGGTCGACCCTGAAGAGATGCGGGCGCGGCTGCGCGTCGGGGAGCGGGTCTTGAAGCTCGAGCAGTCGCTCGCTGAACAGATCACGCGGCTGCAGGAAGAGAAGGCTCACGTTCAAGAGCTGCAGGGCATGATCCCCATCTGCATGCACTGCAAACGCATTCGCAGCCAGGAGCAGATCTGGGAGCGCGTCGAGACGTACATCGAGCAGCACTCGAGCGCGAAGTTCAGCCACGCGCTCTGTCAGGACTGTCTCGAGAAGCACTACCCCGACGCTGAGCCGGGCGAAGGCTGATCAACTGATCAGCTGAGCTCTGCCCGGCCGACGTCGACCGCGGCGAGCGAGCGAATGTCACCCAGCGAGCGAGGCGGTCGCCGAGGCCGTCGACCGCGGCGAGCGAGCGAATGTCACGTGATGGTCGCGCGCAGCACCTTCGCGCGGGCCTGAACGTCAGGGTCCATCGACGTCATCTCGAGTGTACGCAGCCGCTGCTGCAGGCTCTTGGGCGCCTTGTCGCGCTGCAGCCGGCCATCACGCTGCAGCGCCTCGAGCTTGCCCAGCGCCTTGTCGACGATGCGGTCCTTCGGGTGGTCGAGCAGCGAGTCGAGGAAGTACGTGTCCTCGGGCATCTCGGGGTACTCGGCGAGGAACGCGACGACGCGCTCGACCCACGCCTTGCGGTCGGGAGCCTCGGTCACCTTCTGCATCGCCTCCTTCTGGGCCTTGCGCTTGCCTTCGGGGTCGAACGTCTCGGCGAGGCCCTTGGGCAGCTCGCCGCCCGAGAAGAGCGAGTCAGCCGCCTTCTTGTACTTCTCGTAGCTCGCCGAGCGCTCGATGCGCTGCTGGCCGGCGTCGTCCTGTCGGGAGCTGTACTTCGACTTGCTGCCACGCTGAGCGTCGAGCTCGCGCCACGTCTTCTTCCGTTTCCCGCTGATACCCGTCTCGTCGTCGCGGTCTTTCCCCGCCATGCGCTGATGACTCCTGAAGGGGCGCGCGCTGTTTCGGGCGAAGGTGTGCCCGAGCGGCGCCTCGAGGACCCGTATGGTCCTTCAGGGCAGGGTTGACCGTCAAGTCAACGGGGCTTCTGCAGGCTCCACAGCGCGCTCAGGAGCCTCAAGGTGAGGTCGCGAACGTCGGGGTGCTCCTCTTCGGGCAGCGGCTGCTCATCGGCCTCTTCGGCCTCGACGAGCCCATCGTCGACCCAGCGAACCAGCGAGTCGGGCAGCGCCTGGCTCGGCTCGGCGGGAACGTCTTCTTCCTCCACCGAGCCCAGGTGCAGCCCGCCCAGCTCCAGCATCGCGAACACCTCGAAGCAGAGCTCACGCACGAAGGCGAAGCCGGCATCGGAGAGGCCCGAGGCGTCGATGACACTCACCAGCGAGTCCTGGCGGTTGTCGAAGCCGTGGCCAAGGCGCTCACGCTCACGGGGAGCATCGTCGAGGTACCGCCACGCCGACTCGAGCCACTCACTGTCGGGCGCGCCTTCGAGCGGCGACGGAGCGGGAGCGCGCTGCTTCTTCGTGCGCTCCACCTTCATGCCCGCGCCGAGGTCGAACGGCTGACCTGACGCCACCAGCTCGTACAGACCCAGCAGGTTCGAGAAGAGCCGCTCGGCGTCGTCGGGCGACTCGAAGCGCGGCTCGTCTTCCCACAGCGCCATGATGACGGGCTGCGGAGGAACCTCTTTCGCGACCGCGTCACGGAACGCCTGCACCACGTCTTCGACGTCGCCGAGCGCGCCCGACTTCGTCAGCAACGCGTCCAGCTCGGCGCGGCCATCGAAGCGGCGCTCCAGCTCGTCGTCGTGGCCCTCGGTGCGTGAGGCTCGCGCATGCCTGGGGCCCTTCTTCGGGCGCGAGGGCTTCGACTTCGGCGACGGCTTCGACTTCGGCGCAGGCCGCTTCATGAGAACAGCCACCCCTTCTTCCACGCCTTCACGCTGAGCAACGCCATGACGACGATGGCCGCGACCGAGACGAGCGACGCGAGCAGGCCGGTGCCCAGGCCACCGCGCGCGTACTGCTCCCAGCCGAACAGGCCGACCGCGCCCAGCACCCACGCCGAGAATGGGTTGATCTCCTTCTTCAGCGCCCGCCGCCAGTCGAAGCCGCCCGAGCGCAGCGCGCCCTCCTTCGCCGCCGACAGCCGTGGCACCCAGCGAGGCACCGTCTTGCAGAACTCGTCGAATGCGGCCCCAAACTTCGAGCGAAGGAAGTCCTCCTCGGCGCGAATGATGAAGAAGTACTCACCGAAGAAGAACCCGAGCGCGAGCGCGTACACCCACGGGTCGTGCGCGATGCAGCACAGGCCCAACACGATGCCGAGGTTGCCGACGTAGAGCGGGTTGCGAACGTACGCGTACGGCCCGGCGGTGTTCAGCGTCGAGGCCTGAATCGAGAGGTTCTGGCCGCTCGTGCCCTCGGGCACCCAGCCCAGCACGTAGAAGCGCAGCGTCTGGCCGAGCATCGCGAGGAACAGGCCGAGCAGGTCGAAGGCGAGGTCGACGGTCGCGCCGCCAGGCCCTGGGACTCCACGGCTCGCGGAGAGCGCCCAGCCGCAGACGATGATGACCGGCACGGGCGTGAGACTGCGCAGCCGGAAGAGCGTGCGGCCGACGCTGAGCGTTGAGGAGGAGGACGTCACTGCGGCGGCGCCATCGCAGAGGCGCTCCCCCGATGCAACCTTGCGTCTTCACTCCGTTGGCCCGGGCACCAGACCCACCGCCATTCGTCATGAATGACGCGGCGGGCGCTGGGAACCCATCGACATGGTGTGGCTGGACACTCAGGGGACCGTGGCAGTACAGGCGCCCCGGATGCGGGAAGCGATGGGAGCGAGCCTCGTCGATCGGGCGAAGGCCGGCGACGTCTCGGCCTTCCGGGAGCTGTACGCCCAACATCAGCGGCAGGTGAGCCGGCAGCTCGCGTTCCTCGTGCCGCGCTCCGACCTCGAAGACGTGCTGCAGGACGTCTTCATCGAGGTGTTCCGCAGCATCAAGCGCTTCGAGGGCAAGAGCGCCTTCACCACCTGGCTGTACCGGGTCACCGTGCACGTCGCGATGAAGTCGCGCCGCAAGCACACCCGCAGCCGCCTCGACGTCGTCGAAGACGTGCCCGAGCAGGTCGATGAGCGCCCGCGACCCGAAGACGTCTCGCTCTCGTCCGAGCGTCAGGCCCGCGTCGAGGCGCTGCTCGAGCAGCTCTCGCCCAAGAAGCGCGCCGTGCTGGTGATGCACGACCTGCAGGGCGTCGACGCGCAGACCATCGCGCAGGTGCTCGACACCAACATTCTCACCGTGCGCACGCGGCTGTTCTACGCGCGCCGCGAGCTCGAAGCGCTCGCCAAAGACGACCCCGCCCTCGCGGAGTTCTTCGACGGAGGTGACGCATGAGCACGCACCTCACCGATGAGCAGCTCGACCTCGTCGCCAGTGGAAAGACCGACGCCACGCTCGACGCGCACCTCGCCGGCTGCACCGACTGCCGCCGCGCCGTGAAGCTCGCGAAGGGCCGTCAGACGATGTTGAAGGGCCTCACGCCGTACACGCTCTCCGACATGGCGTTTCGCCGGGTCGAGGCGCGGCTGATGGAGCAGGTCGAAGAGGGCCTGCCGACGCCGTGGCCTGCGTGGCTCAAGTTCGCCCTGCCGCTCGGGCTCGCTGCCGCGGTCGCGCTCTTCGTCGTCGCGCCGTGGAAGGCGCCGGTGACCGAGCAGCCGCTCCCCGTCGTCGCCGTCCAGCGCCCTGCGCCGAAGCCGTTCGCCCCGATGACGGCGACGTTCGCTTCGGCCGACGCGAAGGTGCGCAGCGCCGACGCCGAGTGGAAGCCGCTCTCTGCCTCCGATGAGGTGACGACTGGCACCGCGCTGTCGGCCTCGCGGGTGGTGCTCGCGACGATGGCGGGCGGTCGCGTGGTGCTCGAGGCCGAAGGCTCGTTCGCGGTCGGTGGCCAGGCGATGGTGGTGCTGGGCGCAGGCTCGGTCGGCGCGCTGGGCGACGTCGAGGTGCTGGCGGGCTCACGGCGCGTGATGGCCGTCGACGCCGCCTTCCGGGTCGAGCGCACGGCCGCCGAGGTGGTGCTCGACGTGGCCTCGGGTGAGGTGACGCTGTTCGACGAGGGCTCCTCGCAGCGCCGGGTGGTGAAGGCTCCAGCGCGCGTGCGGTGGGCCGATGGCACGGCGCTCGACCAGGGCGTGAGCGAGCCCGTCTCGTCGTGGAAGCCCCCCGCTGCTCCGAAGGCGCCCGCCGCGAAGCTCGACCTGGGCGCGCTGCCCGAAGGCACGCTGCTGTCAGTCGATGACCTCTCGTACGGCGTGACGCCCTTCTCGTTCATGCTCGAGGCTGGCCGGCACAAGGTGCAGGTGACGCCGCCCGGCAAGCCGATGCAGGAGCGCTTCGTCGACCTCACCGGCGGTCAGCCATTCCTCTTCGCGATGGCGCCCGAGGTCGTCGAGCGTGAGGTCGAAGCGCCCGAGCCCGACGCCCGCGCGCTGGCTCGCGTGATGGAAGACCTCAAGCGCCAGACGCCGAAGCTGCGCGCCTGCTACGAGAAGTGGCTCAAGGCGAACCCGAGCGCCTCTGGCACCGTCGACCTCGTGCTGGTGGTGAACGCGAAGGGCGCCGTGAAGCGCGCTGACGTGAAGGGCGACCCCATCTCCCGCGAGTCGGCGACCTGCCTCAAGACGACCGCGAAGATGCTCGTGCTCTCACCGCTGGGCAGTGAGCAGGAGCTCGAGGTGCCGCTCGTGCTGACGCCCGGCAAGCGCTGAGCGTTTCGGCTACAGGGCCGGCATGCGGCGAAAGCTGGCGGTGGTGCTCCTCGTGCTGGCCGGCCTGGGCCTGGGCTGGGCCGTCTTCGGAGCCTGGTTCGGAACGCCTGGCGACCCGTCGACCGCGCTGCGTTGCCTGGGCCTTCGCTGCACCGGCGACGTGGTGGCCTGCGCCAGAGACTCCGAGTGCAGCGCGTGGCTCAGCTGCATTCAGGAGTGCGACGGCGAGCCGATGAAGTGCCCCACGTTCTGCGGCGCGTACTTTCAGTCACCGAAGGCGAACGCGTTTCTCGAGTGCGGCCTGCGCAACCAGTGCCTTCGCATCGACTTCTCGGGGCTGCCTGCGTGTGGAGCGCCCTCGGCGCCCGCCGTTCCCCTCGAGGGCGTCGATGGCACCTGGTGGGTCGCCGGCATCAAGGGCCCCGACTACGTGCTCTTCGATGACTGTCAGCGCTTCATCTTCACCGACATCGGAGCGGCCGGCGTGCGCGCGCAGAACTCGGTGCCGCTGACGCGCAAGGGTGAGCAGCGCATCGCGAAGAACGAGGGCAAGTTCACGGCCACTGACGGCGGCGTGATGCAGCTCGTCTACGAGAACTACGCCGGCTACCAGGAGCGCTGGCACTTCACGCACCGCTTCGAGCACTCGATGCTGGCCTACGTCTGCTCGGTCTCGTCGGGCGAGCGTCACGACTACGGTGCCTTCATTCTCTCGAAGGCGCCCCTCGCCGAGCTGCCCCTGGAGGAGCGGCGCGCGCTGGAAGCGGCGGCCCTCGACGTCTACCGCTTGAAGGTCTCGGACTACACGCCGCTGAAGCAGGTTGGGTGCCCGAACCCCTGAGATACAAGGCGTCAGATCATCGACTGCAGGCGACAGGCCTCTGACGCCGAGGTCGCGCACGCCCTCCCCTTCGCCGCGATTCAATCGTGTTCGCCTCACGGCACATCGGTTGCTGTTGAGCGCCGCCATGGCTTCGGACTCAGACTTCCAGCAGCTGCCCTCCCAGCCACCTGAGCCGCATCACGTTCGCGTGTCGTCGTGGCCGGTGTGGCTGGCCATCGCCATCACCGTTGTGCTCGCAGTGGGGTTGACGGTGAACTACCGCCGCTCCCGGGCCGAGGCTGTGCAGGCCACGAAAGAGCGGCTGCTCGCCACCGAGTTCGAGCCCCGCCGACAGACGGTCGAGCGCTTCTTCACGCTCAGCTACCAGACGGTGCGCACCATCGGGCTGTTGCCCAGCGTGCGCGGCATCTCGACGGGCAACCGTCAGAGTGATGGTGAAGACGTGGTCGAGAGCAGACGCTTCCCCGTCGAAGGTGACCGCACGGTGCAGCAGCTCTTCAACAACCTCGCGGCGAACGTGAGCGTGTCCGAGGTGTACCTGGTGATGGAGGGCTTCGCGCCCGAGAAGGGTGAGGTGCCCTTCCGCATGTACGACACCGTCGTCGTCGCGCCCGAGGCCCGACACGTCGAGCGCGCCGATGCCGAGGCCCACGACCTGGACGAGCCCGAAGAGAGCGAAGAGGCCGAGTACGCGTACTACCCGCAGCAGCTGGCGGCCCTGCGAGCGAAGGCGCCCTCGCTGTCGGGCATCTCGACGCTCGACGACCTGCCGGCGGTGGCCAGCCCCGTCATGCGCACCTGCGACAACGCGCAGTACACCAGCAAACGCGCGGGCGACGAACGCGACGCACAAGGCCTGCTCTACTCGGCACCGCTCTTCGACGAAAAAGGGAACTTCAACGGGCTTGTCTCGGCAGTGTTCCGCACCAACGTGCTCGAGGCGTTGTTGCTGAACGTTCCCAGGCTCGTCATCACCGACGACGACAAGGCCGAAGCCCAGCGCGGGAAGTGGGCGATGCCGACGCGCCCGTCGAACTTCGTGCTGGGAAACCCGCGGCGCGGCACCTGGGTCGGCGACCGCCGCGACGGCGAGTTCGCCTCGAGCGCCAGGGCCTTCGTCGAGAAGGCGAGCGATGAGGGTCTGCACCAGGTGACGCTCGACGTGCGTGACGAGAGCCCGTGGGTGCTCGTCTACCGTTTCGAGCCCACCGCCATCGCGGCTGCGGAACACGAAGCGCTCGTTCGGTTCCTGCTTCAGCTCGGCGCCCTCGCGGTGCTCGCGCTCGCCATCATCCTCGGGCCCATCGGCATCTTCCTGAAGCGCGCGCGCGTGCTCGAGGTCGAGGGCCGCATCGCCGAGATCGCCAACGGAGAAGGCGACCTCACGCGGCGACTCGACATTCGACGCACCGACGAGGTCGGTAAGCTGGGTCGCTCGTTCGACGCGCTGCTCGAGCGCATTCACGGGCTGGTGCTCGACATCAAGCAGTCGGCGCAGGGCGTCGAGGTCGGCGCGCAGGAGCTCGCCAGAGGCAACGGCAGCGTCTCGTTGCTGCTCCAGCAGCAGGCCTCGAACACGCAAGAGGTGAGCGCCACCATCACCGACCTGACCCGCAGCGCGAAGGAGACGTCGGCCGAGGCGCTCCAGCTGAGCACCCGCGCCCTCGACAGCTCGAAGCTCGCCGAAGAGAGCGGCCGCCTCGTCGACCGCTCGGCAGAGGCCATGCGCGGGGTGATGGAGTCGTCGAAGCGCATCGCCGAGATCGTCACGATGGTCGAGGAGATCGCCTTTCAGACCAACCTGCTCGCGCTCAACGCCGGCGTCGAAGCAGCGCGCGCGGGCGAACACGGCAAGAGCTTCGGCGTGGTGGCCGAAGAGGTGCGCTCGCTGGCGTTCCGCACCCGCAAGGCGACGGTGCAGATTCGGGCGCTCGTCGCCGAGAGTGAGACGCGGGTGGGCGAGCTGCAGGAGGTCATCGGCACGAGCGGGAAGAGCCTGGCCACCATCGGCGCGTCGGTGCGGGAGATCTCCGGCCGCATCACCGGGCTCGCGACGCACAGCGAGCAGCAGGCCATGCAGATCGCCACGCTCACCGAAGCGGTCGCGCGCATCGACGAGGCCATGCAGAGCAACGCGGCGACGGCGGAGGAGAGCTCGTCGGTCGCCGAGTCGCTCAAGCAGCAGAGCGACCACCTCGGCTCGTTGGTCTCGCAGTTCAAGGTGCGCGGCTAGAGGCGCGTCGGTCGCCGAGTCGCTCGAGCAGCAGAGCGACCACCAGCGCTCGTCTCGCAGTCCAGGGCGCGCGGCTCACGGCGCGTCGGCAGAGCGACCACCTCGGCGCGCTCGTCTCGCGGTCCAAGGTGCGCGGCTCACGGTGCGTCGGCCGAGTCGCTCCATCAGAGCGACCACCCGGCCTCGTCTCGAGATTCAAGATGCGCGGCTATCGGCGCGGCGGCGTCGACACCGCGCGCACCAGCACGTCACGGGGCGCAGGCTTCTCGATGAGCTCGTGCGCCACGCCCCGCTGCAGCGCCTTCGTCGCGTCGTCTGGCATCGCGCCCGAGTGCAGCACGCGCTTCACCATCGGCCACCGCGTCGCCACCTCTTCGAGCAGCGACAGCCCGTTGCGGCGCGGCATGGCGAAGTCCGAGAGCACGGCGTCGAACTCGCGCACCTCGAGCAGCTTCACGGCCTCGGTCGCGTCGAGCGCGTGCGTCACCTCGGCCACCTGCGCCAGCAGTCTCGCGAGCCCGCGCGCCACCAGCGGCTCGTCGTCGACCACCAGCACCCGCGGGCGCACCAGGAACGGCCGGGGGCTGGGCAGCCCCATCGTCCAGCTGACGGCGAAGGTGGTGGGCGGCTCGTTCGGCAACCACGCGCGGCTGCGCAGGCGGCCGGTGGCTTCACGGCCTCCGGCGGCGGTGACGAGCTCTTCGAAGAAGCCCACCGTCTGCCACGTCGCCGCCTCTTCGGCCTTCGCCACCATGCCGTAGTCGATGCGCAGCACGGCCTCTTCATCGTCGACGGCGTCGAGCAGCACGGCCTCGAAGTCGAACAAGCTCGAGAGGAAGTTCTGAAACCGCATGACCGACTCGCGCGGGTCGTCGTCGGTCTTCAGCATCGGCAGGAACGCGAGAATCGCCTGCACCTGCTGGCGGCCCCACAGCCGAATGGAGTCGTTCTCGCCGCGCACCACGTGCTCGAGAATCGCGAGGCCCAGCCGCTCGAACTGCTGCATCGGGTACCAGGCGTCGACGTCGACCTGCGCGCCGACGAGCGCCGCGTCAGCCGGGCTCAGCACCGTGCGCCACGTCGGCAACTGCCGCCGCAACATGCGGACGTAGTCCACGTACAACACCCCGCGAACATGACGGCCGGCGAGCACCACGGCTCTCGCAGTACCACGGAAACTCTGGAGCATTCACGCCGTCGCGCGCGCACACCGGCTCACACGCAATCGTTGTCATCGGCCTTCGTCATGGGTCTCGTGCTCGTCACCCAGCTCCTCACCGGCTTCGGTCTCGCAGGCTCGGCAGGCCTCAACGCGTACGTACCGCTGCTGGCCATCTCGTTGCTGGGTCGCTTCGGCGTCATCACCCTGCGCGGGCCGTTCGAGGTGCTCACCCACCCCGTCGTGATTGGCGTCACGGTGCTGCTGCTGCTGGTCGAGCTGCTCGTCGACAAGATCCCCGCGGTCGACCACGTCAATGACGTCATTCACACCTTCATCCGCCCGGCCGCAGGCGCGCTCGTCTTCGCCGCAGGCAGCGGCGCCATCAGTGACGTGCCGCCCGTCGCGTTGCTCGCCGCCGGCCTCGTGACGGCGTTCAGCGTGCACGCGACCAAGGCCATCGCGCGACCCGTCGTGCACACCGCGACGCTGGGCACCGGCGGGCCGGTCGTCTCGCTCGCTGAAGACGTCGCCGCGGTCGTCGGCAGCCTGCTGGCGGTGTTCGCGCCGGTGATGGCCCTGGCCTTCTTCACCCTGCTCGCCTGGTTCGCATGGAAGGGCGTGACGAAGCTGCGCCAGTCGTTCCAGCGCCCGGCCGGAGTAGACAGCCTCGGGTGACGACGGCTGACCTGGTGGCGATGGTGTCGGTGGGGCTGCTGGCCCTCGCGGCGTTGTCCGTCATCGGCTTCACGCTGTGGCTGGGCATCTCTCCGATGCCGACGACGCCGCAGGTGCGCGCGGTGATGCTCGAGCTGATTCCCGACGGTGAAGGCGAACTGCACGAACTCGGCGCCGGCTGGGGTGGGCTGTCATTGGCGTTGGCGAAGCGGGCTCCACACCGGAAGGTGGTCGCGTGGGAGCTGTCGTGGCTGCCCTGCCTCGTCACGGCGCTGCGGGCGCGCGCTTCGGGGCTTCGTAACCTCGAGGTGCGGCGCGCGAACTTCCTGGGCGCTGACCTCTCGAGCGCCAGGGTGCTCGTCTGCTACCTCTTCACCGGCGGCATGGCGGCGCTCGACGCGAAGCTGCGCCGCGAGCGCGCTGGAGCGCCTCTCGTCATCGTCACCAACACCTTCCTGCTGAGAGGGTGGCCGGCCGAGACGCAGCGCACCGTCGACGACCTGTATCGCACGGTGGTCGCGCGCTACGTCGGGGTGCCTCGCTGACGTATCGTGCCTGCACGATGCGCACGGCCCTGCTCCTGCTGACGCTGTTCGCGATGGGCTGCCCGCCGACGCCGACCTGTCCCCTCGGGCGCAGCCGCTCCGTCGACACCGTGGCCTTCGCGACCGAAGGCACGCTCAAGCGCCTGACGATGTCGTTCCCCGCGCCGCAAGACTGCGAGCTGCCCGAGGGCACCTTCATGGCGTCGGGAACGTGGGCCGACGAGGGCGCCGCGCCAGTGCCGCTCACCTTCGAGAACCTGAGCCATGACACCCGCGAAGGGCTCGCCTCGGTGCGGCTCTCGTTCACGCCGAAGGTGGCCGGCCTGGGAGAGCTCAAGGTGTTCATCGACCCGCAATTGGGCATCGCGCAGGTGCCGGTGTTCGTCGCGCGTAATGGCACGAAGCTGCCCTTCATCGACGAGCGACCGGGCTGTACCGCCGCGCAGCGCTCACGCTCGGGTTTCGTCGTCTGCCCCGACCCCTCGAGCGACTCGGGCACGCTGGTGAAGCTCGACGGCGGGCTGGTGGTGCGCCTCGACGACTCCTTCGCGCAGGTGGTGGGTGACGTGCTGTGGGCCGAGCGGCCCGACGACGGCGGCGTTCGGGTGACGCGCTACGTGCTCGACGGCGGGCCGCTCGAGACGCACCGCGGGTGGACACGCCTCGCCACGCTGGGCCAGCGCTTCAGCGACGAGCGGTCGACCTTCAGGCGCGGGGTGGCGGCGCTCCTGGGTGACGACGCGGGCCTGCGCCTGGTGGAGGCTCCCTCGCGGGCCACTGCCGAGGCGTTCGTCATCGAGCCCGACCTCGTCTGGGGCTGGGTGGGTGACCGCTGGTGCTCGGCTGACGGAGGGTGTGTGGCCGACACGTCAGGCTCGAAGGCAGCCGGGCTCGAGCGCGACGTGTGGTGGGAGCTCACCACGACCAGCCAGCTCATCGTGCACCGCCGCCCCATCAGCGACGCGGGCTCGCTCTCGTCGGTGCCGCTCGCGGGAGTCCAACGGCTGAACCTGTCGGGCCGCCCGATTCACGGCACCCGCCGCCCCGTGTGGGACGCGCCCGCCGAAGGCCAGTTCGTCTTCGACTGGCACGACGGCCGCGTTCGCCTCACCCACTTCCCCGACTGGGCGCGCGGCGAAGAGAACGACGACTTCCTCTCGTTCGTGCTCGACGGCGGCGTGGTGCGCTTCGTTCGGCCCTGACCCCGAAATGACTCCCATCACCTGATCATCAGCGCGAACGCGCCGAGATGATTGACACCCCCGGCCACCCTGCTTAAGCGCGCGCTCGCCATGGCGTCCCTCCGCGACATTCGAAAGCGCATTCGCTCGGTCAAGAACACCCGGCAGATCACGAAGGCCATGAAGATGGTCTCGGCGGCCAAGCTGCGAAAGGCGCAGGACAACGTCATCGCCTCGCGGCCCTACGCCTCGACGCTCGACGCCGTGATGAGCGCGCTGATCTCGAAGTCAGAGCCGGGCGCCGTCACTCACCCGCTGCTGACCCGCCGCGAGGTGAAGAAGATCGAGTTCATCGTGGTGTCGTCCGACCGCGGCCTCGCCGGCGGCTTCAACTCGAACATCACGCGCCGCGCGCTGAAGTTCCTCGCCGAGAACAAGCAGCACGAGGTGAGCATCACCACCATCGGCCGCAAGGCGAGCGAGTTCCTGCGTGGCCGTGGCTACACGATTCGCAAGGACTACCCGGGCTTCTTCCAGAAGCTCTCGTACGCCGCGGCCGAGCAGGTCGCGACCGAGGCCACCAACCGGTTCCTCTCGGGTGAAGTCGACGCGGTGTATTTCCTCTTCAACGAGTTCGTCAGCGCCATCTCGCAGGTGCCGAACCTGCAGCAGCTGCTGCCCTTCGAGCCGAAGACCGAGGGCGGCAACAAGCCGGGCAGCGAGTACGCGTACGAGCCGAACCCGCAGGCGGTGCTCGAGAAGCTCGTGCCCCAGGCCGTGAACGTGAAGGTCTACCGCGGGCTGCTCGAGTCGTGGGCGGCCGAGCACGCGGCGCGCATGGCGGCCATGGAGAACGCGACGAAGAACGCCGGCGAGATGATCGGCACGCTGACGCTCTTCTACAACCGCTCGCGCCAGGCCCTCATCACGAAGGAGCTGATGGAGATCGTCTCGGGCGCCGAAGCGCTCAAGGGCTGATTTTCCCGGTTCGACTTCGCCGTCGCGAGCCAACCTCGCCGCGGCATGGGTCTGCATTTCCTGTTGGAGCCGCCGCTCCTCTGGCTCGCTTTGGGCTTCGTCTCACGCCTTCCCGGTTCGACTTCGCCGTCGCGAGCCAACCTCGCCGCGGCATCGGTCTGCAATTCCTGTTGGAGCCG
>JBEOKA010000109.1:0-20101 GCA_040275325.1 Myxococcaceae bacterium | reverse complement strand
GAAGGCCGCCAAGTTCGACCAGGATCTCAAGGCCAAGGCCAAGACGATCACGTGGGACGGCATCAAGGCCGGCTACCAGATCAACGACAAGCTCGACCGCTACGCGGCGCTCAAGGCCGTCTCGAAGACCCTTCAGGAGAAGCTGAAGGCCGAGCTGGGTGACGAGGCGATCGCGAAGAAGCTCGGGCAGATCAAGGCGATCTACGAAGAGCTCAAGTACGAGTACATGCGCGACATGACCGTGTCGGGCGGCCGCATCGGTGGCCGGTCGCACGAAGAGGTTCGTGCGCTGGCCCTCGAGGTCGGTGTGCTGCCCCGCACGCACGGCTCGGCGATCTTCCAGCGTGGTGAGACCCAGGCGCTCGTCACGGCCACCATGGGCACCGCCGACTCCGAGCAGCGCATCGAGTACCTGCTGGGTGAGCAGGTGAAGCGCTTCATGCTGCACTACAACTTCCCCCCGTTCTCGGTGAACGAGACCAAGCCCCTTCGCGGCCCCGGCCGTCGTGAGATCGGCCACGGCGCCCTCGCCGAGCGCGCGCTGCGCGGCCTCGTCCCCTCGAAGGACGTCTTCCCGTACACGGTGCGCATCGTCTCCGACATTCTCGAGTCGAACGGCTCGTCGTCGATGGCGTCGGTCTGCGGTGGCGCGCTCGCCATGATGGACGCCGGCGTTCCCCTGAAGGCGCCCGCGGCCGGCATCGCCATGGGTCTCGTGAAGGAAGGCGACAAGGTCGCGATCCTCACCGACATCCTCGGTGACGAAGATCACCTCGGCGACATGGACTTCAAGGTCTGTGGCACGCGCAAGGGCATCACGGCCGTGCAGATGGACATCAAGATCACCGGCATCACCACCGAGCTGATGCTGCGCGCGATGGAGCAGGCCCGCCGCGGCCGCATGCAGATCCTCGACGCGATGGAGAAGACGATCTCGGCTCCGCGCAAGGAGATCAGCCCGCTCGCGCCGCGCATTCACACGATCATGATCCGCACCGAGTACATCAAGAACGTCATCGGCCCGGGCGGGAAGGTGATTCGCGACATCATCGCGCGCACTGGCTGCAGCGTGAACATCGACGACTCGGGCAAGGTCGAGATCGCCTCGGCCGATGCCGACGGCGTGAAGCAGGCCATCGCGATGATCCAGGCGCTCACCCGTGAGGCCGAGGTCGGTCAGGTGTACCTGGGCACGGTTCGCCGCGTCGTCGAGTTCGGCGCCTTCGTCGAGCTCTTCCCCGGCACCGACGGCCTCATCCACATCTCCGAGCTCGCCGACAAGCGCGTGAAGACGGTGACCGAGATCGTGAAGGAAGGCGACGAGGTCATGGTGAAGGTGATCAGCATCGACGGCAGCGGCAAGATCCGCCTGTCGCGCAAGCAGGCCCTCGCCGACCGCGCTGCTGCGACCGGTGGCACGCCTCCTCCGGCCGACGCGCCGGCTGAGAAGCCCACCACGCAGGCCTGATTCTCAGGTCGAGCTCGAGCAGTTCACGCGGCCCGCTCCCCAGCACGGTGGAGTGGGCCGCAGTGTTTTGGGGCTCAGCCGAAACAGCCCCACCGGCCCATCTTCTCGAGCCACGACGGCAGCTCGTCGACCTCGTCGCGCAGGTCCTTCACCACGGTCTCCTGCGCCTTCACGTTCACGTCGCAGGCTGTGGGCGGCCGGGAGCAGGTGTTCGTCTTTTGACAGGTCTCGAGGTGGCGCTGGCAGGGCTCGTAGGCGCGCTTGAGCGAGGCCAGCGCCTTCTCGGCGGCCTTCAGCTCGGCGCGCCGTTCATCAGCGTGGGTGAGCGCCTTCACGCAGGCGTCGACGTCGGTGCGCCAGCGCTTGCCCGGACTGCTCGGTGGACTCAGCGACGCGTTCACCTTCACGCCCTTCGGCACCGTGGTCGCGTTGTCGGTGTAGTGCGGCACGCCGTCGGCGTCGGTCCACGAGTAGATGGTCTGCCCACTCAGGAGCAGCAGGACGAGCGAGAGCGCCACGAGGCGAATCGTGAACGGTCAGGTCGTCGAGAACAACTGGGGAATCGCGCCGTTCACCTCGCCCAGCGTCTCGGTCGGAGCGCCAACGGCCTTCATCGCCGAGATGACGACGTTCGCCGGGTGACGGCCCGCGGCGACCACGTGCTGACCAGGCGAGAGCCCGCCCGCGCGGCCGGCGATCAGGCACGCCATGTTCTCGGTCGAGTGCGACGAGTTGTTCTTCACGCCTTCGGGGTCGTAGCCGTGGCCGCCCTCGAGCAGGAACAGCAGGGCGCTGTTGTCGAGCATGGTGCCGTTGCCTTCCCGCGTGTCGCGGAACTTCTGCACCAGCCGCGCGAAGTGCTTCACGTGCCAGGCGATGCCCTGTGACATCGCCATCGTTCCGCCCGGTACGCCGCCGTGGCCGAGCTCGTGACAGTCGGTCGCCTGGCCGGTGATCGAGAACATGTTCAGGTGCGACTGGAACATCGTCATCTGCAGCGTGGCGACGCGCGTGAGATCGCAGACCATGGCCATGTGAATGAGATCGACGAACAGGTTCGCGCGCTGCTCCTCGTTCGAGTACCCGAGGTTCTGCGCGTAGGTGTTCTCGCCCGCGCCGTTCTGGCCCTGCGGTGAGCCCGTCGGAGGGTCGGCGCCTGGATCCATCGGCTTGAGGCAGCTCGACGTCTCGGGAGGCGCGATGGCGTCGACGCGGCGCTCGAGATCGCGAAAGCCGTCGAGGTGACGCTGCAGTCGAATCTGGTCGGCAGCGCCCAGCTTCGGCACGAGGCGCTCGGTGTCACCGCGCACGATGTCGAGAATGCTCTTTCGTGAGCGCTTCTCGAAGTCGATGCGGGCGCGGGTCGCGGCGTCGACGCCCGGTGGCGTGAAGTTGCCGAAGAGCGCGTTGAACGCCTGGCGCGGGCTGACCTGCGCGGGAATAGGCGTGATGCGGTTCGAGGCGTCGCGGCGGTACGAGATGAACTCGCGGCCGTACGGCGCCGAGACCGAGAGGTACCAGTCGGCCTGCACCCGGTACGCGAGCGAGGGGAACGGCGTGCTGCCCGCGAGGAACCCCGCGACCACCTGATCCGACGTCGGGCCCATCGCGGCCGTCGTGCTCGCCGAAGACCGAACGCCGGCCAGCAGCGGCGAGACCGTCGAGACGTGGAAGCCATCGCGACGACCGCCGGAAGGAATGGTGCCGCCGTTCTCGGCCGCCCACGGAATCTTGAGCCCCGAGACGACGCTGACCTCGCTCTTCAACGCTCCAAGTGGCGCGAGCGCGCTCTTCAAGTCGTAGTTTCGCCCGACGGTGTTGGGCACGAGATCGTTGTGGCGTTGATCGTTGTCGGCGCCGGTCGACTGGCCATCGAAGAAGACGAGGTAACGCTTCGGCGGGGTCGGCGCGTTCTGCGCGAAGGCCTTCCGGTCGAGCATGATCTCGAGCAGCGGCAGGCCGAGCGAGACGCCTCCGAGACCGCGCAGCATGAAACGGCGTGAGAGTCGGGTCGTCATGTCAGAGCGCCTCCTCGTCACGGCGGAAGGCGAAGCCGTCGTCACTCACCAGCTCGACCAACAGCTCGAGGAACTTGCGGTCGTTCGCGATGAACTCCTTCGTCATGCGCGCGATGAAGGCGTGGTCGCGCACCTCTTCGCGGCGGCCTGCGGCGTAGCGGAAGACCTGCGTGGTGATGCACTCCTCGAAGCGGCCCGAGGCGATGAGCGCGTCGGCGAGCCCGGTCGGTCCGTTGAAGGTGGTGCCGTCCACCGTGCCCGAACCTTCGATGGCGCACTGAGGCAGGTTGTCGTCGGTGGTGCGATAGCGGCCCTGGCGATCGAAGCGCTCGAGCCCGAAGCCGATGGGGTCGATGGTGGAGTGACAGCCCTTGCAGCCGCCCGCCGACGCGTGCGCCTGGTACCGATCTTTCTTGCAGGGTGATGACGAGGTCGGCTGCTCATCGACGTTCACGCCGGGCGGAGGCGGCGGCACCTCCTGACAGAGCAACCGATTGCGAATGAAGATGCCGCGCTGCGTGGGCGAGGAGTCGGCGAACTTCACGCCCTGCGAGAGCACCGAGCCGTGGCTGAGCAGGCCCTTTCGTGGCGTCGCGCCGTACGCCGTCCACGTCGGCTGCGTGCCGGTGAAGGTGAGGCCGTAGTGCTGCGCGAGGGTCGGGTCGATGAACGTCTCGGCCGCAGTGAAGAGCGTCAGGTAGTCGGCGTTCGGGTCGAAGACGACGCGGTCGACGAGGGCGTCGCTCTCGGCCTGCATGGCGGCGGTGAGCTGCGCCGCGTGGGGCAGGCGGTGGTAGCCGAGCCAGAGCGCGTGAAAGCGCTCCACCTGCGGGCGGGCGCGCGGGTCGGTGAGCAGCTTCTGCGCCGCAGCACGAACCCCGTCACGCGTGGAGAGCGCTCCCGAGGCAGCATCGTCGAGCAGCCAGTCGGGCGGCGTGGAACCGACGATCAGATACGAGAGTCGCGTCGCGCGGTGAAAGCCGGTGAGCTGCACGACGCCCTGGTCCGAAGGAACGCCGAGCTCGACGCGGTAGATGAACTCGGGGTGCTGGAGGAACGCGCGAAGGGCGAGCGTAACGGCCGTGTCGAACGAGTTCGCCTCCACCCCCAGCGCGTGCAGCGGCATGAAGCGCTCGACCTCGTCGTCGGTGAGCGGTCGGCGCAGGGCCTGTCGGCCGAACGTGCGCACGAAGAGGCGGTAGCAGGTGGCGTCGTTCGCGCCGGTCGGCATGCAGGGCAGCACGCGCCCCTTGCGGCTCAGGTCGGCGACGGTTCGTTCAGCAGCCTGCTGCGCGAGGGCTTCGAGTGAGTCGACCAGCGTCGTCGAGGCGAGCTGCTGGCGGTAGTCGTTGTCGAACGGATCGGTGGGGTCGGGCGGGAGCAACGTGCGCGCGAGCGGGTTCGGCTCTCCGACGAGATCGCGCAGCGTGGCGTCGAGCTCGACGCGCGTGAGGCGGCGCAGGCCCGAGACCCCGACCGCTTCAGCGTCTTCCGTCGAGAGCGTGGAGGTGTCGCCGACGATGCCGGTGCACCCGAGCACGGGCAGCAGACACAACACGAGTCGTCGCAGCATCGCGTTCTCCGGGCGGGGGATCCGGGGCATTGGCTTGGTGCAGCGCAAGTCTGGAGCCAACCGGCCCGAACTTGTCGCACGAAGAGAATCAACCATCTGCGTGAGAAAGCGAGGGCCGACGTGTTGCGAGGTCGGACACTGTGGGGTGGCGGCCCCTCGCCGTGAACTGCAGTGGTCACTTCAACGGGCGGAACGGCTGACCGAGCCACTGCTCGTAGGCCTGCTCCATCTGCCGCGCGAGTGCGTCACCATCGTCATCGACCGGCGGCGGAGGCACGGGCGGCATCACGCTCACCCGCACATGACTCGTCGGCGCGAACGTCGGCCCATCTTCGAACACCAGATCCGACGTGCCCTTCAGCACCACGGGCACCACCGGCACCTGACACATCGCCGCGAGCTTGAACGCGCCGCGCTTGAACCGCAGTCGCTCGGGCCCCGACGCGTAGGTGCCCTCGGGAAAGATCAGCACCGGCTCACCCGCGCGCAGCAGCTGCTCCGACGTCTCCATCATCTGCTGCATCGACGGCATGCGCCCACGCTCGATGGCCACGTACTTCAGCTGCCGCATCATCCACCCGATGAAGGGCACCGCGAACAACGACGCCTTCGACACGAACTTGAACCCGTACCCCAGGCCCATCAACGCGAGGATGTCGGCCATCGACTGGTGATTCGCGATGAGCACGCACGGCCCCTTCGGCAGGTGCTCACGGCCCTCGACCGTCACGCGCCAGAACGGCCAACACGCGCGCAGGTACTGATGACACGAGAACTTCACCCACCGCGCCGCGATGCGCCGGTGCGGATCGATCGGCGCCAGCAACAGGAGCAGCGTGGCGATGACGTAGAAGATCGGCAGCGTCGTCGCGACCAGCACCCAGAACCACACGGTCGCGAGCAGCCGCACGGGAAGGCTCAGAGCTTCGAAGACAGGTACATCTGGTAGTTCACCTCGAGCCCGCCATCGACGTTCAGCGTCGTGCCGTTCACGTACTTCGAGCCCGCCACGCACAGCCACTCGATGGTCGCCGCGATGTCATCGGGGCTCGCGATGAAGCCGCTCGGCACTTGCGTCTTCATCTGCTCCTCGAGCTTCGCCCACTGATCGCCGACGTAGAACCGTGACGAGTCGGTGTCGATGTAGCCGGGGTTGACCGCGTTCACGCGAATCGACTCCGACGCGAGCTCGGCGGCGAGGTACTTCACCAGAATCTCCATCGCGCCCTTCATCGCGCCGAGCAGGCCGTGAAAGGGCAGGGGAATGCGCGAGTCCATTCCCGAGACCGCCACCATGCGCCCGCCGCGGCCCTTCATCAGTGGCACGCACTGCTGCGCCGCGAGCAGAAACGACTTCACCGTCACGTTGAACGTCTTGTCCATCTGATGGCTCTTCACGTCCATCAGCGGAGAGAACTTCGTCGACGCCGCGTTCGCCACGAACACGTCGAGGTGGCCGAACTCGTTCTGAATGCGCTCGAACACCGTCGTGAGCGACTCCGGCTCGAGCTGATCCGCCACCACCGTCACGCACCTGCGACCCAGCGCGGCGACCTCGGCCTCGAGCGCCCTCGCCGACTCTGCGTCACGCCGGTACGTCGAGACGATGTGAAAGCCCTGCTTCGCCAGCCGAAGTGAGAGCGCTTTGCCGACACCACGGCTGCCTCCCGTGATGAGCGCGACCTGATCGGTGAGAGTCGTCATGAGTTCGAGGGCGTAGACGGCCTTCGTTGCAGAGTCGACCCCACACACACGGTACACTCGCGCGCGACATGCCCGCCGTCTCCGCCGAACGTCTCGTCTTCGAGAGCTCCTTCAGCACCCTGCTCATGGCCTTCAAGCCGCACCTGACGGCACCTGTGAGCGCCGAGCTCAAGGCCGCTGGTCTCGACGTCTCCCACCTGCTGCCCGCGTACCCGTCGAGGTGTTCCGCGCGGTGGTTCAGATCATCGGGCGTGTTGCGTTCCCCCTGCTGCCAGCGCCCGAGCAGCACTTCAGGGTCGGGCGCGCGTATCTGTCGACGTTCAGTGAGACCTTGATGGGCCGGGCCTTGCGCACGCTCGCTGCGGCCGCCGGCAATCGAAGAACGGTCGACTGGCTTCGGCGCGGGTTTTCGAGCACCAACAACTTCACGGTCACCCGCCTCGAGACGATCGACGAACTCACGGTGCACGTCATCGTGGAGGGCATCACGCTGGTCGACTTCCTTCGCGGGGTGCTCGACGCCGCAGCCGATTGGACTCGCAGCGCGAGAGCTCAGGTTCGCGTCATCGCCTTCGATGGCAACACCGCGACTTTCGAGCTGCGCTGGCCTCACCCCTGACTACGGCTTTGCGCCCACCCGCACGACGAATGTCTGGTTCGAGATGACCGGCAGGCCCGCGCGGCCAGCGAGCGTGTCTTGCAGCTCGTTCGGCACCTTCCACGTCTGGCCCGTCTGCTGAATGACGGTGATGGCGTAGCGGCCCTCGGGCACGCCCTTGATGGGCGCAGGGCGGCGGGAGTCGGTCGCGTCGAGCGCCAGCGGGCGAATCACGATCGGCAGCTTCGTCACGGGCGTCGGCGTCGTCTTCACGCGGCCCATCGAGTCGAGCAGCTGCGGGGCGAGCTCCGTCGGGTTGATGCCGGCCGCGAGCACCACGAGGTCGGGCACGCCATCAGCAGGCGCGTTGGCGTGTTCGTAGTCGACGCCGGTCTCGTCGATGATGCCGTTGCGATCGAGATCGTTCTCGTCGGCGAGCGGGTTCACGCCGGCCGCTTCGTTGGCGAGCTTGCGCACGATGACGCGCGGCCACATGTCGGGCACGCCGTCTCCATTCGCGTCGTCGGGAGCGCCGTCGGCGTTGTCGTCGATGAAGCGCGCGAGGAACACCGGCTGCGCCTGCTTCACCGCGCCTTCGTTCACCGGCCGCACACGCAGATCGAGCGCGAGCGGAGCGCCCGAGAGCGTCACCTCGTTCAACGGCGCCGTCATGCCGGCCTGGGCCACCTCGAACACGGGGCGATCGACCGGAACGCGCGCGGTGTCTCCGATGCTGACGGGAATGTCGGTCGCGGGCTGCGGCGTGCCGTCTTCGGCGACCGCGACCTCGATGGTGAGCGGCAGCCGGCTGACGGAGTCGATCGCCGCACCACCGACGTCTCCCGTGTTCACTTCGTTCGTCACGCCGTACCAGGGAATGAAGTCGTCGTTCGCGTCGATGAACGCACGCACCTGGTACTGGCCGGGGTTCACGAACGAGAACGCGAAGGGCGCGGTGAACGGCCCGGTGTCGAAGTCGCGCACCTGACCGAAGAGCTGCTCCTTTGGCACGAGCGCGAAGGTGAGGGGACGGCCCGTGCCCGTCGGCGGTGGAGGCCGCGCGGCGTCGAACAGCAGCACCACCACGTTCCCTCGCGCCGACGACGACACGACGACGGTGCCTTCGACGCGCGCAGGGCGGGAGTTCTGCCGGCGGTCGGCGCCGGGGAAGACGGGCGGTGGCTCACACGCGAGCAGCACCAGCGACGACAGCACCAAGAAACGCAGGGCCTTCATGGTTGCACCGTGAGCTGAGCGAAGACGCGACGGTTGATGTCGTTGCCGAACGGGTGCTCCTGGTGGTTCGGCCCGAGCTGCTGGCCCACCACCGCGAAGGTGACGCGATCGTTCAGCAGGCGATACGCGACGCGCGCGTTGATGACCGCGAAGCCGGGCAGGGCGTTGCGCACGTTCAGAATCTGCGTCGGGTCCGACGGAGACGGCTCTCGCTCGACCCACGTGGTGCCCGTCACGTACGAGACGTCGGCCGAGAGATCGAGGTTCACCGGCGTGCGGTAGATGACGCCGCCGTTCACCTTCACCGCGGGCGCCTGCGTGCACGCGCCACACACCGCCGCGTTCTCGACCGACTGCACCGTCTGCATCGCCGTCGACAAGCGCACGTCGAGGCCGCGCGTCGCGTTCCACGTCAGGCCCAGCTCGCCGCCGATGGCGCGATAGCTGCCCGGGTCGTTCACGAACGTGGAGCGCCCCAGCAGGTACGTCTGCGACCGCCCATCGAACGCCTGATTGGCCTCGAGCGGCTGCACCGCCGAGAGCACCACGAGGTTGCGCACGGTGTTGAGGTAGGCCGCCACGTCCCACGAGAGGCCCAGGCGCGCGGCTTCACCGCGGTAACCCAGCTCGAACGACAACAGACTCTCGGGCAGCAGCTCGCGGTTTCCCTGCGTCAGCACCGAGGCGCCCGTCACGCCCGGCGTCGGGATCGGCAGGTTCACGTAGCTCTCGAGGAACGTCGGCTGCCGGAACGCGCTCGCCACCATGCCGCGAAACGCGTGGCCTTCGAACGGCGTGAACACGAGCGACAATCGCGGAGACGGCACCACGCCCGGCTTGCCCTTGTCGATGAGCGGGTGGCGATCGATGCGGAAGCTGCCGACGATGCTCAAGCTCGAGAGCACCTTCCACTCGTCTTGAATGAAGGCCGCGCCGTGGAGCTCTTCGGTGAGCGAGCCGGTGTAGCCCCACGCCAGCCGCTTGAGGCGCCCCGAGACGCCGACGCCGAGTTGGTGACGACCGCCCAGCTCGAAGCCCTGCTGAAAGAGCACCTCGGCGTCGAACACGTTCGACTCGAGGGTCGTCTGGAGGCTGCGCTGGCCCTGCACGCCGTATTGCGGGCCGGTGGTGGCGTCGAGGTGGTTCCAGAAGAAGCGCGCCTTCACGGGGCCGCCGGTGAAGTCGACCTTCGCGTAGCCGCCCAGCCCGTCGAGGAAGTAGTTGCGCAGCAGGCCGATGCCGTAGACCTCGGTGAAGGCGCGGTTCACGCCGCCCGACGCCGCGAGGCTGACCTGCTTGTTGAAGGCGTAGAACGTCGTCAGGTTGGCGCGGGCGCTTCGCATCGCCAGGTTCGGCTCGGGGAACGCGCTCACCACGTCGGGCCGGCCCTCGGCGTAGTCGCGCGAGAACTTGTCGGCCTGCTGGTAGCCAACCGATGCGCGGAACTTCACCGCGTCTCCGCCAGAGGCCACGAAGCTGCCGCCCGCGAGGTTGCCGTTGCCCAGCATGCCCGTCGCCTCTGCCCGCGGCCCCGTACCCGGCGCGCGCGTGATGATGTTCACCACGCCCAGCATCGCGTTCGCGCCGTACAGCGCGCCGGCGGGGCCACGTATCACCTCGATGCGCTCGATCTCTTCGATGCCGACGGGCACCACCGGCCACAACGTCACGCCGAGGAAGTCCTGGTACTCGGGGCGGCCGTCGACCAGCACCAGCACCTTGTTGTTGATGCGCTGGTTGAAGCCGCGAATCGAGAGGTTCGAGCTCGAGTAGCCCATGGCCATGACTTCGGCGCCGGGCACACGGCGGAGAATCTCGGGAATGCTCGTGAGGCCCGACGCGCGAATCTCGTCGCCGGTGATGACGGTGGTGGCGTTGGGTGCCTCGAGCGACGACTGGCTTCGGCGGGCCGCGGCGACGACGGTCTCTTCGTACGGCACCGAGAAGTCCTCTGGGGGCGAAGTGGGCGTCTCTCCCGTCTTCGGCGTCGCCGCCTCCACCGGCCGCTCCGCGACCTGCTCGGCGGCTTCGACGGCCTTCTCGAGCCGCTCGGTCAACGCGGCGATCTTCGCGAGGGTCGCCTCGTCGACGATGGGCGCCGCGGGCGTCACCTTCTTCGGGTCGACCTTCACGGGCGGCTCCACCACCGTCACCGGCTCGCTCTTCTTCGGCACGAGCGGCTCGAGCTTGGCGAGCGTCTCGCGCACCTTGTCGGCGTCGGGCGGGTTCGCGTCGAGGTAGCGGCGATAGAAGCTGACGGCCTCGGCAGGGCGCCCGGCGGCCTCGTGGGCGCGCGCGACGTTGAAGAGCACGTTCGGGTGCGGCTTGATCGCGTACGCCTCGAGCAGCTCGGCGATGGCCTCGTCGTATTTGCCTTCGTTGATGAGGAACATGCCCGTCTTGAAGTGACGGCGGGCCTCGACGCGCGGGTCAGCGAGCGTCGTGGTGGCCCACAACAGCAGAAGGCCCGCGACGAGGCGGGCCCACGACGTGGTCGTCATTGGTAGGGATCGTCCTTGTACCCGGGGTCGTTGTTCGGGTTCTTCGGGTTCTTCGGTTTGATGGGCCGCACGCTGGGCGTCGGCTTCTTGCGCGTGAGCGTCGACTTCACCGGCACGTGCCCGCTCGAGCCCTGCGCCACCATCGTCGTCGGCACGAAGCCCTCGAGCGTGAACACCAGCTCGGCGCGCGCGGGCGACTCATCGGTGCGGCTCAGCGTCAGCGCGAACGGTGTGGTGCCGACGACGTCGCCCTCGAGCGTCACCGTCGCTCCGGCAGGCTCGCTCTCGACCTCGAACACCACCTCGACTGGCGTGGCTGGAGGCTTCACGACGGGCGGCTCCACCTTCACCGGCTCGACCGGAGGCGGCTTCACCACCACCGGCTCGGGCTTGCCTGCGCTCTTCACGGCGATGAAGCCGCCGACGCCGACGCCCACCACGACGAGCGCCACCACGCCGAGAATGAGGGGCACCTTCGACTTCCGGCCCGGGTGCGTCCCGCTCTCGGTGATCTCCACCTCGAGCGAAGGCACTTCGTGTGGCACGCGCTGCGACTTCGTGGCCGTCGGGTCGAGCTCTGACGGAGACGCGATCTTCACGCGCGTCGAGCTGGGCGCCCGGTTGGCCTGTGACGAAGACGTCGTCGGCGCCATCGGGTTCGAATACGTGCGCGGGTCGAGGAAGAGCCCCGAGATGCCCTGGCCCGAGACGGCCACCTGCATCGCCTGCAGCAGCTCGTCCATCGACTGGTAGCGCGTGGCCGGCTGCTTCTCGAGGCACTTCATCACGAGCGAGTTCACCTCGTCGGGCAGCTCGGGCCGCAACGACTTCAGCTCGGGCGGCTTCTCTTTCACGTGCTTGACGATGATGTCGATCGAGTCCTTGCCCTGAAACGGCGGCCGGCCCGCGATGCACTGAAAGAGCAGCACGCCCAGCGAGTAGATGTCGGTGCGTTGATCGGTCTCGCTGCGCGCCTGCTCGGGCGCCATGTACAGGGGAGACCCGAGCAGCACGCCTGCCTGCGTCAGCTCGGTGTCGCTCTTCTGCATCAGATCAGACGCGAAGGCCTTCACCAGCCCGAAGTCGAGCACCTTCACCGCGTCGCCGCCGGTGCCCTCGCTGAGCAGCATCACGTTCGCGGGCTTGAGATCGCGGTGCACCAGGCCCAGCTTGTGCGCTTCACGGAGCGAGCGGGCGACCTGGGCTCCCACGGCCAGCGCGCGCTGCCACGGCATCGGCCCGTCACGCGTGAGCACCTGCTGAAGGGTCTCGCCCTCGAGGTACTCCATCGCGATGAAGTAGATGCCCTCGTCGGTGCGCCCGTAGTCGTGAACGGTGATGGTGTTCGGGTGCTTGAGCTTCGCGGTCATCGACGCTTCGAGGAAGAAGCGGCGCTCGAAGCCGGGGTCGCGCGTGCCGTCGTAGCGAGGGTTGAGCACCTTCAACGCGACGATGCGATCGAGCGGCTGCTGAATCGCCTTGTAGACGCGACCCATTCCGCCCACGCCCAGGGGCTCGACGATCTGAAAGCGTCCGCTGAGGACCTTGCCCAGCAGCGGATCGTCGACACCAGCTTCCGACATGACACCCCCGCGGCCACGGGCTGGAGAGACAGGCCGCTGCACCCGAGGTGTACCACGTGCGCTCACCTCGCCGAAGGACGGTCGACTGTCAGCAGGGCGGCCGGTCTGTTGCCTCGCGCTGATCAGGGGCTACCGTCGCCGCCATGTTCCAGCTTCGTCACCTCGTGGGCGCCGCGTTCGCGGTCTCGGTCGCCTCGTGCTCGTGCTTCCAGCCCGTGGTGGAGCGACAGTGCGTCGCTCCGTCTGACTGTGCTCCCGGCTGGCGGTGCATCGAGTACCAGTGCCTTCCACCGGCGAGCGGAGGGGGCGCAGCGGCAGGCGGCAGGGCAGGCGGCGCGGGCGGTGGGTTCGTCACGAGCGGCGGCTTCGTCACCGCGGGAGGCTCGGCGATCGGCGGCGGGTTCGTCACGAGCGGAGGCTTCGTCATCAGCGGCGGCCGTGGCGGTGGCTTCGTCACCGGCGGCGGCACACCCGTGGGCGGCGGCTTCGTCACCGGTGGTGGCGGCGCGTGCACCGGCTGTGTCTTCAACAACAACTGCTTCGATCCGACGGGCACGGTGCTCTGCGGCAGCAACGGCTCGAGCTGCATCGAATGCGCGTCAGGCGAGACGTGTCAGCGCGGCCAGTGCGTCTTCACCTCGGCCTGTGACGCGATGACGTGCCCGGGTTGCTGTGAGCAGGGCAGCTGTGTGCCGCTCGTGGCGCAGCTCAACTTCGCTTGCGGCCGCAACGGCGCTACCTGCAGCCAGTGCCCTCCTGGCACCAACTGTTCGGCGCAGGGGCTCTGCGTGCCGGGCCCAGCGTGCGGGCCGATGTCGTGCGCCGGCTGCTGCATCATGGGCAGCTGCTTCGCCACGTGGCTGCAGGGCGAACAGACGTGCGGTAGCGGTGGCGCGATGTGCAGGGCGTGCAACCCCGGAGAGACGTGCAGCAACGGCCAGTGCGTTGGCGGGCCTCCGCAGTGCTCGCTGACCACATGCCCCAACGGCTGCTGCGACAACGGCCGCTGCATTCCCGACTTCGCGCAGAACCCGAGCCAGTGCGGCACTGGCGGAGGCCGGTGCAACGCCTGCCCTCCCAACTCCGTCTGCAACGGCGGCGTCTGCACCACGCAGTTGTGCAATTCGCAGAACTGCAGCAACGGCTGTTGTCAGGGCAACTCGTGCATTCCCACCCAGTTCCAGAGCACGGGCCAGTGCGGCGCGTTCGGCCAGGCGTGCGGCATCTGCCTTGGCGGCACCACGTGTACGGGCGGGCGCTGCACCTCGAGCGCCTGCAACTCGCTCAACTGCCCCAACGGGTGCTGCTCGGGCTCGCAGTGTGTCCCGCTGGCGCAGCAGGGGCAGTTCCAGTGCGGCATCGGTGGCCAGGCCTGCGTCTCGTGCCCGCAGCCCCTCACGTGCAGCGGTGGCGCCTGCGCTCCGCCGACCTGCGGGCCGGGCACCTGCAACGGCTGCTGTGTCGGCAACAACTGCCTGCCGCCCTTCGTTCAGGACTCCTTCCGCTGCGGCTCGAACGGGAACACGTGCGTCGCCTGCCCGCAGGGCCTCACGTGCAGCAACGGCTTCTGTGTCGGCTCCGTCGACGCCGGCCCGTCGTGCTCACCGGTGAACTGCCCGGGGTGTTGTCAGAACGGCGTGTGCCGAGTGGGAAACACCGTCTCGGCGTGCGGCTCCTTTGGCAACCAGTGTCAGACCTGCCCAGCGTCGGCGGCGTGCTCGAACGGCGCGTGCGTGCGGCCGCTCGACGCGGGCGTGCTGCTGCCGACCGGCTCGGCCTGCACCACCAGCGGCCAGTGCCAGCCCAGCGGGAGCGGGCTGTGTCTGCCCTGGCCCGGCGGCTACTGCGCCTCGGCCTGTACGAACACGATGGCGACCTGCCAGGCGTGGACGTCGTGCCCCGGCACCTGCCCGGGCGGAGCGACGTGCGTGGGCGCAGGCTCGTTCTCGCCGCCGTTCTGCACCGCCACCTGTCCCGCACCGCAGAACGGTCAGAGCACCTGCCGTGCGGGCTACCTGTGCACCGCGTTCGGTACGTCGAGCAGCACCGGCATCTGCCGCCCGTCGTGCACCAACAACGGCTTCGGCTGCCCCGGCGGAGGGACCTGCAACGCGGTGACCGGCTACTGCCAGTGATCGCTGCAGACGCGCGTTGTCCCGCTCACGACGCGCCAGCGACCGACGCCTGTGGGCGCTGTGGCCGCTTCGTCTGCATGACGTGCCAGCGCCTGCGCGACCGCGACGTGTTCTGTGAGGCGTGCCGCGCGCTGGTGCCCGAGAGCCGGCCGTTGTCGGGGTGGCTCTGGCTTGTGGCGTTGAACCTGGTCGCCGCGCCGGTCAGCTTCGTGCTCGCAGCGGGCCGGCTGTGGACACGGCTGAGAGACGAGAGCCTCGAGCTGATCGACGGCGCGGTGGGGGGCTGGCTGGGCTGGTCGTTGCTCGAGGTGAGCCTCGCAGGCGTCCTCGCGGTGCTCGCCGTCATCGTCTGGCCGAGATACGTCGGCCGGCGTCGGGCCGCGGTGCGTCTGGTGAAGGTGTTCTTCTTCGCGGGGGTCGTGACGAGCGCCATCTCGCGCTGGGCGCTCTCCAGGGCTCAGGTGCCCGCGCCCTGGCTCCTCGATTTGACGTTCACGACCTCGATGCTCTGGCTCGTCGTGTTCGAGCGCTCGAAGGCCGTCTCTGAGACCTTCGTGCGCTGAGTGGGTCAGTCGAAGGCGAGGTTGCGCTCGAAGTCGGCCGGGTTCGACGCCGCCGCGCGCGCCGTCTCGATGGAGATGACGCCCGCCTTGAACAGCTCCGACAGGTGCTGATCGAACGACTGCATGCCGTACGTACGCCCCTTCTCGATCACGTCTTTGAGGCCCTGCGTGCGCGTCGAATCGAGGATGTATTCCTGAATGGACTTCGTCTGGACCATGATCTCCATCGCGAGCGCCATCGACTGCCCGTCGACTCGCGGGAGCAGCCGCTGCGACACGGTGGCCTTCAGCGCCTCAGACAGTCTTCCGCGCACCGCCGAGTGTTCATCACCGGGGAAGAACGAGAGCAGGCGGCTGATGGTCTTGATGGCGTCGGTGGTGTGCACCGTGGACAGCACGAGGTGGCCCGTCTCGGCGGCCTTCAGCGCGATGTCGACCGTCTCGTGATCGCGCATCTCTCCGACGAGGATCACGTCGGGGTCTTGCCGAAGGGCCGAGCGCATGGCCGAGGCGAAGTCGCTCGTGTCGTAGCCGATCTCGCGCTGCGAGATGCTCGAGCGGATGTTGCGGTGCATGAACTCGATCGGGTCTTCGATGGTGAGGATGTGGAGCGAGTCGTTGCGGTTGATGTGATCGACCATCGCCGCCAGCGTCGTCGACTTGCCCGCGCCCGTGCTGCCCGTCACCAGAATCAGCCCGCGCTCGTTCGAGGCGATGGCCTTCATGATCGGCGGCAGGTTCAGGCTGTCGAGCGTCGGCACCTCGGTGGGGATCACGCGGAGCACGATCGCGAGCGAGCCGCGCTGCCGGTACACATTCACACGAAAGCGCGCGACGCCGGCCAGGGTGTACGAGGTGTCGTACTCCTGCATGGTGTCGACCTGCGCCTGCATCGCCGCGTTCGAGATCACGTTCTGCGCGATCTGCCGCGTGTGCGTGGGGCCCAGCTTGTCGCCCTTGATGGGCCGCAGCACGCCCGCGACACGGAACGTCGGTGGGTCGCCCGGCCTGAAGTGAATGTCAGACGCGCCGTTCTGAACACCGTACGTCAACAGCTTGTTCATCGTCGTCGCGTCCACGGCCACCTCGAGATGCTTGGAGCCGCGCGATCTGCCCGAACCCGTTCGGTGATGCAATCAGGCGCGGGAAAGAGAAAGGCCCGGCCTCCGAAACGGAGAACCGGGCCTTCGACTGCTTTCACGTGTTCAGGGGAGCGATCAGGCTGCCTTGACGTTCTGCGCCTGCAGCCCCTTCGGGCCCTTCGTCACCTCGAACTGCACGCGCTGCCCTTCCGCGAGGGTGCGGAAGCCGTCCATCTGAATGGCCGTGTGGTGACAGAAAACGTCCTCACCGCCGCCGTCCTGCACGAGAAAGCCAAAACCCTTCGCATCGTTGAACCACTTCACAGTTCCAGTTGCCATGCTGACGACTCTCCAAGTTCGACGGCAGGCGCGACGTGCGCCCACCGGTCCCCCCACCGGAAGACGGCCGGAACCCTACCGAAACGCGATGGCGAAGATCCACGCCCCCCCTGTCGATCGCTCGTGACAGCCGTCAGACACGACCGCGTGGTCAGCGTGAGTACTTCTCGATGGCCTGCTTCGACGGGGGCAGCGTGCGCAGGTAGTCGTAGATGGCCGACAGATCCTGCTCCGACATGCGCGACCAGGCCCACCACGGCATCACTGAGTTGTAGCCGCCCGGCTCGACGGCCTGCACCCGCGCAGCGTCGAGCGACGTGGCCCTGAAGCGGGCGATGAACCGCTCTCGAGACCACCGACCAAGGCCCGTCGAATCGTCTGGAGTCAGGTTCGCCGACCGCACGACGCCACCACCGGGGGCAGGCACCGGGAATTCCCGGCCGCCCGCGTAGGCAGCGCCGACGGGTTGGCCTCGCTTGTCGGCCTGGGTGTGGCACCCCATGCAGCCCGCGATCTCGGTCAGGTACTTGCCGGAGTCGGGCGCACCCGGCTGGGGTGCCTTCTCTCGCAACGGCCGCTCCTCGGGCAGCCCGTCGAGCACGAAGCGCGGCATCGCGAACCGCTGGGGCCCGGGTGGATCGCTCTCGATGGGGGGCAGCGCGCGCAGCGAGACGATGAGGGCCGAGAGATCGTCACGGGCCAGCGCCTCGCGGTACTCGAAGTACGGCATGTACGGGAACAACCCACGGCCATCGCGGGCCTGGCCGAACACGATGGCGCGCGCGAGCTCTCCGTCGGTCCAGCTCGTGAGGTGGTGCGGGGTGAGGTTGGGCGCGAAGAACGAGAACTTCTCCGAGAAGCGTTCGTCGCGAGCGATGTCGGCGCTGCCGGCGAACTCGGTGCCTTCTCGTGGTGGCCCGCTGAAGCGGCTCCAGTCGCGACGGGCGTGGCAGGCCCCGCACACCATCACCGAGGTCGCGAGGTAGCGGCCTCGCTCGAGCTGCGCCTGTTCACGGGTCACCGTGACGTCGACGGGCGCGATCGTGCGGGCGCAGCCAGTGAGGCCCAACACCAGCAGGAGGCTTCGCATGGTCAGTTCCTCACCGGCATGGGGCGAATGAGCCGCTCCCGTGGCGGGCCTTCGAACTCGGGGACGCGCGTGAGCTCGACGCAGACGCCGACGCCATTGTGCGAGAAGGGCGAGGGCAGAATCGCGCCGCCCGAGAGCTGCCACCCATACGGGAGCAGCAGCGCAGCCCCCACCACCGCCACCGCCGACTCGTGGTTGCCCACGACGAGATCGGCCTGCAGAGCGAGCCACCCGGGCACGGCGGTCCATTCGACCGCCACCATCGGCCCGGCCGGCCACCCAGGCCCGAGATGACTCGTCGTGCCCGCGTAGCCGCCGACGACGCCGGCCAGGCGACCTTCGTGCCAGTCGAATCGCGCCAACGCCCAGCCAAAACCCGCGAAGTCGTAGCGCCCGTCGGTCTCGAAGCGCCCCACGCCGCCCTGGCCGCCGACTTGAACCGAGAGCCACTGCAGCAGCTCGCGCGTGTACACCGCGTTGAGCATGAAGAGGTTGCGGGCGCTGTGGCTGACGGCGTCGCCGAACAGATCGACGTGGAAGATGTTGAAGCCCAGCTCGAGCCCACCCACGATGCCAGTCGCCGCGGTGAGGTTCGAGTCCGCGCCCGTGGCGCTGGCGTTGAACTGCGCTTGCAGGAAGATGTGATGATCGGTCGTGCGCGTGCCCGAGGGGACGTTGAAGAAGCTCTGCTGCGCGAAGGCAGGCACTGCGACGAGGCTCACCAGAAGAACGTGACGCACGCGCGCGCCGTATCAGAGGCGTTCTGGCCCCGTGTCGATTTCTGAGCTGGGTTTTTGATGTGGCTCAACACCCGAGGCGTGCTCAGCCCTTGTTCGAGAGCGGGTCGTCGGCCATCGCGCCGTGATGCTCGACGCGCACCTCGGCGTGAAAGGCCTCGTACTCACGGCGCTCCACGACCTCCATGCGATCGAGCGCGAACTCCAGCTGGGCTCGGGCCTTCACGAGCTGCTTCTTCGACTCGTCGACGAGGTTCGAGAGCGCGAGAAACTCCTTCGCTTCGATGCCCTGCACACCGCCCTGACGAAGCTCGGTGATGCGTGCCTCGGCGCCGTCGATGGTGGCGGTCAGCGTGTCGACCTCGGTCTGCTTCTGAAACGCGAGCTTCTGCGCCGACGACTTCAGCCGGTCGACTCCGGCCCGTGATGCGCTCGCGTCACGTTGCGCCCGAGCCTGCGCCGCGAGGTGCTGCATCTGCAGAATGAGTTCGTCGGCCGATGCCATGAGTGCCTCGCTGTGACGCTTCAAACGAAGAAGCCGGAGCGTGATTTCGCTCCGGCTTCGAAGACTTCAGATCTCGAGGAGGATGCGCTCGGGATCCTCGATGCAGTCCTTGATGCGCACGAGGAACTGCACGGCCTCGCGGCCATCGATGAGCCGGTGATCGTACGAGAGCGCGAGGTACATGATGGGGCGCACGACGATCTGTCCGTCACGCACCACCGGCCGCTCGACGATGTTGTGCATGCCGAGAATCGCCGTCTGCGGCGGGTTCAGAATCGGCGTCGACAGCATCGAGCCGAAGATGCCGCCGTTGGTGATGCTGAACGTGCCGCCCTGAAGTTCCGGCAGGGTGAGCTTGTCGTTCTTCGCGCGGCCACCGAAGTCGGCGATGTTCTTCTCGAGCTCAGCCATCGACTTCTGATCGGCGTCGCGAAGAATCGGAACCACGAGCCCTCGGCTGCCCGAGACGGCGATGCCGATGTCGTAGAAGTGGTGGAAGACGACCTCTTCACCCTCGATGCTCGCGTTCACGGCGGGGAACGTCTTGAGCGCCTCGATGGTGGCCTTCACGAAGAAGCTCATGAAGCCCAGCTTCACGCCGTGCTTCTTCTCGAACTTCTCGTTGTACTGCTTGCGCAGGCCCATCACCGCGCTCATGTCGACTTCGTTGAACGTGGTGAGAATGGCGGCGGTCGACTGGGCCTGCAGCAGGCGCTCGGCCACGCGCTTGCGCAGCGGCGTCATGCGCACGCGCTCTTCGCCACGCGGGCCGGTGGGCGCGGCGAGCGTGGTGGCGGCGGCCGGGGCCTTGCCCGACTCGGCGGCCTTCAGCACGTCTTCCTTGAGCACGCGGCCCTGCGCACCGGAGCCCTGAATGGTGCTGGGATCGATGCCCTTGTCGGCGGCGACGGCGCGCGCGACGGGCGTCACGAGCTGACCGTTGCTCGACGGCGCGGCCTTGGCGGGCGC
>JBEOKA010000108.1:0-54170 GCA_040275325.1 Myxococcaceae bacterium | reverse complement strand
CGAAGCCACCCTGATAGTGCGGAAACGAAAGGTCAGCCCATCGAGCACCATTGGTTAACGATTTGACTCCATTCGACTCCCGCCTGTTCCGAGCGCCCGGCAGCCTCTACCGTGCCCACCATGCGCGTCATCCTCACGCTCTGCCTCGCCCTCGCGGCCTGCAAGAAGAGCCCGCCGCCCGTGCCCGCCACGCCGCAGCCGCCCGTCACCCGCCCGAGCGGGCTCATCACCCAGGTGCTGGTGCCTGGAGACGGCGACGCGGCGAAGAAGGGCGACAAGATTCAGGTGCACTTCGTCGGGCGCATTCTCGACGGCGGCGTGTTCGACAGTTCCCGCACGCGCAGCGCGCCGTTCTCGTTCTGGGTCGGTGAGGGGCAGGTGATTCCCGGCTGGGACGAGGGCCTCATCGGCATGAAGGAGGGCGAGACGAGGCAGCTCATCGTGCCGCCAGACCTCGGCTATGGGCAGGAGGCGAAGACGAACATTCCCGCGAACTCGACGTTGGTGTTCGAGATCGAGCTGCTCGACGTGAGGTGAGCGCCGCCAGGTTCCTCGTTCAGCTGTCGCTCGCCCTGCTGCTCCGCTTCAAGGAGCGCTGCGCAGCTGCTGCACGAGCCAGTCACTCAGCGCGCGCACGCGTGGAGGCACGGGCTTCACTGGCCGGGACACGAGGTAGAGCGGCGCGTTCGACAGTGACACCTGCGGCAACACGCGCACCAGCGAGCCGTCTCTCGGCGCCAGGAACGTCGGCAGCAGCGCAATGCCCGCGCCCAGCCGCGCGAGCTCGGCCAACAACGAGAAGTCAGCGCACTGCACCGCAGGCTTCGGCGGCGCGGCGCCGGGCGAGAACGAGCGCTGCCCCTTCGGCACCTCGGGCCACAAGCCATCGTGGGCAGAGAGCTCGGCCTGGGTCGTCGGCGTGCCCTTCCGCTCCAGGTAGGCCGGCGACGCGAAGAAGCCCGCCTGCAGCGCGCCGACCTTGCGCGCGATGAACGAGCCCGCGCCGGGGTGCCCGACGCGCAGCGCGAGGTCGACGCCCTTGCCCATCAGGTCGACGACATCACTCGCCAGCACCACGCGAACGAACACCGCGGGGAAGCGCTGGCGAAACGACGCGAGCGCCGGCGCCAGCATCGCGCGGCCGAGGTCGGGCGTGGTGGTGATGGTCACCTCTCCCGCGGGCACGGTGGGCTGGTCGGGCACCGCCGAGAGCGCCTCGTGCAACCCGGCGAGCAGCGGCGACACCTTCGAGAACAGCGCCTCGCCTTCGGCCGTGAGCGACACCGAGCGCGTGCTGCGCACCAGCAGCGCCTGCCCGAGCGCCGCCTCGAGCGCGCTCACCACCCGGCTCACCCGCGACTTGTCGAGCCCCAGCACCTGCCCTGCCTTCGTGAAGCTGCGCGCCTGCGCGACCGCCTGGAACGCCACGAGCCCGTCGATGGTCGGTGTTGTCATGAAGCAACAATGTGTTGTCCAGTGGCCGCATTGTTGTCAACGCCCGCCGGCCGCATGGTGTCTCCACTCGCCGCACGACGCGCGCGAGCTGACCACTGGAGTTCCCCATGTTCCGCATCGTCTTCGCTGCACTCCTCTTCACCACCGGCTGCGCTGCCCAGAAGGCGTGGGTTCCACCCGCCACCACCACCGAGCCCGAGGTGACGCTCGTGTGGGTCGGCCGAGGGGAGTGCGAGCGCTTCGTCGACGGCGCGTGGGTGCGCGCACCTCAGTTCGACTACGACTTCAGCGTCGAGCAGCGGCGCCTCGGCGACCACTGGGAGTCGGTGAAGAGCCTGCGCCGCCGTCACCCCGACTACGACGGCTCGGCCGGAGAGCGCCTGCAGACCTGGTTCTTTCACCTCGAGTTCGAGGCGACCGGGAGCACGGTGCCGCTCCGCATCGCCTCGTCGCTCGGCAAGGGCACTGGCAGCACCGACGGTCAGTTCCGCAAAGCCTCGCTCGAGCTTGCCGCCGAGGTGAGCAGCCTGGCGCCGTTCGACCGTTACCGCATCGTGCAGGACTACCGCTACGAAGAGGGCCGCCTCGACGAGGTCGTCTCGCTCGACAAGGGCAACACGCCGTGGGTGCGCAACGTCGAGCACGCCACGCTCTTCGCGAAGCACACGTTCGCCGAGCCGCCGACGAAGCGCTGACACGATGCGGCGCTCCGAGGGTTGGTTCGGCTGAGCGAGCGGGCTACACAGCGCCGGTCTTCCGCTCGAGGTTCCCCATGCGCGTCGTCGTCCTCGCTCTCTCGTTCTTCGCTCTCTCGCTGACGGCCTGTGGCACGAAGCCGCGCTGCCGCACCGACACCTGCACCGGCTGCTGCACGATGGACGACCAGTGCGTGGCCGGCACCTCGACCACGCAGTGCGGCTCAGGCGGGAACCTCTGCGACACCTGCGTCGGCGGCCAGGTCTGCGCGGTCGGAAAGTGCGCGACGTCGAACGTGGTCGCGATGGACGCGGGCCAGGAGCAGGACGCCGGCGTGACGGTCGACGCGGGCGTCACGATGGACGCAGGCGTCGCCACCTCGGGCCCCATCGTCGCGCCGAACGAGCAGTGGACGTGGGTCGACTTCCCCGACTCCGAGTGCGGCACGGGCACGCCCACCGGCATCGGCGTGAACCTCACCAACAAGTCGAGCGACGTCATCGTGTACATGCAGGGCGGCGGCGCCTGCTGGAACCAGCTCACCTGCTTCACCGTGCGCAGCGCGACCGACTTCGACGGCTACTCGGGCGCCGACTTCGCCACCGACAGCATCAAGAACCAGGTCGCGTTCAACCGCAGCAACACGAACAACCCGTTCCGCAACGCGAGCTTCGTCTTCATTCCCTACTGCACGGGCGACGTGCACTCGGGCGATCAGGTGACGAGCTATGGCGGCCACCACAAGGGCGCGGCCAACGTGCGGGCCTTCCTCGCGCGGCTCTCGCAGACCTTCACGGGCCCGCGGCGCATCTGGCTGACCGGCACCAGCGCCGGCGGCTTCGGCGTGCAGCTCAACTACCACCGCTTCGCCGCCGCGTTCCCGCAGGCCGAGGTGCACGGGCTGGCCGACTCGGCGCAGATGATCAACCCGACCAACGCCGCGCTGCTCGCCGACTGGCTGAGCGCCTGGGGCGTGCAGGATCCTCCGGGCTGCACGGGCTGCACGCAGAACTTCAACCTGGTGCCAGGCTGGCTCGCGAGCACGTACCCGAACCGCCGCTTCGCGCTGCTGGCCTACAGCCGCGACAGCGTGCTCTCGCAATTCTTCCAGATGGACCAGGTGGCCTTCGAGGCCGCGACGACGACGCTGCTGACGGGCCAGTATCAGGGCAAAACGAACCTCAAGTACTACGTCGTCGACCCCACGAACCCGACGCACGTGATGCTGACGCAGCTCTTCACGCGCACGGTGGGCGGCGTGAAGCTCAGTGACTGGGCGACGAGCTGGGCGAACGGAACGGCGGGCTGGGAGAACGTTCGCGGCCCCTGACGTCAGGCGCCGACGCGCCACTTCGCGTGGGCGATGGCCACCACCTCGCCCGCGTCGTTCTTCAGCTCTGCCGTGACCTCGAGGTCCTGCTTCCCGGTCGAGGTGATGGGCGGGCACGAGCACTCGGCCACCAGCGGGCCGCGGCCCTTCTTCAGGTAGTCCATCGAGAGCCGCGAGATGATGCCGCGCATGCCGTCGGGCAACGCGGTGATGACGGCCATGCCCGTCGAGACCTCACCGAGGTTCATCAGCGCGATGGCGTGCACTGAGTTGAGGTGGTTGCGCACGCGGCGGGTGTCACGCATGCGAATGCGCGCGTAGCCCTTCTCGAGCGTGAGCACCTCAGGGCGAATCGTGCCGGTGTACGGCGCCATGCGGCCCGCGAGCCGACCCATCACCACACCGCCTCCAGGCACGCGCTTGAGCACCTGCCACAGCGGGAGCAGCTGCGAGGGCGACGCGATGGACGAGAGCGAGAGAGCCATGCGCGCTCCCTACTCCAGTCAGGCCAGCAGCGCCGCGCCGACGAGCCCGCTGTCGTCACCGAGCTCGGCCATTCGAAGCTGCAGTGCGCTCCGCGACGCCGCGCTCGCGCGAGCCATCACGACGTCGGTGATTCGCTTCACCATGCCGGGGCACCGGGACAGCACGCCGCCGCCGAGCACGACGATGGCCGGGTTCAGCACCGTCACCTGATTCGCGATGGAGAGCGCGAGGTGGCCGACCGCGAAGTCGTAGATGTTCTTCGCGATGGTGACGCCTTCCTGCGCCTGGCGCTCGAGGTCCGACGGCGTTCCCGCCACGCCAGCCTCCGCCATCCACTCCGTCAGCTTGGCGCCGCCCATGTACGCCTCGAGGCAGCCGTACTCGCCACAGCCGCACAGCCGGCCACCTTCGGGGAGCAACTTCACGTGCCCGAACTCGGCGGCGACGCCCGTGGCGCCCTGCACGAGCCGGCCGCCGCTGATGATGGCGCTGCCCACGCCGGTGCCGACGAAAACGGTGAAGGTGTCTTCAACGCCGCGCGCCGCTCCGCCGCGAAACTCGCCCCACGCTGCGGCCGAGAGGTCGTTCACCAACCGAACGGGGCGACCGAGCGCCTTCGCGAGCGGGCCGCCGAAGTCGACGTCTCGCCAGTGCAGGTTCGGAGCGTTCACCACGACGTCACCGCGCAGCATGCCCGCCACGCCGACGCCGACCTTCTCGACCGTGTGGTCGGCCCCGACCTTCTCGACGAGTGCGCGCACGACCGAGACGACGCCCGCTGGAGTCCGGTCGACGAGCGGCTCCTTCACCGTCGCGAGCAGCTTGCCGGTGGAGCGCACGACCACCGCGGCGCGCGCGTTGGTTCCACCGATGTCGACGCCGAGGGCGACCATGTCAGCGGCTCCTGAGCTTCAGCTCGTCGATGAAGCGCTCGAGAAACCCATCGAGGTTCTTCTTCTGCCGCTCGTCTTTGAGGCCCTGGGAATCGAGCGCCTCGGTCACCTTCGAGACGGTGAACGCGCCGGGCAGCGTGTGACAGCCGAGCCCCGAGAGCACGTGCCGCAACATCGCCTGCGCCTGCAGCGTTCCACCCGGGCCATTCGTCGCGCCGAGCTGGGCGGTGACCCGGCCCTTGAACGGGTTCTCCTGCGGAGGGCGAGAAGCAAAGTCGAGCAGGTTCTTCAACGCGCCCGGGTAGCTGTAGTTGTACTCGGGGCAGGCGATGAGCAGGCCCGTCGCGCCACGCACCCGAGCCTTGAAGTCGACCATCGCGGCTGGCGGGTTGGTGTCCGACGTGTCGGGGTCGTAGATGGGAATGTTCGCGGCCTTGAAGCTCCACGCGTCGACCTCGACGCCGCGCGCCTGCAGCCCCTTCACAGCGGCAGCGAGCAGCTGCTCGTTCCACGACCCGGTGCGAAGGCTGCCGGAGAAGGCGAGCACCTTCATCCGCCGATCTCCTTCTTGGCAGCGGCGATGGTGCCGTCGATGAGCGCGCGAATCTCTTCGAGCCGCTCCTTCGTCTTCGCTTCGTAACGCACGACGAGAATGGGCGTGGTGTTCGACGAACGAATGAGGCCCCAGCCGTCGGGCCAGGTGGCGCGCACGCCGTCGACCTCGATGAGGTTCAAGCCCTTCGCGCGCAGCATCTCGGTGCAGCGCTTCACCAGCGCGGTCTTCTTCTCTTCCACCGTGTCGAAGCGCAGCTCGGGGCTCGAGTACGTCACCGGCACGTCGGCCAGCATCGACGACAGCGTGCCCTTCTCGTTCGACAGAATCTCGAGCAGGCGTGCGGCCGTGTACGGCGCGTCGTCGAAGCCGAAGAAGCGGTGCTTGTAGAAGATGTGGCCGCTCATCTCGCCGGCGAGTTCGGCGTGCAGCTCCTTCATCTTCGCCTTGATGAGCGAGTGCCCCGTCTTCCACATCACGGGCTTGCCACCATGCTTCGCGATGTCGTCGTACATGGTGAAGCTGCACTTCACCTCGCCGACGATGGCGGCGCCCGGCACGGCCTTCAGCACCGCGCGCGAGAGCAGAATCATCAGCTTGTCGCCCCAGATGATCTCACCGTGTTCGTCGACGACACCGATGCGGTCGGCGTCACCGTCGTAGGCCACGCCGAGGTCGGCCTTCTCCTTCTTCACGGCCGCGATGAGCAGCTCGAGGTTCTTCGCCACCGTCGGGTCGGCGTGGTGGTTGGGGAAGCGACCGTCGGGCTCGCAGTACAGCGGCACCACGTCGTAGCCGAGCTTCTCGAGCATCGGCACCGAGACGATGCCACCGACGCCGTTGCCGGCATCGACGACCACCTTGAGCTTCTTCGGGCCGCGCGTGACGGTCGAGGTGACGAAGTGCAGGTACGGCGTGCAGGCGTCGAACGAGGTGACGTTGCCGGGCGTGCCCGTCTCGAAGTCACGCGTCTCGATGAGGGTGCGCAGCTGCTGAATCGTCTCGCCGTAGAAGGTCGTCTTGCCGACGCCCATCTTGAAGCCGTTGTACTCGGGCGGGTTGTGGCTGCCGGTGATGACGGCGAGGCCATCGACGGGCAGCGTGTTCGCCGCGAAGTACACGACGGGAGTGGGCACCACGCCGACGTCGATGACGTGAATGCCAGTCGAGGTCGCGCCCTTGATGAACGCCGCCTGAAAGCGCGGACCCGACTCGCGAGCGTCACGGCCGACGACGATGGTGCTGCCGTGCGCGCGCTTGACCATCGTGGCGAGGCCGCGCCCAAGGTCTTCGACGACGGCGTCGGTGAGGTCTTTGTCCACCAGGCCGCGAACGTCGTACTCCCGGAAAATCTGTGGATTCATGACGACGTGCCCTAGCAAAGCGGCGCGCGCGTCGACAGGAGCAGTTCCAGCCCGATGCGTGGTGCGTCAGGAGTACAACCTCGCCTCATGGCTCCCAGACTCGACCTGCGCGCGCAGGGTGACGTCGACCTCGAAGCGAAGCTGCTCGCCGACCCGCACCTCAAGCGCCTCATCGACGAGGCCGAGAAGCAGAAGGACCTGGGCATTCGCCGCTCGTTCCTCGCCTCGGCGCTGCGGGTGACGGCGCCGATGTCTCCCCGGCTCGCGACGCTGGTCGCCCACTGCACGAAGACGCTCGGCTTCGAGGGCACGCTCGAGACGTACGTCTACCCAGACGCGCGCTTCAACGCGGGCATGGCGCGGCCGGAAGACGGGCGCGTCTTCATGCTGTTCTCGTCGTCGCTGTTCGAGGCCTTCGATGATGAAGAGCTCAAGTTCGTCATCGGTCACGAGCTCGGTCATCACCTCTTCGGGCATCACCGCCTGCCCATGAAGGCGCTGGTGGAGTCATCGATGGTGGGCGTCGCCGCGACGCAGCTCTTCGCATGGAGCCGCTACGCCGAGATCTCCGCCGACCGCGCGGGCCTCACCTGCGCCGGCAAGCTCGATGGCGTCACCAGTTCGCTGCTCAAGCTCGCCTCGGGCCTGCGCGAAGGCCTCACCAGCATGCGCGCCGAGGATCTGCTCTCGCAGCTCGGCGACATGCAGGAGGAACTGGGCAAACGCTCCGCCGACGACGCCGATCGCAAACCTCAGCCCGACTGGTTCGCGACGCACCCGTTCAGCCCCCTCCGGCTGCAGGCCGCCAACGCGTTCTCGCGCGCCGAACAGTTCGCAGGCACCGGCCTCTCACGCCCGCAGCTCGAAGCCGAAGTCGCCGAGCTGATGGCCGTGATGGAGCCGACGTACCTCGAAGACAAAGGCGAGATTCCCGAAGCCATGCGCCGGCTGCTGCTCGCGGGCGGTGTCGCCGTGGCCTCTGCGAATGGTGCGCTCGACGAGAAGGAGCGCAAGGTGCTCGAGCGCTTCTTCGGCGCAGGCTCCGTCGACCGCATCAACGTGAAGGCGCTGTCGGATGACCTGCCGCGACGAATCTCGAACGCGGTGGCGGTGGTGCCGCTGCTGCGTCGTGGCCAGGTGCTGCGAGACCTCTGCCTCGTGGCGCGCGCCGACGGTCACGTGAGCCCCGAAGAGCGGGCGCTGCTGGTCGAGCTGGCGACGGGGCTCGGCGTCGAGGTCACGCTCGTCGATCGCGCGCTGGGCGCCGAGCTGTCACTCGACTGACTCCAGAAATGCCACGACCCCGATGGAGCGCTGGCTCCAAACAGGGTCGGGGGAAACGAACTGAAACGGTGGAGCTCAGCGGCGGCTGAGCATCGCGTTGCTGCGCGCCTGGGGAGCGCTGTTCGAGATGCGGGCCATCGGAGCGGGCAGCAGCGCACGCAGCTCCATCACGCGCATGTCGGGCATCCACCGCAGCATCAGCACGTTCGCCGGCGCATCGGGCAGCACCTTGCCGACGACGATGGGCTTCGAGGGCGTCTTCGCGGCGATGAGCAGGCCCATCGAGATGGCGAGCACCACGGCCGCGAGCGCGATTCCAACCGCTCGAACCCGCTTGTCATCCATCATCGTCTCGAACTTCTCGGCGAACGTGTCCATGGGCGGGCCGGCATTGCGAGCCCCTTGCCAAGCTGAAGGTCACCCCTGATCCGCAGGGTTAGGTCGCCCAGAGGTGTCTCTTGCAGGTCACGTGGAACATCGGCGCGTCGGCGATCTGGAGTTTCGCCGTTCCACGTTATGACCTTTGACAGTCACCGACGGGCTTCTCGCGCCGTGAGAAAGCTCAGGCGAGGCGCACCTTGTCGGTCGTCGGCAGCACGCGGAGCAGCAGCTCGATCAACCGCTGCAGCCGCAGCGGCTTGGTGAGGCAATCGGTCATGCCCGCGTCGAGGCAGGCCTGCAGGTCTTCGTGCATCGCGTTGGCGGTGAGCGCGATGATGGGCGTGGCGTCACCGCGGGCACGCACGGCTCTGGTCGCGCTCAGCCCGTCGAGCACCGGCATCTGCAGGTCCATCAGCACGAAGTCGAAATGGTCCTTCTCGAGCACCGCGAGGGCCTCGGCACCGTTGCCGGCAGACGTGACCTCGAGGCCCAGCTTCGCCAACAGGCCCGAGGCGACTCCGACGTTGATGCTGTTGTCGTCGACGACGAGCGCGCGGCCAGAGAACCGCCACTGAGAGCTCACCGGCGTGTGCTGCGGGTTCAGCTCGGTCAGCGGCAGCGTCAGCTCGAGCGTGAAGGTCGACCCCTTGCCGACCTCGCTCGACAGCAGCAGCCGCCCATTCATCGCCTCGACGAGCTGCCGCGAGATGGCGAGCCCCAGGCCCGTGCCTTCGGTGTCGGCCGAGAGCTGCGAGAAGGGCAGGAACAGACGGCCCTGATCAGCCGCCGTGATGCCCGGGCCGGTGTCGCTCACCGAGAGCCGCAGCCGAAACGAGGCGCCGTCACCCTGCCCCTCGCAGCGCACCGCGATGGCGCCCGCCGGCGTGAACTTGATGGCGTTGGTGACGAGGTTGCCGAGCACCTGCTTGAGCCGAACGGCGTCGCCCAGCACGCGCAGCGACGACGGAACGCCGACCTCTGCGGTGAGCGTGAGCCCCTTCGCCTCGGCGCGCGCGCGGTTCAGCTCGACGATCTCGTTCACCACCTGCGCGGGGAGAAACGGCGCGCTCTGCAGCTTGAACGGGCCGGCCTCGGCGCGCGCGTGGTCGAGCAGATCGTTGATGAGCGCGAGCAGGGTTCCGCCCGAGCGGTGAATCGTCGAGAGCCGCTCCCGCGTTCTCGGAGCGAGGTCGTCGAGCATCGCCAGCTCCGTGGTGCCCAGCACGCCGTTGAGCGGCGTTCGAATCTCGTGGCTCACCTTCGCGAGGAAGCGGCTCTTCTCACGGTTCGCAGCCTCGGCGGCTTCACGCGCCTGGTTCAGCGTCGCGATGGTGCGCTCGTGGCCCCACTCGTAGAGGAAGCCGATGAGGAAGATGGTGGGCGCGAGCACGAACACGCGCACGAGCTGGGCGTCGAACACCTGCCGCTCGAGGCCGGCCGCCGGGCGCAGCAGCACGCCCACGAGCCCCATCTGCACCATCACCAACACCAACCACCAACTCCCGACACGACGCCCCGACAGGAACAGCACCAGCATGGGAATGATGGCGAAGAGCGACGAGGTGCTGAGGCTGCGCTCGTTGAACGCCCCAAAGAGGTAGCTGACCGACAGCACCACCCCGGCGAGGTGCGAGACGAGCGCGCGACTGAGCGTGGCGCGCCACAGCCCGACGATCAGCAGACACAACACGAAGCCGATGCCCGACTGCGGCACCTGCGTTGGGCTCGCCCAGACGAACAAGAGCAGGGTCGAGGTCAGGCTCATCAGCCCGCCGAGCATCGAGCCCACCACGACGAACCGCGCCTGCATGCGGCCACGCTCGTCCTGAAACGACGAGGCACGAGAGAAGTCGTCGAGCCAGCGGAGGAACCCGTTCATGCCTCGCTGAAAGCCTAGCGATGACGCCACGGGGTTTCGCGGCGAAGTGAACGGGCTCAACACACCGGGTCACGCGCGGCGAAGTCGACCCAGGGCCTCGTTCGCCGCCCAATACCCACACATGCCGTGCACGCCAGGTCCCGGCGGCGCCGACGAGGAGCACAGCAGTATTCGCTCGTTGGGCGTGACGTACGGCAGCCCGACGGTGGGTCGGAAGAACACCTGCAGGCCTTCGACCGCGCCGCCCGAGATGTCTCCGCCCAGGTAGCTGGCGTTGGTGCGCTCGAAGTCGGCCGTCGTCTTCGTGTGCCGCGCGATGACGTGGCGCTGAAACCCGGGCGCGAAACGTTCGAGCTGCGCCTCGATGCGGGCCGTCATGTCGACGGTGGAGCCGTTCGGCACATGGCAGTACGCCCAGAGCGTGTGCTGGCCCGCGGGCGCGCGCGTCGCGTCGAAGGCGGCGTGTTGCGCCACGAGCACGTACGGGCGCTCGGCGAGCTGGCCGTTGGTCGGCGCGGCCTCTGACTCGGTGAGCTCCTCGATGCCGCCGCAGACGTGCAGACACGAGGTGCGGTGCGCGTCTTTCGACGTCCACGGCATCGGCGCGTCGAGCGCGTAGTCGACCTTGAACACGCCCGGCCCGCGCACGAAGCCTTCGTCGATGCGACGGCGATAGCCGCTCGGCAGCGCGTCACCACACACCTTCGTCATCACGTGCGCGTGCGTGTCGAAGAGCGCGATTCGGTGCGGCGGCAGCTCGTCGAGCGTGGAGATGGGATGACCTGCTTCGAGCTCTCCGCCGGCTTCGCGAATCATCGCCACCAGCGCGTCGACGAGCTTCTGCGACCCGCCTTCGATGAAGGGCCACCCGACCGCGTGCCCCGTGATGGCGAGGATGAGGCCGAACGCGTTCGTGAGTGGCGTCGTGAGTGGCGAGAAGGAGTGCGCGGCGCAGCCACCGAGGAGCGCCTTCGTGCGCGGGTCCTGGAACTCGTTCTCGACGAAGTCGACGACGCTCTCGAGCGCGCTGAGGCCAAACCGCGCGGCCAACAACGGCGCCTTGAGCGGCGGCTTCGTGAGCGGGTTGAAGATGAGCCCTTTGAGGTCTTCGAAGCCGTCGACGAGCGGCTTCATCACGCGAAGGTAGGCCTTCTCGTCCGAGCGCAGCCGCGCGGCAGTGGCTTCGACGCTGCGCTCGAGCACGGCGGCGTCATCGCCTGTGAGCGGGTTCACCAGCGGGAACTCGGAGTGGATGAAGCGCACGCCGTACTTCTCGAGCGGCAGCGACGAGAAGAAGGGAGAGCCGGCGGCGAGTGGATGAATCGCCGAGCAGAGGTCGTGAACGAAGCCGGGCTGCGTCAGCGCCATCGAGCGCGCGCCGCCTCCGAAGGTGGGCTGGCCCTCGATGACCTTCACCGAGTGACCGGCCTTCGCGAGCACGAGCGCGGCTGCGAGGCCGTTCGGGCCCGAGCCAACCACCACCGCGTCGTACGTCTTCACTCGGCCTCCTTGCGCGTCACGTGAGCCTTCGCAGCTTCCTTCCAGAACGCGGGGAAGCTCTTGGCGACGGCCTCGGTGCCGCGCACGGAAATCGTCACGTCGAGCAGGTGGCCCGCGACGGCGGCGGCCATGACGAGGCGGTGGTCGGCTCTTCCATCGAAGGTGCCACTTCGCGGCATTCGAGGAGGCGTGACGGTGAGCGTGTCGCCTTCGAGTGAGGTCGCTCCTCCCGTGAGGTGCACGAGGTCGATGAGCGCGGCGAGGCGGTCGCTCTCTTTGAGCCGCAAGACGGCGCAGCGCGTGAACGTCGATGCAGTGGGAGCGACGAGCGCGAGCGCGACGAGGCCCGGCACTGCATCAGGACAGATGGACGCGTCGACGGAGAAGCCACGCCTGAGGGCTCCGTGAACTTCGGTGAGCCCTTCGCGCTTCACGAGCGTGAGCCCGGCTGCCTCGAGGTGCGTGGCAAAGGCGCGGTCAGGGTGCATCGACGCGAGATCGACTGCAGCCACCTGCGCTTTCGACTTCCACGCCAGTGACAGCAGATACGTGAGCGACGACCAGTCACCAGGCAGCGAGGGAGCGAGCAACGTTCCTCTTCCACCGATGGTGATGCGTGACTCGTTCACGTCGACGCGAAAGCCGAAGCGCCGCACCCAATCGAGGGTGAGCGCGAGATAGCCGGCGCTCGTCGGCTCTCCCGTGACGTCGACGACGATGTCGGGGTTGCCGTGATGCGCGAGCCGCGCAGCGCCGAGCACGAGACTCGACGCGAACTGGCTCGACTCGACACCGGAGATCTCGAAGCGCTCAACGATGGGTGTGGCTCGCGTCGTCACCGTGAGCGGCCACGGCGCGCCTTCGGTGAAACGAACGCCGAGTGACTTCACCAATGCGTCGAGCAGCGGCCGTTGAGGGCGTTCGGCGAGCCGCTTCGTTCCCGTGAAGTGGAACACCGTATTCGGGCGCAGCGCGGCCTGGGTGAGGAGGAAGCGAAACGGCGCGCCGGCGTCGTGACAGTCGAGTTCACCCGTCGAGCCACGCAGCGTCTTCAGGCCACGCGAGAGCACGAGCACGTCTTCGGGAACGTCGACGGCTCCTTCGAGTGCCGACTCGTGCGCGCCCTCGCAGAGTTCACGCAGCACCAGCACGCGGTGCGCGTCTGACTTCGACAGCGGAGGTGTCAGCGCCACGACCCGGTCCATCGGGACTGCCAGGTCTTTGCCTCGACGCCGAGCGTGCGCCAGCGGCCGAGATCTTCGAGCAGCACCATGCGCAGCAGACCAGGCGCCGACTTCTTGTCCCCCGCGAGCACCTTCGTCACCTTCGAGAGCGGCGCCTTCGCGTACTTCGCGAGCAGCGCACGCGCGTTCTTCGCGTTCGGGAGCGCTGCTTCCACCGCCTCTGCGACACCTCGCGGTGTGAGGCCGAGATCGACACCGATATCGAGCGCGCAGAGCATGCCGAGCCCCACCGCTTCTCCGTGACGAAGCGAGAACCCGCTCACGCTCTCGAGCACGTGACCAAACGTGTGACCGAAGTTCAGCACCACTCGCACGCCCTTCGTCTCGTAGGGATCGGTGCGCACCACGGCCTCTTTCAGGTCGCGCGCCTCACGGAGCAGCGGCAGGTCTTCGGGGGCCTTCTTGATCCACCTGCGTGCGGTCGCCGCGTCGAGCGTGACCACCATCTTCCACGCTTCGAGCCGCCCTTCCCGGCGCTGCACCTCCGAGAGCGTGTCGAAGAAGGCCGGGCACAGCCAGGTCTCGGCAGGTCCGTGAAACACGCCGAGCGCGTTCTTCACGCCACCGACGTTCACCGCGCCCTTTCCTCCGATGGAGCTGTCGACGGCCGCGAGCAGCGTGGTGGGCACGTGAATCAACTTCACGCCGCGTCTGTGCAGGTGCGCGATGACGGTGACGACGTCTCCGACCGTTCCACCACCGAGCGCGACGAAGGTGGCTGAGCGCGAGACGCCCGAGAGCCGCTTCGCGACCCGCTCGATGGTCGAGAGCGACTTGAGCCCTTCACCGGCGGTGAGCGGAATGACGGTGCGCGTGCTGAGTGACTTCGCGACGTCGCGGTGAAGGCGCAGCACGCGCGCATCGGCGAAGACGACGGACTCGTCAGGCAGCGACTTCACCAACTCGACGAAGCGGCCGGTGCGGTCGACGGAAGGCGTGACGGCACCAGGAGGAAGAGTCGTCATGCGTGGTGCGGCCTCGCGAGAAGGGACAACAAGAGATCGGCGAACACCATCGACGCCATCGCCTCGATGACGGGAACGGCGCGGGGAAGAATGCACGGGTCGTGACGACCGGCCTTCGCGTGGTCGGTGAGCGTCGCGGGCGGCTTGAACAATACGCGCGAGAGAATGGGCGCTCCATTCGCGAGGCCGCCTTGAATGCCGCCGTAGACGTCGCTCGGCGTTCCATCGGCGTTCGTCGCGTGAAACTGCGTGCCGGGCAACTGGAGACGCTGCTCGAGATCGGCCGGGCCCCACATGACACCAGTGACGGCTCCGACGCCTGCGAACGCATCGGCGAGCCGTGACTTCAGCTTGCCAAACACCGGCTCGCCCAGACCGACGGGAGCGCCCTCGATGCGAATCGTGATGGCGCCACCGAGCGAATCTCCCGCCGCCTTCGCTTCGAGAATGCGCGCCTCGATCTGCGCGGCGAGCCCGGCGTCAGGACAGCGTGTCGGGTGCGAGTCGACCTGCGCGCGCGTGAGCCCAGCAGCAGGCAGCGGCGCGATGAACGGGCCGACCTGGGAGACCCACGCGACGACGTTCAGCTTCGGGAGTTCCTTCGCGAGCAGCGCATCTGCGACGGCGCCACCGATGACCCGGCACAACGTCTCGCGCCCGCTCGTGCGCCCGCCACCACGAGGGTCTCGATGTTGAAACCGCTCGCGCCAGACACGGTCGGCGTGGCCGGGCCGGTCCTCCTTCGCGAGCTTCGAGTAGTCCTGACTGCGCGCGTCGGTGTTGCGCACGATGGCCGCGATGGGCGTGCCCAGCGTCTTGTCTTCGTAGACGCCCGAGAGCAGCTCGACCTGGTCGGCCTCCTGCCGGGCCGTGGTCACCGCGCTCTGCCCCGGGCGACGGCGATCGAGCGCGCGCTGCACGAGCTCCTTCGTGAGCGGAACGCCTGCAGGGCACCCGTCGATGACCGCGCCCATCGCAGGACCGTGGCTCTCTCCGAAGGTGGTGACGCGAAAGAGATCTCCGAAGGTGTTCATGTCGCCGACTCCCAGAGGCTTCGCTGTCGCCGCGCCTGCGCGATGAACCACCGTGGCCCGAGACGCAGCGCAGTTCCACCCCGTTCACGCACCGACGCGGCGATGGCCCGCGCGGGCCGGCCGTAGGCAATGACGGCGACGAGGGCGTTCTCGAAGCGCAGCGCTGGCGGTGGAGCAACCGTCGCAGGCCAGGTCCACACCACCGCGCCGTTGATGGAGCCGTTCGCTTCGGCGTGCCGCTTCACCGTCAGCACGACGCCGAGCTGCTCCGCCGCTTCACGAAGCGCACCCGTGACACCACCATCTCCCAGCACCGTCACCTGCCTCGAGTCGGCGCGCTCCGTCAGCACGCTCAACGCGGCTGCAGCGCCTTCACGGTCCGTATTGAACGAGCTCCAACCGTGCTCGTCGCGCACGAGCGTGTTCACCGCATCGCGCGTGGCGTTGGCTGCCTTCGCTGCGGCCTTCTTGAACGGGTTGGTGACGGCGAAGCCACGGTAGTGGGGCCGAAGCGCTTCGAGCACCTCGGCCACGTCGGCGTCGGGCGGAAGGTCGAGCCGATCGAACGGCTGAACGTGCAGGCGCGGGCTTCGTGAGTGCGCGAGCGGAGCACCGAGAATGCCGAGCCGCTCCGTCGTTCCATTCTTCGTCGCGTGGCGATGCGCACGAGCGGCGTCCGAGAGCAGCCTTTGGCCGGGAGCAGCGCTCCACGTCGGCTCGAGCGCGAGGTAGTCGAGCGCGTTCTGCTCGGCGAGCAACGCACGGAACGGAAGCGCCAGCGGCCCGGTGGCCAACACCGTCACTCGATGGATTCCGAACCGTTCCTGCAACGCGCGCTGGGTCTCGAACAGCCTCGGCGCTTCACGCAAAGAGCCCAGCGGCTCGACGTGCTTCACCTGCACTCCATCGGGAACGTCACGCCAATGTGCGAGCACCTCGTGCGTCGTCATCGGCCGCGCGGAATGAAAGGAGCGCACCGAACCGTCATCGGCGTCGAGCAACGCGGCGGTCTGTCTCCACTCGAGCGGCGCCACGACGCCTCGCTCCGCGACCAGCACCGGCAGCGCACGCACGACGGGAGCCAGCTCGACCTCGGTCGCGGTCAGGTCTGTTCTCACCTCGAGCAGGTCGGCGCCCGCGTGCCGCGCCTTCCACGCGAACTCCACGGGGTGGGCGTCGGGCGGCAGCGTGACCACGCGCCGTGGCCTGGCGGGCTTCGTCAACGCCAACACGAAGTCGACGAACGACATCGTCTTCACGCGCCGGTGCTTCGCCTCGCGCTCGGCCCAGATGGTCTCGAGCTCTTCACGCAGCGACACGTCGGGCATCAGCCGCGGCCGTGAGGTGTCGGCGGTCAGCCGCTCGGCGAACGTCTCCCACGAGACGGGCACGAGTACCGTCAGACAGGCGCCGAGCAGGTCGCCGTGGTTCGAGAGAAAGCCGCCTCCGACCGCGACCAGACTGCCCGCCGGCAACGCGCTGAACACCTCACGCTCGGCCGCGCGGAAGGACGCGACGTCGCGCTGAAACCACTCCCGAATCGACTGGCCTGAGCGCCGCTCGAGCTCGGCGTCGAGATCGATGCCTGGCCTGCCGAGCGCCGCGGCGACGTGAGGCAGCACCGTCGTCTTCCCCGCGCCGCGATGGCCGGCGAGCACCACCGTCACGCCACGGGGAATGCCGTCGAGCGGGGCTCCAGTGCGGCGCGAAAGCTCGGCTTCGAGCGCTGGGCGCAGGCGCGGGTCGAGGTGCTGGAGCAGGTCCACCGGGCCTTCCTATTCGCCCCCCTCGCAGGGTTCACCACTCACGAGGCGTCGGTTGTAGTGTTTGACGCATGGCTCGCATCACCACGGCAGTGTTCGCGCTCCTCGTCGCCGTCGCATGCGGAACGACAACCGAGACCGCGCCCAGGGCCGGAGCGCCCTGCAGAGACGAGAACGTCGGGGCCTGCGAGTCAGCGACACGTCTGCTCGCGTGCCGCTCCCAGGTCTGGGCCGTGGTGAGTGACTGCAAAGGCGCCGATGGCTGCCGCCGAGTGGGCGACACCGTCGACTGCGACACGCGAGGGAACGGCGTGGGCGACTCCTGCAGCAACCCGGGCCGCGTGCGCTGCGACCCCGACGGCGGGCTTCAGATTCTGCGCTGCAGCCCGGCCGGCAAGCTCGCGGTCGAGTTCTCGTGTCCGGCGTCGCCGACCCAGACGAGCTGTGTCGTGAGCGACGCCGGCCTCACCTGCATGTGAGCTGCTTCAGCCGAGCAGCTCGGCCCACTCGTCAGCGGTGGTGATCGTTCTCGCGCCCAGCCGCGAGACCACGTCGGCGTGCAGCTCGGCGGCGCGACCACCCACCACGAACTCCGCCTCGCCGCGGTAACGCATCATCTCGACGAGCGTCGCCTCGAAGCGCGCAGCACCTTCGTTGTTCACCGCGCTCAACGCGACGACCTGCGGCTGCGTCACCCGAACGACGCGCACCAGGTGCTCGGGAGGCGTGCGCGCGCCGAGGAACGTGACGCGCCACCCCGCGTGACGAAACTTGAGCGCCGCGCCCATCAGGCCCAGCTCGTGCTCGTCGTTGGGGAAGCAGGCGGCGACGACGTGGCGCTTCGAGCGCCGCGGCGCCTGGTGCAGCAACGCGACGACGCGCTGCCGGGCCGCCTGCGTGACGAGGTGCTCTTCGGCGACGGTGAGGGTGCCGGCGTGCCAGCGCTCTCCGACCTCTCGCTGCAGCGGCGCCAACACCTCTTCCCAGAAGGCCACGGGCGGCATCGACGCCATCGCTTCGTCGAGCACCAATTCGACCGAGTGTTGGTCGAGCCGCTCGGCGGCCACCAGAATCTCGTGCCGCCACTTGTCCGTCTGACCGGCCTTCGGAGCCCTCGGCGTCGCGCGCTCGGCCTTGTCGAGCTGCTCCTTCACGTCGCGCTTGATGCTCGGCAGCAGCTTCACGGCCTCGGCGATGCTGACGCCCTCTTCGGTGAGCTGCTTGAGGCGCTTGAGCACCGTGATGTCGCTCTCGGTGTACGCGCGGTAGCCCGAGGGCGTTCGTTTCGGCTTGAGCACGCCGTAGCGGCGCTCCCAGGCGCGAATGAGGCCTTCGGAGACTCCGCTCATCTCGGCGGCGACGTTGATGCGATACGTACGTTCCATCACGGCTGCGCCGCGGGCTCGCGCGGGCCCTCCTGAGGTGCGGGTGGCAGGCGGCGAACGGTGTCCCACCGGTCTTGAACGCCAGAGCGGCCCCTGATGCGCAAGGTGAAGCCTTCGGTCGAGCGGGCCTGCATCACGCGCGCGTAGACCTCATTCAAGCCGGCCTCGTAGGTCGAGAGGTCGCCTGGCGCGTGCGGCGTGCCCACGTCGATGAGCACGTCGGGGTGCTCGTGCTCGAGGAAGGCGTACCGAATCGCGATGGGCACGCTGAGCTTCTTCGACGAGCGCGCCAGCACCTCGACGCCTCTCGAGAGCGGGCCGAGCGGCCCCTGCCCTGCGCGAAGCTCACCTTCGGGGAAGATGACGACGGCGGCGTTGGGGCGGGCCAGCACCGACTTCGCATGGCGCAACGTCTCGATGGCCGAGCGTGGATCTCCACGGCGAACGCTGAAGGCGCCGATGCGCGCGTGGAACCGGTACTTCGCCAGGTTCTCCTCTTCCATCATCGCGTAGGTGTCCCAGCCGGCGAGCTTGCCGAGCTGATGCGCGAGGAAGCCGTCCCAGAAGCTCGAGTGGTTCAGGTACGCGACGAGCCCGTTCGACGCCGACGGCAGCGTGCCGCGCACCCAGACGCCGCGAAACGACGTGCGCACCTTTCGCGCGATGTACCAGTCGATGATGGAGGCGAAGAGCCCACCCTTCTGGTCGCGAATCATCGGGCCTCCTCGGGCGCGAGCGCCTCCATCTTGCCGCCCGAGCGCAGCGTGAAGCGACGGCCACGCCACTCGACGGTGCCGCCCTGCCTGAGCGCGTTGAGCCAGCACAGCCACAGCAGCCCTTCGGCGAGCAGCCACTCGAAGCGAAGGCCTCCGCGGTTGTCCTGACGGTTGGCGAGGGCGATACGCAGCGCGACGAGCAACGACAGCGCGACCGCAGCGCTCGGCGTGGCCACGACCGAGGCGAGCACCATCAACACCGGCGTGGGCGCGAAGAAGAGCGGCACCGTGGGGAACAGCGCCGGCCGATGCGCGCGGAGTACCTGCATCCACCGGGTGAAGCGTTCGACAACGGCGCCGACGGGCACCTGCGCGGGCTGCGGCACGTTCGCCGTGGCCTTCGCGAGCGTAACGGGCAGGCCCTGCTCGTGGAGCACGTGGGAGAGCTCGAGGTCTTCGCCGATGCAGTCAGCCAGTTTGAGCAGCTCGGCAGCGGCGACGGGCGAGAGCGCGATGGCCTTGCCGCAGATGGCACGCGCGCCGGCGCTCATCACGTCGATGACCTCGAAGGCGTGGTGCGACTGCACGAGCAGGCCACGAACGGCGCGACCACCGAGCGAGTGCGAGACCGAGGGACGGGGCGCGGCCGAGGCGAGCGCGGCGCCGTCTCGCAGCTCGTCGACCAGCGAGCCGATGAGCGCGGCGTCGACCCGAACGTCGGCGTCGACACACAACACCACCTGGTCGGCCGAGGTCTCGAGCGAGTCGAGGCGCTCGTCGATGGAGGGCTCATCGTTGCTGGCGCCACGCTCGGCCTGAAGGGTGGAGAGCGCGTAGGCGATGTGGCCGACCTTGCGGTTGCGGCTCAACGGGTCAGACGCGAGCCACCGAACGTTCGCCGAGGTGAGGCGCGGCCGAAACGGAGAGACGACGACGTGCGTGAGCTGCCCCGGGTAGTCGATGGGCGTGCCCAGGTTCTCGAGCTCGAGCGGCGTCGGCGCGTCGACGGGCCGAATCAGCAGCACGTGTGGGCGGCGACGCGTGCGTGACGACTCCGCGCGGCGCTGGCGAACGAGCCGGTACAGCGCGACGCCAGTGAAGCCCGCGGCCAGGAGGGCCCAGACCGTGACGAAGAGGTTCATCGGGCACCTTCTTTGGCGTACCGCGTGCGGAAATTCGCCATCCACCTGACGGCGGGGCTGTGAAAGCGGGCGAAGTCGGCGACCTCGCCGATGGCCTGCGCGTCGGCCGACTGCGCCTCGAGGCGCGCGTAGAACGGAGACGACTCGAGCATCGCGGGCGCTCCACCGACGCCGAGCGTGGAGGGAACACGAAGCCCCCAACCGCTGCGCACGGTCGAGATGGGCTCTTGCGCGCGGCGCGTCACCTGCACGTCGCGGTCGGTCGCGACCACGTCGATGAGCGGCACCCCGCCCCACGGCCGGTAGGTGATGCCGGTGTCGTTGGGCCGGTGCGTGCGGGTCCACTCCCAGCCCGAGAGGTCGCTGCCGAGCGGCGCCTCGCCGTGGTTGCCGTCGTGGTAGCCGCGCCCCGTCACGTCGACGTCTTGCGTGGGCACGGTGACGCGCGCCTCGCCGCGAACGCAGATGGGCCGCCAGTGGTGCGAGAGCCCCTCGACGAGCTCGAGGTCGGGGCCGAGCGACGTCTTCGGCGTGAAGCGCAGCGTGGCCTCGGTCGGAGCGCCCCACGGCGTCGTCTTGTCCTTCACCACCATCGTGAAGCCGGCGTCGTCGTAGCTGAGCGACGAGGCTCCGATGTGCAGCGTGCGCGCGTCATCGGAGATGGAAACGGCCTGGTACTCGGTCAGCACCCACGACGAGCGCACGCCCTTCTCGTAGAGCGCGAAGTTCACCGCGGCGTGCTCGCGCGGCAGGCCGCCCTTCTTGAGCGAGGCGGAGTAGCGGGCCGAGAAGATGCTCCCGACCATGAAGATGAAGACGGCGCTGACGTCGCCGGCCGTCACGTCGGCGTAGTACCAGCGGTAGGCGCCGCTCTTCGTGGGCAGCTCGACGCGGTTCATGCGCGACCTCCGAGGTGTGCGTCGGTCATGCCGGCGGCGAAGCGGCCAGAGAGCATCACGAGGGGAACGCCGCCACCGGGGTGCGTGCCGCCACCTGCGAAGAAGACGCCGGGCTCTCCACGCATCGCGGGGCGCTTGAAGGGGCCGAACTTTCCATGCGGCAGGTAGCCGTAGATGGAGCCGCGCGGCGCGCCCTTCTTCGCGAGGTCGACCGGCGTGCGCTCGGCGACGAGGCGAAGCGGAACCCCGAGCAGCTCGGGAATCATCGCGCCGAGACGTGAACGCACCTGCGCCTCGAGCACGCGCGCGTTCGTCTGCCACTCGTCGGCCGGCTGAATCGGCGGCACGTTCACCATCACGTAGAGCCCGCTGCGGCCATCGGGCGCCATCGTCGGGTCGGTCGCCGCCGGGTGGCAGACGTGCACGGTGAGCTCGTCGGCGAGGCGGCCGGCCGAGAGCTCGGCGAACTCCTTCCGGTAGTCGCTCGAAAAGAGAATGGTGTGGTGCGGCAGCGAGAGCCGCTTCGGCACGTCGAACATCGCGACGTAGCCAGACATGGTGAGCGGGTCGCCTTCGCGGTGCTGCAGCGCGAGCGGGTCTGCGTTGACGACGACGGCGTCGAACTCGCGCTCGGCCACGATGAAGGATGCGCCGCGCTTCTCGTGGGTGACCTTCTGACCGAGCACCACCTCGACCCCGCAGCGCTTCACCGCCGCGACGAGCCCTTCGACGATGCCGCCGAGGCCACCGATGGCGTGGTGCACTCCGAAGGCGCGCTCGATGTGGGCGATCATCGCGAAGGCCGCGTTCGCCTCGTACGGAGACGCTCCGGCGTACGTCGCAAAACGATTGACGAACTGCTGCAGGTATTGGCTCTCGAAGTGCTTCTGGCCGAGCGCGTCGAGCGTCGACAGCTTGAGGCCGGTGACGAGCGTGCCGAGGCCATTGCGGGCCGCGCGCGCCATGAACCCCATCATCGTCTCGTACGGCGCGTCGAGGTACGGCTGGCCAGCGGCTCGGTACACGTTCTGGGCGTCGGCGAAGAACGCGCGCAGGCCGTCACCATCAGCGGGATGAAGCGCAGCGGCGCTCTCGGCAGCGCGATCGAGGTCCTCCCAGCAGAGAAACTCGCGGCCGTCGGCGTAGCGGTAGTGCGTCTGCAGGGGAATGCGCTCGAGCCGCGGCATGAGGTCTTCCGCGCCGAGCTCAGCGAAGGTCGCCCGCACGGTGTCGGGCATCGTCATCACGGTCGGGCCCGTGTCGAACACGAGGCCATCGACCCGAATGGTGCCGGCCTTGCCACCGAGCGAATCCGTCGCTTCGAAGAGCGTCACCAGGTGGCCCCTGCGCGCGAGCATGCCCGCCGCAGTCAGGCCTCCGATGCCACCTCCGATGACGGCGACGCGCTTCACCTGGGCGCCTCGAGCTGGGGAATGGGCGTCGCAGGACCAAGCGCGCGCGGATTGGGCGTGAGCAGCACCGACAACGCGCGCGCCAGCTTTCCACCGAACGGTACGTGCGCCCGCTTCGAGAACACGTCGTACTGCTGCTGCTCGATGATCTCGAGAATGCCGCCGTAGACGGTGCCCATGAGGCGCACGACACGCTGGCTGCCGAAGCCACGCAGGTCGGGAACGCCGAGCAACGAGCGCCGCTGGTACGCGCGCGCGCGCGAAATCTGAAACTGCATGAACTGCGTCCACGCGAGTGAGGGCTTCTCGTCACCGCGCGACCAGCGAAGGAGATCGTGCTCGCTGATACCGAAGGCCGAGAGCTCATTCGCCGCGAGGTAGATACGTCCGCGGCCGAGGTCTTCCTTCACGTCTCGCAGAATGTTCGTCAGCTGCATCGCCACGCCGAGGTCGGCCGCGTACGGCAGGCAGCGATCGTTCGCGTGACCCAGCACCGGCGTCATCATCTCGCCGACGACGCCCGCGACCCGGTAGCAGTACAGCTGCAGCTCGTCGAAGTTCGCGTAGCGCGACTTCGTGAGGTCCATCTCCATGCCCGAGATGAGCTCCTGAAACGGCCGCTCGGGAATGCCGTAGCGCAGCACCGTGTCGCGAAACGCAGCGACCTCGGACTCGTGCCACGGCAGCTCGCGCCAGACCGAACTCGACTCCGCGCCGTACAGCGACGAGACGGCCGCGCGCGCGAGGGCGAGGCGCTCCGACAGCTGAGAGGGCAGCGCAACTGGAGCCGCGACCGTTCCATCACCCGCGTTGTCGCCATCGACGAGGTCATCGAGCCGGCGGCAGAACGCATAGAGGGCGAACGCGCCACGGCGACGCGCGCCGAACATCGCGACGCTCGAGAAGAAGAACGACTTCGCGTGGTGCTTCGTCAGCGCCTTCGCGCGCTCATACCCCTCCGTCACGAGCGACGAGCTCGCCGTCGAGTGGAGCGCGAGCGCGGTCGTCACGAGAGCGCCTCCCGTGCAGCGAGCCGCGGGCCTTCGACGACGGCCTCGGACGTCGACCCCAGCGACCGAACGTTGGGCTTCATCGTCGCGTGCTGCTCGATGGCCTTCACGCAGAGGTCGGCCGAGATCATCACCGTCGGAACGCCCGTGCCGGGCTGCACCGAGGCGCCGCAGTAGAAGAGGCTCTGCACCTGGTCGTCCCAGACCTTCGGGCGGAAGGGACCAATCTGGAACATGTTCTGCGCGAGGCCGAAGTTGGAGCCGCGCTCGAGGTTGAGCTCACGCTCCCAGTCATCGGGCGTGATGACGCGCTCGACCTCGATGTCGGGCTCGAGGTCGATGCCGAGCTCCTTCAGGCGGGCGAACACCTTGGCGCGCACCTTTGGGCCTTCGACCTTCCAGTCGAGGTGCGGCGCGCGGTGCGGCACCGGCACCAGCACGTAGAGCGCGTCTTTGCCTTCGGGCGCCATCGTCGGGTCGGTGTGCGCCGGCGCGTTCACGTAGAACGACGGGTCTTCGGGCACTTCGAGCTTCTCGAAGATGCTCGAGAAGCTGCCCTCGAAGTCGCGGCCGAAGAAGACGTTGTGGTGCTGCAGCTTCTCTTCGCGGCGATTCAGCCCGAGGTAGAGCATGTAGCCCGACGAGGTGTACCGCTTCTTCTCGAGTGACTTCGTCGACGAGACCTCTGCGGGCACGAGGTGCTTCTGCGCCCACGGGAAGTCGGCGTTGCAGATGACGACGTCGGCGTGCTCCACCGTTCCATCGGCGAACTCGACGCCCTTCGCGACCCGGCCTTCCATCACGATGCGTTTCACCGAGCGGTTGTAGTGAGTCGCCACGCCCAGCTCGTGACACACCTTCTCGAGCGCGCGCGGAATCGCGCCCATGCCGCCGAGCGGGTACCAGATGCCGACGGCGAGCTCGGTGTACGGCAGCAGTGAGAACACCGCAGGTGCCTCATACGGAGACACGCCCAGGTACATCGTCTGGAACGACATCGTCTGGCGCAGCCGCTCGTCCTGGAACGACTTCGAGACCTGCGAGTACAGCTTCTGGTGCGCGCCGATGCGCAGCGCGTGCGGCAGGTTCGACGGCGCGAGGAACTGCGCGAGCGAGTCGAAGTGTTTGCCGACGAAGCGCTCCATCGAGGTGTCGTGGCGGTCACGGCCCTTCGCGAGGAAGCGCAGGTAGTTCTCGAAGCTGCCCGGCTCGAGGCGCTCGAGCTCGTCGCGCATCTTCGTCAGCTCGCTGGTGAGCGTGATGGTCGAGTCGTCGCGGAAGGTGACTTTGTAGTTCGGGTCGCAGCGCACGAGCGTGAGGTAGTCGGACAAGCGGCGGCCCACCGACGCGAACGTCTGCTCGAAGACGAACGGCATGAGCATGATGGTGGGGCCGAGGTCGAAGGTGAACCCGTTCGCCTCGATGCGCCCGCAGCGGCCGCCCGGCACCGCCTGCTTCTCGAACAAGTCGACCTGCCAGCCCTGGTGGGCGAGCTTCATCGCCGCCGTGAGGCCACCGACGCCTGCACCAATGACGATGGCGCGGCTCATCGGGCTCTCCGCACCATGCGCGCGATGAGGCCGTCGAGCACCATGCGGGCACCGCCGCCGGCAGGCATCAGCTCGAGCGTCTTGCGGGCGCTGCGCGTCATGCGCTCGATCACTCGCTGCGTCGCTTCACGGCCGCCCCACGCGTCGATCTCACGACGGGCCGACTGCAGCGCCTTCTCGTCCTTCACGTCCGACGCCCACAGCTGCTCGAGCTTCGCGCGACCGGAAGAATCGGCGCGCGTCCACGCGGCGACCACGGGGAACGTGCGCTTGCCCTCGACGAAGTCACCGCCGCCGTCTTTGCCTGCGACGCTGTCGTCTCCGAAGAGGCCGATGAGGTCGTCACGCAGCTGAAACGCGAGGCCGACCTGGCGACCCACCCGCTCGAGCTGCTCGAGCAGCGTCTTGTCGGCGCCACCGAGCATCGCGCCGGCGACGAGCGGGGCCACGAAGCCGTACCGCGCGGTCTTGAGGTTCGCGACCTTGAGCGTCTGGAAGATCGTCACGTCCTGCAGCGGGGTGCGGGCGAGATCGATGTCGAGGTACTGACCGACGGCGGTGTGGCGGCAGATGGCCATCATGTACCGCGTGGCCTCGGCGGCGTGCGGCATGCCCGACGTCAGCATCACCTCGACGGCGCGCGAGTAGACGTGGTCGCCGACGACGACGGCGAGATCTTCGCCCGCCTTGCCGTTCGACAGCGCCCGGTGGAGCGACGGCCCACCACGCCGCGTCGCCGCGCGATCGGCCACGTCGTCGTGAATGAGCATGAACGTGTGCAACAGCTCGAGGCCCGCTGCGAACTGCTTCACGCCCTCGGGCACTCCGCGCCCCAGCTCTCCTGACGCCATCGCCCAGCCGGCGAGCAGCAACGTCGGGCGCACGCGCTTCGCAGGCCGCAGCGTGTACGCGCGCAGCTCGACCATCGCCCGCGACCACCGTGGATCCATCGCCGCTTCATCGGGCAGCACCAGCAGGTCGGCGAGCGCACGCTCCAGCTCGAGCTGAAACGAGGCCAACGCTGCTTCGGCACCCATGGGGACGACTGAGATCGGAATGCTGGTCATTCGGTGTGTTCCTCCGCGAGCCGGTTGGATGCGGGAGCCGGGATCGCGTTGCAAGGTTTGTACAGGCTCTGTATATGTGTTGTCCAATGTTGCTTCGCGCAACCCGGACGGTGGCTTTTCTCGTTGCCCTGGCGGCAACGGAAGCCCGTACGAACCCCGCAGACGGAGGTGTCACCTTGGATGCGACCGTCGAGAATTCAAATGGTTCGACGACGAAGCTGAGCTCGCTGTGGGCGAAGCCGACGGTGCTCTTCTACGAGGACCGGGACTCCACGGCGCTCAATCAGCACGTCAAAGACGCCCTCTATGAGAAGGGCAAGACCGCGCACATGTTGGATCAGGTGTCGGTGGTCGCGGTCGCGAACGTGGCGGCCTACGACTGGTTTCCGGCGCGCAACTTCGTGCTCGCGGCGGTGCGTGACGTCGAGAAGAAGGTGAACGTGCCCGTCTATCTCGACTTCAAGGGCAGCCTGGCGACCTCGCCGTGGAATCTGCCGCCGAAGTCATCGACGGTGCTGGTGCTCGATGCTGCAGGCCGCGCCGTGTGGAAGGCGCAGGGCCGGTTGTCGAAGGAGAAGGTCGACGAGCTGTTCACCGAGCTCGACAAGCTGGTGCACTGAATTTCTCAGTTCGACTCTCGCCTCCGCGCGCCACATTCGCCGTGGCGATGGGTCCGCAAGGGTCGATGGAGCCACCGCTCATCAGGCGCGCTCCGTCTTCGTCTCACGCGTTTCTCAGTTCGACTCTCGCCTCCGCGCGCCACATTCGCCGTGGCGATGGGTTCGCAAGGGTCGATGGAACTCCGGCACAGCTCACTTCGTGGTGCGGCGGTCCTTCACGTAGCCGAACGCGCGCAGCCAGCCTTCACTCGCCGCGGGCACGACATCGGCCGGCCGCCAGCTGCTCTCGACCAACAGCTCACCGAACAGCGGAGCCTGCGGCGCACGGCCCGAGCGGCGATCGACGCCCTCCCAGTTCTGCTTCGAGTCAGTGGCCATCGTGGTCGTCGACATGGTGTGCTCCGTTCGAGTGGTGCTTAAGGGTGAAACAGCGTTGTCGCGACTGATCAGACGCGAGGTACGGCCGTGATCAAGAAAACGGCCGCCCTCGCCCTGCTCATTTCGTTGATCACCCCTGCCCTGGCGCGCGCCGACGAGCACCCGTTCTCGGAGTTCGGCGACAAGAAGCGCGTCGCCCTCAACGTCATCGGCGTCGGCGGCGCCATCACCGCCTGCGGAGCCGTCTTCCTCTTCGTCGGCCGCTCCGGCGCCGCGCTGCACCTGAACTCCGACGGCTCGCTCAAGGTGCGTGGCCTGCTCGAAGAGGCGCAGGCCGCCACTTCACTTCAGCGCGTCTCGTTCGGCGTGCTGCTGGCCGGCGTCGCCACGACGGTGACGGGCACGGTGATGCTCCTGCTCGCCCGACGGCGCACGGTGTCGCTCGCTCCATTCGTCACCCATGACGCCCGGGGCCTCGTGGTGCTCGGCGAGTTTTGACCGTAGCGTCGAGGGGTGCTCCTCGCCGCCGTGCTGAGTTCGTTGCTCGCCGCGCCCGCGCCCGCCCTCGATGGAGTCGACGCCGCCCGGCTCTCGCTGATCAAGTCGCTCGAGACCGAAGAGGCCGTGCGGGTGAACCTCTGGCGCTGGAGCTGGGGCGGCGCTTACCTCGCCGGCACCCTCGCGCAGGCCATCGCGATTCCCTTCCTCACCAAAGAGGCCGACCGCATCGACTTCATCGTCGGGGCCATCTCGAGCGGCCTCGGCGCCCTCTTCGAGTTGGTGCTGCCCCTCGACGTCATCGGGCACGCTCCGAAGGTCAGGGAGCTGCCTGAGACCGCAGAAGGGCTCGCCGAAGCCGAGCGCCTGCTCGAGAACGACGCGAAGGACGAAGACTTCTGCGTCTCGTGGCTGATGCACGCCGGCAACGTGCTCTTCAACGTCGCGACCGGGCTCGTGCTGGGTCTCGGCTGGCAACACTGGGAGAGCGCTGCGTGGAACGTGGGCATCGGTATCGTCATCGGTGAGGTGATGGTGTTGACGACGCCGCACAACCTTCGCGCGCTCGCGAGGCCTCCACCCATCTCGGTCACCCCGCTCGTCGGCCCGAACCTGACCGGCGTGGCCGTGGGTACCGCATGGTGACGGCGCTGCTGCTGGTGCTCGCTGCCGAGCCCGCGTTCATCGCCGACGGTGTGGTCGATGGCATCACGCTCGAGAAGCGCGAGGTGGCCGGCTCGCCCTTCTTCGAGCAGCGCCTCACCGCGACCAGCACCGCGACGCTCGACGCGCTCTGCAACGAGGCCTGGGGCGACGGCTCGTACGACCCGACCGAGCCCGACCTCAAGGCGCGCAAGGTGCTCTCGCAGGACGGTGGCGTTCGCGTGACGTGGGAGGAGATCGCGCCCGCGGTGGTGAGCCAGCGCGACTACGTGCTGCACCAGACGGTCGACCGCACGCCGACGACCTGCACGATGCGGTACCGCTCGACGACCGATGCCGCCGCGCCCGTGCGTTCGAACTTCGTGCGCATCACGAAGCTCTGGGGAAGCTGGCACTTCGAAGCGCTCCCCACGGGCGGCGTGCGCGTCACCTACACGTCCTTCTCCGACCCCGGCGGCAGCATTCCCGCGTTCCTCGTGAAGGGCCCGCAGCGCTCGGCCGCCATCATGTGGATGAAGCGCACGATGGAGCGCGCGGCCGCAAGGCGCTGAGCCCGTTCATCGTGGAGGCGCTCGTCACGAACCGGCGGCGCACGCGCGCGCGATGAGGCCCAGCACCCCGACGATCAGCACGAAGAGTGGAAACCGGGGAAGCCGACTCGCGCCCGTGACACGCGGGGAGTCGACGACCTCGAGGTGAACCGCGCGGGTGATGGGATCGACCCGCACCGGCATCGGCACGGGCGCCTCCCGTTTCGGCGGCTCCAGCGGCGGGGCATCGGCGATGGGCGCTTCCGCCTGAAGCTCGACCGCCAGCTTCGTTCGAGCTTCGAGACCTTCGACCTCGGCGCGCGTGGGCTTCCAGAGCTCGTTCGGCAACAGTCGCAGCGACGAGACGCCACCGCGGTCGCGCACCTGATCGAGCAGATGATCGCGATAGACGGTGCTCGACAGGGTCGAGAGGCCGCGGTGCTCGAGCGTCGCCACACCCTCGCGGGGCACCTGCAGCCACCAACCAGTCGGTCCCTGCGCCGCGCTCCAGCCGCCGAGCTCGAGGCCCAGGCCGTCTCGCAGCTCGACCCGAGCGTTCGTCTCGAACGAGGTGCGCACGATCGACAGCCGCTCCACCGTGGGGGCGTGGCGCGCGGCGTCGATGGCCTGAGTCTCGTCCTGATCAGCGCCGCAGACGATGGTGAGGTGACGCACACGAGAGGGCACGCCACGACGCACGGCCTCGACCGAACACGCGACCGCTTCGACTGACGCAGGCAACGACTCGAGCGACGCGACCCCGGCCACCGACTTCAGCGCCGTCATCGCTCGAGAGAACACGACCTCACTCGTCGCTCCAAAGCGCAGCGTCTCGACGGTCGAGAAGTGTGGGTCGTTTGCCAGTTCACGTGTCGAGGCATCGAAGTGCACCGACGCCGCGGTCAACAACCCGCGCGAGAAGTCGGCCGACCCCGCCGCGACGACCCGCACCAGCGGCCCGAGCCACGCCTCGGTGTGAAGCGCGAGCAACTCCTGACGACGGCGCTCGACCTCGTCGGTGCGCTGCTTCGAGAGCGACAACGAGATGAACTCCCCGAGCGGATCAGCCCGTTGCTGCAGCCAGTCGGCGAAGACGAGCCGCGGCCCATCGTCGAACGGCGCCTTCGAAATGGCTTCTCGAAACGGCAGCTCGGCTGGGTCTCTCGAGGCGAGCGGCACCTCGGTGGGCCGGGTGCCCTGCCGCTCGAACCACTCGGGGTACGCCGTCTGCGGCAGGTCGAGCCAGGGCCGCATCACCGGGCCGATGAGGTCGAGCGAGAAGCCGCCTTCGCTGCGGCGGCGCGCGAGCAGCACCGGCGTGTACGAGTCGTTCGGAGACTCCTCCTGCGAGGCGCCTTCGAGACAGAGCGCCTGCCACGCGCGAATCGCGGCGCCGTTCGAGTCCCACGACAGCCAGGTGAACTCGAGCTCCTCGTCCGAGCCCCAGGCGCACGACGAGCAGAGGTCTCCGTCGCCTGCGGTCTTCAGGAGCGTGTCTTCGCACTCGTGCGGCCAGCGAGGCGTCGGGCGCGACGAGAAGACGAGGTGCGAGTGCACGGCGTCGTCGGCTTCATCGGCCCAGTACTGCCCGACGCACACCAGCACCGACTGAATGTCGGGCCGCTTCTCGAACACCTTCGCGAGGTGAGGCCGCACCTCATGCTCGAGCGACCACTGCCGAAGCGAGAACGGCGTCGAGGTGATGAGCGGCGCGCTCACGCCAGCGCCTCTCGGAGCAGTGAGAGCTGCGCGCGGCGAACGTCATCGCTCGCCCGGTGCAGGTACGCCTCGTGGATGAGCGGCAGCCCGTACTTCGTGCGCTCCTTCGCCCAGTCGAGGCCGAACGCGTTGGGGCGCAACAGGCGGTGGGAGTCGTGTCGCCCGTCGTTCATCGACACGTGCACCTCGGCGATGCGCTCGTAGTCGAAAAGCCGCCGCAGCGTTCCCTCGGACAGGACGCCCGCGGTGCGCTGAATGAAGAGGTGCGAGACGTCGACCGCGAGGGTGATGCCGAGCGACATCGCGCGCTCGAGCTCGTCGCCGGTGCCCAGCCGGTAGCCGGGGTACATCGTCTCGAGCACGCGCTCGCCGCCGTGTTGCTCGAGCCAGGCGTCGAAGTGCGCCGCCGCAGAAGTCTGCAGCTTCGGAGGATGCACGCTGTCGGTCGCGATGACGCACGCGCCGTCGTCACGCCACACCTGGGCGACCCGCGCATGAAACGCGAAAGCGTGATGCGTGCGAAACGGCACCCCCGAGGCCTTCACCTTCGCCTCGAAGTGCCGCGTGGGCTCGTTCCCCGGGGTCAGCTGAATGCCCACGCCAAGTGACGAGAGCTCATCGAAGGCGCTCTGCATCGGGCGGCCCTGCAGGCACGAGAGCGCGAGGAAGATCACGAGCACCGCTTTGTAGCCGAGAACGAAGTCGACCACCTGGGCGGTGGTTCAAGTTGGAGTGGCGAACGCGCGGCGGGAGCAGCACATGAGGCCCGTGAGCCGCCTGCTGCTGGTCCTGCTGCTACCAACCGTCGCCCTCGCCGAGCCGCTCGACCCCGAACGGAGCGAGCTGGTGGTGCTCGTGTGGAAGCGCGGCGTGGCGGCCGCCGCAGGTCATGACCACGTCGTGCGCGCCACGCGCTTCGGGGGAACTCTGGAGCGGCCCGACCCTTCACACGTGAAGGTCGACGTCACGGTCGAGACCAATTCGCTGGTGCCTGACGAGCCGGCGCTGCGCGAGCGGCTGCGGGTGGGTCCCGCGGTGAAGGAGAGCGACCGCAAGACCATCGAGGAGCACCTCAAGGGGCCGGGCCAGCTCGACGTCGCGAAGTTCGGCACCATTCGCTTCGAGAGCACGCAGTCGACGCTGGACGAGCGGGGCGCGGGCTCCATCAAGGGTCGGCTCACGCTGCACGGTGTGACGAGAGAGGTGGAGTGCGCGGTGGTGGTGACGCGCGTCGAGAACCGCCTGCGAGGGTCGGCGCGGCTTCGGTTCGCGCTCAGCGACTACGGCGTGCAGCCGTTCTCTGCGCTCCTCGGGCTGCTGGGGAATCGAGACGTGGTGGAGCTGGTGATCGAGCTCGTCACGCGCGAGGCGTGACGTCAGTTCGGGGCGACGCCGTGTTGCTGCGCGAGCGCCTCGAGGGCAGCGGTGTACGGGCGTGAGCGGCGCTCCGCGAACCCGTCGATGAGAAAGCCCATCGCGCCGACGATGAGCAGACCGGGCCCGAGGCCGTGCGCCCACTCGGCCTTCAGCCCGAACCGAAGGACGAGGCCTGCGAGCACCAGCGCGGTCCACGTGGCGAGGTAGATGGGCCAGTTCGCGTTCACCTTGCGCATGCGAGGCAGCTCCTTCTCGACCATCGCCTTCGGAGACGCGGCGTACTCGGCCTCGAGCGTGGCGACCTGCGCTGGTGTGCGGAACCCGACGGCGAGCCCCGTGCCCAGGGCGACGAGACCGAACACCACCATGGGCACCGCCATGCCGACGCCGAACGCTCCGCCTTCGCTCTTGAGCGCCGCGCCGGCGACGACGAAGAGAAGCACCGCCGCGGGAGCGATGAAGAAGAGCGCCTCGGCGCGCTCACCGCGGAAGTACACCTGCAGCTGTTCGAGAAAGGGCATCGAAGTACTCTGACAGGTTCGCGAGCTGCTTCCGATGCGCCTCGCGGGCGGTGTTGGCGACGAAGCGGCCGAGGCCCGGCAGCGCGCTCACGGTCGTGCGCTCGACGACGTGGGTGCGCTCTCCCTGCTGCTCGAGCGAGTACTCGGCGTCGATGACGACCTTCGGAGCGCTCTCACCTCTCGCGCGCAGCCGCCGTGGCGCCTCGGGGTGCACGAAGTACGTCGCGCGATACGAGTTGGGCACCTTGAAGGGCCCGAGCGGCACGTGCTCGAAGAGGTCGACGTCGACGCGCGCGTCGTCGCGGTGGGTGACGACGACGCGCTCGATGAGCGGGTGCAGCACCGAGAGCCGGGTCGGGTCGCTCAACAGCGCGTACACGGCGTCGATGGGGCCGTTGACCCACTGCTCCAGCTCGAAGGTCACGGGTCAGATCGCCGATCCACCGCGCTCGCCGGTGCGAATGCGCACGGCCTCTTCGACGGGCATGACGAAGATCTTCCCGTCGCCGACTGCGCCGTTGGGCTCGGTGCGCGCGCCCTTCTGAATCGCGGCGAGGGTCTTCTCGACGTAGGCGTCGTTCACGAAGAGGGTGATGCGCGTCTTCTGCACGTTGCGCACGTGCACCTGCTGGCCGCGGAAGAGCTCGACCTCGCCCTCCTGGCGGCCGCGCCCTTCGACGGTGTCGATGGTGATGCGGTAGTTGTCGCCTTCGTCGAGCACCGCGCCGAGCGCCTCTTCGACGGCCTCCAGCCGCTCGGGACGAATGATGGCCACGATCATCTTCATGGAGGTCTCCCGGTCACGTCTGATCGAAATGGTACCCGCGCTCGCCGTGCACGTGCAGATCTTGTCCGTCGCGCTCTTCCTGCTCGGTGGCGCGCAGGCCCATGGTGCGCTTGAGGATCGACGCGATGAGGAACGTCGCGCCGCCGGCGAAGACGATGGCCACACTCACGCCGAGCAGCTGCTTGCCCAGCTGCGAGAAGTCTCCGTCGAGCACGCCCTTCACGGGGGTGAAGCAGAAGACGCCGGTGAGCAGCGCGCCGAGAATACCGCCCACGCCGTGCACACCGAACGCGTCGAGGCTGTCGTCGTAGCCGAGCCGGTTCTTGAGCTGCACCGACCAGTAGCAGACGACGCTCGCGAGGCCGCCCATGACCATGGCCCAGAACGGGCGCACATGGCCCGCCGCCGGAGTCACCACCACCAGCCCTGCGACGAAGCCGGACGCGAGGCCGAGTGACGTCACCTTGCCGTGGTGCCAGCGCTCCATCAGCATCCACGCGAGGCCGGCCGCGGCCGCCGCGCTCTGCGTCGTCGTGAACGCGAGCCCCGCCGTCGCGCCTGCCGGGTGCTCGACCGCCACCGCGCTGCCTGCGTTGAAGCCGAACCAGCCGAACCAGAGCAGCCCCGCGCCGGTGAGCGTGAGCACGAGGTTGTTGGGCAGAATCACCGCTCCACGTTTGAAGTCGCGCCGCGGCCCGAGCATCAGCGCGAGCACCAGCGCCGAGACGCCGGCGGCGATGTGCACGACGGTGCCGCCGGCGAAGTCGAGCACGCCACGCGTGAAGAGCCAGCCGTCGGCCGACCAGACCCAGTGCGCGAGCGGGCAGTACACGAGCGTCGCCCAGATGACGGTGAAGACCAGGTACGTGCGAAAACGCATGCGCTCGGCGATGGCGCCGCTGATGAGCGCGGGCGTGATGATCGCGAACTTGCCCTGGAACATCACGAACACGAGCTCGGGAATGCCCTTGTCGGAGTACGGCTTCGCCATGTCGATGCCGCTGAGCGCGACCAGCGTCGAGTCCCAGCCGATGAACCCACCCTGCGTCTTGCCGAAGGCGAGCGCGTAGCCGACCAGCACCCACTGCACGCCGATGACCGCCATCGCGACGAAGCTCATCATCATCGTGGTGAGCACGTTCTTCCGGCGAACCATGCCGCCGTAGAAGAGAGCGAGCCCTGGGACCATCAACAGCACGAGCGCGGAGCTCGTCAGCATCCACGCGGTGGAGCCAGCGTCGAAGGCGGGCGCGACTGAGCCAGTTGCTTCCATGACCAACTTCTTACACTAAAATAATCGAGAACTAGCTTTCGACACTCAATGAGAGTGACTCAGAAGTGAGATTTTAACCGAAGTGCTCCAGACGCCAGGCTCGAGGGGTCTGTCTCGTCCACCGCCGAAAGGCGCGCTGAAACGAGCTCTGGTCGGCGTAGCCAAGCGCGAAGGCGACCTCAGCGAGCGAAGCCCTGGTCGAGAGCAGCGAAAGGGCGCGCGCGCGCCGCGTCTCGTCGAGCAGCTCGTCGAATGACTGCCCTTCAGAGGCCAGGCGCCGCTGCAGGGTGCGCGCAGAGAGGCCGAGCGACTTCGCGACGGCGCCGAGCGTCGCTGGCACGGCCGAGGCCAGCAGCCGCTCGATTCCACCCTGGGTGAGGCGCGCGGCCGACTCCGGAGCCAGGCGCTCCAGCCGCTCATCGAGATAGCGCGCGAGGAACTTCGAGACGCCTGGGTCGTGGCCACGAAGGGTACGGCTCAGCGCCCCGAGCGGGAACACCACTTCGTCGTGCGACTGGCCGAAGCGCACCTGACTCCCCAGCGCTTCCACCAGGTCGGGTGTTCTTCGCTGCCGCAGCCGCAGGTCGATGCTCCGCTGAAGGACCTCGGCCCGTGCCGGCAACCAGCAGCCGAGGTCGCGCACGAAGAGGAGCGCGAGCAGATCGTGCGCCTGGCGAGGCGGGCCCCACGGCCGGTAACACACCGAGAGCTGCGTCGAGGTGCGGGTGAACACCAGGCGTTCCCCCTCGGCGAAGACGCGGTGGTAGCGCTCGATGACGGCCAGCGCACTGCCGAGCGTCTCGCTCGCCGCAACCATCAACCCCAGGGCGTCCAGCTGCTCCGGCCCTGATTGCCCGGTGTCTCGAAGCCACGCGCGCATTCCGCGCTGGGCCGCCTCACGCTCGAGCGCCGCGTAGAACTGCACGAGCGGAACGCGCGCGTCGGGGTCGGCGGGGCGAGCCGAGCCCAGGCCCTCGAGGTTCCTGGCCCAGGTCGTCGGGTGGCGCGCCATGCACAACCATTGTCGTCCGAGGTCAGGAAGCCACGAAGCGCCGAACGCACAGTCTGGCGATGAAACTCCTCCTTCGGTCGTGTCTGACGCTGCCTGTCGTCGGTCTGCTCCTCTGGCCCGCGCTTCAGCCGAACGCCGGCGGCTTCTTCACCGAGACGGAGCGGCTGGGCGTCTGGGGCCTGGTGCTCGCCGCCTCGTTCCTCACGTGCGTGGTGCTCTATTGCCGCGAGCTCGAACGTCTGCTCGTGGCCATCGACCCGGCCGCGCGCGTGGCCTCACCGCGAAGCGTGTGGCTGATGATGCTCGTGCCGTTCAACTTCGTGGAGGACTTCTTCATCGTCGAGAACCTCGCCCGCTCGCTTCAAGCGCAGTGGCGTTCGAAGCCACGGCTCGCCGCGCATGGAACCGGCAGGGCGCTGGGGCTGACGTGGTGCGCGCTGCAGATCGTCTCGCTGGCTCCCTCTGAGATGGGCCTCGTCGCAGGAGCCCTCGCGGTGCCACCATGGCTGCTGCACTGGGCCTTCGTTCGGCGCGTGCGCCGTGACCTGGTCACCGCAGCGAACGGGGAGTGAGCCCTCACTTCACCAGCAGCAGATCTCGCCCCTGCAGCAGATCAGCCTCGCCCGCGAACTGCCCAAACCGCTCGTACTCCTTCACCGGCACGCGGCTCTGCAGCAAGCGCGCATCCTCCTCGATGGTGATGACGCGCCCGGCCTGCGACTCCTTGCGATTGAACCGCCCCCACGGGCACTCGGTCTTCACGTCGGGCATCGGCTCCTTCAGCCGAAACCCCTCGGGCACCGTCAGCGTCACCAGCGAGTGCGTCGACTCGCTCGCCTCGAGGAACAACGGCGTCACCCGCTGGCCCAGCATCAAGAACCGCCGCCCCAGGTTCCACGGGAACGTCAGCGCGCCGAGCACCATCGACGACTCGCTCTCCTTCCGCGCGAAGTGCGTCGCGGTGAACACGTACTTCACCTTCACCTGCGCGCCCTCCTCCCGCTTCGTCTCGACGTCGATGCTCTCGAGATCGGCTCCGCCGAACATGCGTGAGAGCGCCTGCTCGAGCGCCTGCTTGCGTTGATCGGGCGACAGCTGCTCGAGCGCCTCCGACAGCTGCGCCGCCTCGAACCCGACGTAGGTCTCTTCGCCCTGCCCCTTCAGCACGCCCTCGGCATCGAGCGACGCGGTCAACGTGATGCTCTTCGACGGCCGCTCGTTGCGCTTCGGCGTCGTCACCTTCTCGAGCTGCTGCCCCGGCCTCGGCAACAGGAACGCTTCCCGCTCACCCAGGGCGAACTCGGGCAGCTCTCCGAACGGCCCGAAGCGCACCATCGTGTCGAGCCACACCGGCTGCCCGTCGACCAGCACCCGCAGACACACGTACGGAAACAGCGCCTCGTTCGGGAAGACATACGGAGCGGGATCCGACGTGAAGCCACGCACCGCCGCGAGCCGCGCGTCGAAGCCCAGCGCCGCGAGCGATGCCTGCAGCAGCCACGTGCGCGAGCCCCGGTCCTGCCCCACGCTCGACGCCGCCGACATGCCCAGCCCCGCGTCGCGCCCCGACAGCTTCTTCATCACCGCCGCGTAGACGGCCTTCACCGCCTCGAGCCCCTTCGCGTCACCCGCCGCCGCCTTCGCGAACACCTCGACCTCGTGCGTGATCTGCCCGCGATCGACGAACGCGTCGGCGTACGCCTGCATCACGCCCTCGTTGCCGCGCTGGCCCGCGCCCACGCTCACGAAGGGCAGCCACTCGTTCGGCGACGGCGGCCCCTGCGGCTCGGGAATGTATGGAGCCACCCGCTTCTCCTCGTGAAACACGACCTCCTTCTCGCCCTCGGTGCGCACCGGCGCCACGCCCGACAGGTTGTGCGCGTCGACCGTGAGGCCCGAGCCCTTCGGCGCGATGACCGTGTACGTGCTCCAGTTGTTCGGCTGTCGCGCGACCTGAAAATAGAAGCTCGACGCCGTGAAGCCCGGCTGGCCCGGCCCACGCGTCGGGTGCGCCATCAGGTACTCGTACTCGACGAGGTCGCCCACCTGCACGCCGGGCAAGCTCACCGCGTCTTTGCCTTCGATGCTCTCGGGCTCGAGCGTCGTGCCGTCGGACTTCAGCGTGCGCAGCTTCAACACCACCGCGCCCTGCGGCAGCTGCACCTCGGCCACCTCCTGCACGCCTGCCTGATCGAGCGCCTTCTGAATGATGTGAATGCGATCGACCTGCGAGCCATCGGGGAACGCCTCGATGGCCGCCGCGTCGAGCAGGAACGCCGCGTTCGCCTCTTCAGCGCCCGGCGCCGCCTCGTACGCCTTGAGCGCGGCCTCGGTGCTGATGGCGTACGCGTCGAGCAGCTCCTTGCCTGTCTTCACGCGCTCGACCGCACGCCGCAGCGGCAGGTCGGCCCCGTCGATGAGCAACGCCCGCTCGCGAGTCGCCAGCGCCTCCTTCGACCTACCCGCCTTCTCGAAGACATCGGCCAGCTGCTTGAGCAGCTGCACGTTTCGCGGCCACACCGCCAGCGCGCGCTGCAACGTCGCCGCGGCCTCGTCGAACCGCTTCACGGCCACCAGGGCGTTCGCGAGCGCCGTCGACACCGACGTCTGGCTCTCGTCTCGGGCGAGCTGCGCCTTCCAGATCGCGACCACCGACTCCATGCGCCCACGCGTGCGCTCGTGCTCGGCCTGCCGCCACGCACCGTTGGGGCAGTGCTTCGTCTTCGTGAGCAGCGCGTCGGCTTCGGCCACGGCGTCACGTCGGCGCGCGACGTCGTACTGCAGCAACAACGACTCACAGTGCCCGCTCCACGCGGCCTCGGCCTCGCGTGAGGTGATGACCGCCTGTGCCTCGAGCCCCAGCGCCAGCTCGATGCGCGCCTGCAGCCCCAGCACCTGCGCCGACGCCGGCGTGTGACTCGCGCGCGCTTGACGAATGAGCTCGAGCGCCTCGACCGAGCGTTGATCATCGAGCGCCAGCTGCGCCGTCAACAGCTTCGCCGCCACCAGGTCCTTGTCCTTCGAGAGCGCCGCCTCGAGGTCTCTCGTCGCCCGACCACGCGCCACCTTCGGCGCCAGCACCCGGTCGGACAAGTCGAGCTCGGCGCGGAGCAGGTGCACGAGCGCACCGCCCATCGACGGCGCGAGCCCATCGAGCAGCCGCCGCGCACCTTCCCGGTCTCGCCCCTGCCCATCACGCACGGCCACCAGCCGCGCGAGCGCATCGGAGCCCTCGTCGACGAGCGCCGCGTGCACCTGCGCCGCGGTCGGCATCACGCCGTCTTCATCGTCGATCACGCTCACGCCCTGCCACGACGGCGCCGCGCCCACCGCCGGCCGGAACGTCAGCTGCGCGGGCTTGCCATCGAGCCGCTGCAGCACGACCTGCAGGTGACCGACCTGATCCTCCCGCGTCGCGCGCACCAGCACCCGGTGCGTTCCCGCCCCCAACTTCACCACCGTCGCCGAGAGCGTCGACGCCGGCCGCTGCCACGTGAGCCGCGAGATGACCTGCGTGCCATCGATGACGGCCACGTGGTCCATCGAGGTGATGGTGCGCAGCACGAACTTTCCCGACTCCGGAACCTCGACGTCTTCTGCGAAAAGAAAAACGTCTCCGCCCGGCTGCTCACCCGCGAGCGAGAGCCGGCCGTCGGGGAACGTGAGGGTGCGGGGCGCGAGCTTGCCGTACGGGCCGTCATCGAGCGCCTCGAGGCTGCCCGTCAGTTCCGGCTTCGTTGGCGCCCCCATCGACAGCACGTGCCACGCGCTCATCGGCCCCACCATCGTCACCGCGGTCGGCACGCCCATGTCGGCGAGGGTCGACTTCACCAGCGCGTCGTCTCCGCGCGCCTCGGCGATGGCCGCGATGGAGGCGCGCAGCAGGTGCGCCGTGTCGGCCAGCACCTCTTTCTGCAGCACGACGACTGCGCGCTGCAGCACGTGCTCGTCAGCGACCGCGGCCTGGGTCACGTGATCGAGCACCGAGCGCGCGGCGACGGCAGACAGCGGGTGCGACGGCGCGCGTTCGATGAGGTCGAGGGCGATGAAGACGCCACGGTCAGCCCGTGTCTGGCGCTCGGCGAGCAGCAGCTGCCCGTACAGCGCCCACGGGTCGTTCGCGTCCTTCTGCACTGCGGTGTCGAGCTGAGTGCGGGCCTTGTCGGCGTTCGACTCGCTCAAGAGCGCGTGCAGCCCCGCGAGCGCCCACGAGCGCGCCCTGGCGTCACCGTCAGCCACATCGGCCAGCGCGTCGTCGAGCAGCTCGGTCGGCGCAGGCACCCGGCGCGGACACCCTGGCGTGAGCGCCAGCGCAACACTCACCAACGCGACGCCAACCCGACCCTTGCCGACCGAGACCATGCGCCGGACATACACAAAGGCCGCCCGAACTCGTGCTCAGAAGAGCTCGACGTCTCCGCCCTTGAGCACGGGCAGCACCGGCTTGCGCTCGCGCGAGAGGTCGAGCAGCGAGGTCGAGATGTCGCGAATGAAGACGCGGCCGGTGTGCGCCCAGAACCGCACCTCGGTGCCGCAGTCGCTGCGAAGGCGCTCGGCCACGAGGGGAATGTGCTCTTTGGCGAGGAACTCCCGCGCGAACGTCGAGTTGCGCTCGCCCACCGTCGGCCGCTGCGCCACCGAGCCGAGCACGTTGCCGCCACCGAAGAGCTTGCCCTCGAGCCGACGGCGGTCTGCGCCCATCTTCATCAGCGCGTTGATGAGCATCTCCATCGCGTGCACGCCGAACCGCGCAGGGTCCGAGCCCGCGTCGGTCGAGTCGGGGAGCAGGAAGTGGTTCATGCCGCCGATGCCCGTCGAGGGGTCGAAGAGGCAGGCCGCGACGCAGCTGCCCAGCAGGGTCTTGATCTCGACCGGCGAACCCGAGGCGTGCATCTCTCCGACGTTGATGACCACGACCTCGAAGCCCTCAGGCGCGCGCACTACGGACCGTGGCGCGCTGGGAGGCGGGGCGACGACGCGAGGGGCGCTCGGCCGTGGCGAAGACGGTCTGGGCCCGCTCGCGCGAGGTGGCGGCGGGAGCGCGTCGGAGCCCGGGCTCGGTCGCGGCGACGACGGTCTGGGCGAGCTCGCGCGTGGTGGTGGCGGGAGCGGCTCGAAGCCCGGGCCGGTCACGCTCGTCGGAGCGCTCGGGCGCGGCGCCGAAGGCCGTGAGGGCAACGGCGTCGTGGGCAGCGGTGGAGAGGCATAGCCGGCCTTCAACCGGTACACCCCGCCAGGGCTCGCCTCGAGCGGCAGCTCGGGCCAGTGCAGCACCTCGGCGTGCCCGACGAAGAGATGACCGCGCGGCTCGAGCAGGTCGGCCAGGCGCCCGAACAGCCGCTTCTGCGTCGGCTGGTCGAAGTAGATGCTCGCGTTGCGGCACATGACGACGTCGAAGCGCGTTCGAATCGGCCACGTCGCGTCCATGAAGTTCAGCTGACGAAAGGCCACCCAGCGCTTGAGCGCGTCGTTCACCACGATGGAGCCGTCACGGCCTGCGGTGAAGTGCTTCGCGATGCGATCGCGCGAGAGCCCGTCGATGTGCTGCGTGTCGTAGTGGCCCTGAGCGGCCTTCGCGAGCACGTCGGTGTCGATGTCGCTGGCCAGAATCTTCACGTCCCACGAGTCGGGAGACGGCAGGCACTCGCGCAGCACCATGCTCAACGTCCACGGCTCTTCCCCGGTCGAGCACGCGGCGCTCCAGATGCGAATGCGACGCTGGCCCGTCTTCTCGGCCCGATGCACGAACTCGGGGATCACCTGCTTCGCGAACACCTCGAACTGGTGTGGCTCGCGAAAGAACGACGTCTTGTTGGTGGTGACGGCGTTGATGAAGGCCTGCCGCTCCTCCGAGAACACGCCCGGATCGGCGAGCGCCTCACGGTACGCGCTGAACGAGCCGAGGTTCAGGCGGCGCAGCCGGGTGACGAGGCGCGAGGCCAGCATCGTGCGCTTCGAGTCGGCGAGCACGATGCCCGTCACCTCTCGCACGATGCCGCGCAGGGCATCGAAGTCGCGGTCGCTCATCGAGGGCACGGCGCCCATCGCGAGCTCGGAGTTGCGGCTGTCCATCGACGCTCCCCCTCTAGAACTCCTGGAACCCCTGCGGCGTCTCGTCGGACGAAGAAGGGAACGGGGCCGGGGGCAGCTCGTCGAAGCCCGCTTCGCTCACGGCCGAAGGAGCCGATGCCACCGGCGCAGCTTTGGCAGCGCTGGCTCTTTGCGCTGCCCGCGGGGCGCTCTTCACGGGCTCGGCCGTGCGCTGCGAGGCCTTCGCCGCGAGCTTGAAGCGCGACACCGTGTCTTCCAGGTGCTTCGCCGAAGCGCTCAGCCGATCGGCGGTCGCAGTCAACTCCTGGGTTTGAGCCGCGTTCCGCTGGGTCACCTGGTCCATCTGCAGCACGGCCTTGTTGACCTGGTCGACGCCCAGCGACTGCTCCTTCGACGCCGACGAGATGTCGCCCACCAGCGCCGACACGCGGCTGACCGCCTCGACGATGCCCCGCAGCGCCGCGCCCGACTGGTTCACCAGCGCGACGCCCGAGTCGACCTTGCTCAGCGAGCCGTTGATGAGCGACTTGATCTCCTTCGCGGCCGTCGCGCTGCGCTGGGCGAGGTTTCGCACCTCGTTGGCGACGACGGCGAAGCCACGGCCCTGCTCACCAGCGCGCGCGGCCTCGACCGCCGCGTTCAGCGCGAGCAGGTTCGTCTGGAAGGCGATCTCGTCGATGGTGGTGATGATGTCGGCGATCTGCCGGCTCGAGGCCGAGAGCTCGGTCATCGCGTTGATGGCCGTCTCGACGACGTGCTGGCCGTTCTCGGCGGCGCCGCGCGAGTCCTTCGAGAGCGTGCTGGCCTGCTGTGCGTTGTCGCTCGTCGAGCGCACGGTGCTGGTGATCTCCTCGAGGCTGGCAGCGGTCTCTTCGAAGCCCGAGGCCTGCTCCGAGGCGCCCGAGCTGATCTCGGTGGCGCTGCCGTGCAGCTCGTTGGCGGCGACCGTCACCTGCGCGGCGACCGTGCGCACGTCGAGCAGCACGGTGGTGAGCTTGTCGAGCGTCTGGTTCAGCACCACGGCGACCTGGCCGACCTCGTCTTTGCCCTGGTACGCGATGCGCTGGGTGAAGTCGCCCTCGCCGACCCTCGCCAGCTTCGCGCGCATCTCATCGATGGGGCCCGTCACCGATGCCACCACACGCCACACGACGAGGATGGTGCTGATGACCGCGAGGAGCGCGCCAAAGGCAACGATCCACCGAGAGCGCACCAACGCCTCTTCACTGTCGACATGCTGGGCGGCCGCCTGCGCGCGCGCGCCTTCACCCAGCCCGACCGCGTGGGCCTCGAGATCGCGCAGCAGCGGCAGGTTGCTCGCCATGAGCTGCATCGCCTCGGGAAGCTTGTCGGCCTCGTTGGCCGCCATCACGGCTTCGATGTTGGTGCTCCACTCGCCAAGCGCCTCTTTAAACCCTGCGAGGTCCTTCTTCATCGCGTCGGTCATCTCGAGCCGGGCGAGCTCATCGACCGAGCGGCGCAGGCTCTCGAGCTCCTTCACGGTCTCGGCGCGCAGGGCCGGGCGCGCCTCTTTCGGCGCCAGGTGCTGCATGCGAATCGTGCGGCCGACGTTGACCACCGAGAGCCGCAACCCCTGCGCCTCGCCGATGACGTGCATGTCGTGGTTGAACATGTCCTCGAGGCCCTCGGCGCTCTGCGTGAGCGTGAACGAGAGGTACCCACAGATGGCCACGAAGGGCGCGACCTTGAACACGGTCGAAAGTGCGAGCTTGCGAGAGAGCTTCAAGTCAGAGAACCAGCTCATGGGAAGTTCCTTTTCAGTCAGGCCATGACCTGCTTGAGGTCGAGGAGAATCAGGAGCCGGTCTTGATGACGGCCCAGGCCCTGAACGAACGACGCGCCGGCTGCCGCGCCCACATCGGGAGGCGGCTCGATGGCGCTGGGTGCGAGATCGATGACGTCGTTCACCGCGTCGACGAGCAGGCCCACGTTCCGGCCGCCCACCGCGACGACGATGATGACGCTGAAGCGGTTGTAGTCGACGACGCCGCCCCCGAAGCGCTGCTGCATGTCGAAGACGGGCACGATGAGACCGCGCAGGTTCATCGCGCCCCGCACCCACGGAGGCGTCTGCGGCAGCGCGGTGATGGCGGTGTGACCGCGAATCTCCTGCACCGCGAGAATGTCGATGGCGTACTCCTCACCCCCGACGCGGAAGGAGAGGAACTGCCGGGTGTCGGCAGCGAGCCCCTGGCCCTGGACCATGTCGTTCATTGCTGGAGCGGCGTTCATGCGTGCACCTCGGGAAGAGCGCGTTGAGAAGAGAAGCCGTTGCTGCGCGAGTCGTCGGAGCGCGCGCGCACGTCACCGAGCCTCGCGAGGCCCGGCACGTCGAGAATGAGCGAGACCGAGCCGTCACCCATGATGGTGGCGCCCAGCACGCCGTCGGGCCGCGAGAAGTTCGGCTCGAGGCTCTTGATGACGAACTGCGCCTTGCCCAGCAGCTCGTCGACCCGCAGCGCGAACCGCACGTCGCCCGTCTCGAGAATCACCGCGAGCGGCCGGCCCACGCCCTCGGGCTCGTCTTCGACCTGCAGCGCGCGGGCGAGCCGCACCATCGGCAGCGGGTCTCCGCGCACCAGCACCACCTCGCCGTGGCCGTAGATGCTCTTCACCGGCGCGGTCGACAGCGGCAGCGTCTCGACGACCTGGTTGAGCGGCAGCACGAACGTCGACTGGCCGACCCGCAGCGACATGCCGTCGATGATGGCCAGCGTCAGCGGCAGCGTGATGCGAAAGCGCGTGCCGTGCCCCTTCGTCGTCGAGATGGCGATGCTGCCGTTCATGGCGTCGACGCTGCGCTTGACGACGTCCATGCCCACGCCGCGGCCCGAGAGGTCGGTCACCGCGTTCGCCGTCGAGAAGCCCGCCGCGAAGATCAGCTCGTGCACGCGCTCGGCCGACGGCATCTCGCCTGGCGGCAAGAGCCCGCGCTCGACGGCCTTGTCGAAGATGCGCTGGGTGTCGAGGCCCGCGCCGTCGTCGACGATGTCGACCACCACGTTGCCGCCCTGGTGGCGGGCCGACAGGGTGATGGTGCCGTGCGCCGGCTTGCCCGCCGCCACGCGCGCCTCGGAGCGCTCGAGCCCGTGGTCTGCCGCGTTGCGCACGAGGTGCATGAGCGGGTCGGCGAGGTGCTCGACCATCGACTTGTCCATCTCGGTGTCTTCGCCGATGAGCTCGAGCCTGAGGTCTTTGCCCAGCGAGCCCGAGAGGTCGCGAATGAGGCGGCGGAAGCGCCCGAAGATCGAGCCCACCGGCACCATGCGAATGTTCATCACCTGGTCCTGCATCTCGCGCGTGTGACGCTCGAGGTCGGCCACGGCCTGCACCATCGTCGAGAGCTTGCTGGGCTCGAAGTCAGCGAGGCAGCGGCTGATCATCGCCTGCGCGATGACGAGCTCACCGACGAGGTTCACCAGCTTGTCGACCTTGTTCGTCGAGACCCGCAGCGTCTGCTGCTCGGCCTTCTTGTCGCCCGGCCTCGCCTCGACGTCGGGCTTGTCGCTCTTCTCGGCTTCGGGCGCGGCCTCGGCGGTCTGCGGCAGCTCGGGCAGCGCCTCGGGCTCACACTCGAGCTGTACGGTGGCCACGTCGTCGACGAAGGCGAACACCTCTTTGAGGTCGGCCTCGCTGGCCTTCGTCTCGAGCCGCACCCGCCACGAGAGGAAGCACCGCTCGGGGTCGAGCCGCTCGAGTGACGGCAGCGCGTCGAGCTGCGCCTGCACCTCGCTCACGGTGCCGAGGCTGACGAGCTCGCGCAGCACGAGGGCCGGGTCCTGGCCGCGCGCGAACATCTCGGGCTGCGGCTGAAAGGTGACGTGCCAGACGGTGTCTTTCGCCACGGGGGCGGGAGCAGGGGCTGCCGCGGGCTGGGCCTGCTTCGAGCCCGAGGCCGCGTCGAGGCGGGCACAGAGCGGGCCCAGATCGGGCGCCGGCTCGTTGTCCTGCGCGTAGCCGACGAGCTTCGACAACATGTCGGTCGCTTCGAGCAGCAGCGTGGTGAGCGGGGGTGACGGCTTGATCTCGACGTTGCGCAGGCCGTCGAGCACGTTCTCCATCGCGTGCGTCAGCCGGGTGATGGCCTCGAAGCCGAGCAGGCCGCTCGACCCCTTGATGCTGTGCGCGGCGCGAAACAAGACGCCCATCAACTCGGCGTCGACGGCAGGCGCGTCGAGCTCGATGAGCCGCTCCTCGAGGGTGCGCACGTGCTCGCGCGACTCGTCGAAGAACGTCTGGTTGAAGCGTGAGAGGTCGAAGCTCATGGGCGCGCGCTCCCGGCCAGCCGGCTCACGGCAGAACCTTCTTCACGACGGCCAGCAGCTTGTCGCTGTCGAAGGGCTTGGTGAGCCACCCCGTCGCGCCGGCCGCACGGCCCTGCTGCTTGCGATCGTCGCCCGTCTCGGTCGTCAGCATGAGCACGGGCGTGAACTTGAACGTCGGCAGCGTGCGCAGCGACTTAATGAGCGTGAGCCCATCCATCACGGGCATGTTCAGGTCGGTGGACCAGGTCGAACTTCTGACCGTTCGCCCGCGTCAGCGCCTCCTGCCCATTGCTGGCGCGGGTGACGTCGAAGCCGGCTTTCGAGAGCGTGAACGACACCATCTCCTGCATGGTGGTGGAGTCGTCGACGACGAGTGCAGTGCGGGCCATGGCGGTTCCGTTCCTCAGGTGATGGCGCTGGCGAGCGCGGTACGTTGGAAGAAGTCGTCGAAGGCAGGCGAGCGCTGCCAGCTGATGGCGACGCGCGCCTCTTTCGCAGACAGCGCGAAGGCGACGAGCACCTGGGCCGAGGCCGAGTCGACGGCCTGCACGGCCGACGCATCGACCGACACCGGCGCGCCCGCCCTCAGCGCCTCGAGCAGCCGTGTGTGCAGCGCGGTCGCTTGAGACATCTCGAGCCGCTCGGCGAGAACGATGGTGGGCCCCGAAGCTGACATGTGGAGTTGCTGGTGCACGAAGGGTGCCCGTTGATGGATCAGCGACTTGGCTCGAAGACCCTCGAAGCTGAGCGGGGTCGGCGCTTCACCGGGGTCGTTGCTGACTGTCAGGAGCATGGCGGCGTGGGTCGACGGAACCCGCTCACCTCAGGCGGCGACGCCGATGCAGGCCACGTCGTCGGCCTGCTCCCCGCCGGTGAACTCGCACAGCACCTGCTGCAGTGAGTTCATCGCGTCGGTGACGGTGCGGTGCCCCGCGACGGCAGCGGTGACCCGCGCCAGCCCGAAGAGCTCGCCCGTCGCCGACCTCGCCTCGACGAGCCCGTCAGACATCGTCCACACGGTGCTGCCCGGCTTGACGGCGACCCGCACGAGCTCGGGCGCAAAGGCGCTGCCGGCCGTGATGCCCAGCGGGAGCGAGCCCGAAGCGACCACCCGCACCTCATCGGGCCCGGCCACCAGCACCTCGGGCAGCCCCGCGTTCACGATGGAGACCGTGGAGCGGCTCGCGTCGAACTCGAGCAGCGCCGCGGCGCAGAAGAGCGAAGCCGGCAGCACCGCCTTGAGCTCTGCGTTGATGCGCCTGACGACGGTCTCGAGGTCATCGCCGCGCGCGCTCGCCTCGTTGAACAGCGTCACGGCGGGCAGCGTGCCCAGGGCGCCCGAGAGGCCGTGGCCAGCCATGTCGCCCAGCATCCACCGGAAGCCGCCGCCCGGCAGCGCGACGGCCGCGACGATGTCTCCGCTGAGCACCCCGAGCGCCGAGGCCGCCAGGGCGATGCGCTCGTCTTTGAGGGCGCTGCGCTCGAGCAGCCGGCTGAACACCTGCCGCCCCAGCACCTGCTCGGCCTCGGTCTCTTCGCGAAAGCGCGTCAGCTCCTGGTTCTGCTCGAGCAGCCGCTGCTGCATGTCGCGCAGCCGCAAGAAGACCTGCAGCTTCGACTCGAAGAGCCGCGGGTTGAAGGGCTTGGGCAGGAAGTCATCGGCCCCGTTCGACAGCGACGTCACCAGCACCGACATCTCGTCGAGGCTGCTCACCAGCAGAATGGGTACGTAGCGGGAGCCCGCGAGCAGGCGCATGGCCGCCGCCGCCTCGGAGCCCGACGCGCGTGGCATCTCGACGTCCATCACCACCACGTCGGGCAGCTCGGCGCCGAACCGCTCCACCGCCTCGACTCCGTCGGCGGCCTCGATGATGTCGTAGCGGCCTCGCAGGTTGGCCACGATGAGGCGGCGCGCGACCGAGTCGTCGTCGACCACCAGCACCTTGAGCCGCTTCTCGCGAAGGAGCGCGGTCATGACACGTCGACCTCGGCCACCACGATGTTGCCCCGGCCCTCGAAGCGCAGGCGGTCGAAGCTCATGGCCCTGGCGAGGTAGATGCCGCGGCCGTGGGGCGCCGTCAGCTCGGGCGTCGAGGCCAGCACCTTCTCGAAGTCGAAGCCGTCGCCTTCGTCCGAGATGGTGAGCCTGACGCAGCGGTCGAGGCGCTCGAACGTCGCCCGAGCGACCCGTGAGGCCCACGGTTCGAGCGTGGCCCGCCGCGCCAGCTCGTCGTGCAGCTGCCCTGAGAGGAGCAGCGCCCGCTTCTCGGCGGCACCGACGCCCAGCGAGCCATGCTCGACGGCGTTGATGAGCAGCTCGAGCACACCACCCAGCCTTCGCGCCGAGTCAGGCATCGCCCCCGACAGCAGCACCGACAGCGTCTCGGCGTCGTCGAGCGTCTTGAAGGTGAAGGTCGCACGCTCGAGGCACCGGCCCGCCTGACGCAAATCGTGAGGCGGAATCAGGCGGCGGCGCCTGCTCACGGTCTCGCTGAGGGCTGCGTCGAGCGCGGCGTGGAGGCCTTCTGTTGGCAGCGAGGCGGGGACACAACAGAAGGCGCCAGCCTGGGCGCCTCTCCACGAGAGCGCCTCCGACCACCCCTTCACCACCACCACCACCGCCATCGACGAGAGCGATGGCAGCGACGCCTGAACGAGACACTCCTCGAGCGACAGCGTCTCGGCCTCGGCCAGCACCACCACCGAGGGCAGCTCCTCGCCACGTCCGAGCGCCTCCACCGACTCGAAGCCCATCACCCGCAGCCCGGGCACCACGGGCGCGGCGGTGCCGAGCCACGCGACGAGCGGCTGGTGCAGCACTCCGACGGTGGCGGCCGGCGCGGTCATCAGTTCACGGTGAACAGCCGCTGGAAGTTGGCGAGCTTGAGCACCTCGCTGGGTTGGCCCGCGCCGCTGCGAATCACCACGCGCGCCGCGTCGTCGCCCACCTTCTCGCGCAACAGCAGCAGCATGCCGAGCGCCGAGCTGTCGATGTAGTCGGCCTTGCTGAGGTCGACGACGTACCGGGTGGGCGCAGGGCCGGCCACCGCGTCCTGGAACTCCTTGTAACAGGAGAAATTGAACTTCCCGCTGATGCGCAGGGTGAGCGCATCGTTCTCTCGGTGAACGTTGATCATGTCGTCGTCCTCTCGGCGGGGGTGGGGTCGTCGGGCGTGGGTGCGATGCGCGTGGGGCTGACGGCCGAAGCACGCTCGGCGGTCGCGGGCGCGTGCGCCACCCACTCGAGCCACAGCGAGCGCACGGCCTCGAGCCGGCGGCTGGCCGCGTCGAGCAGCTGCGTCACCATGTCTTCGAACTGGAGCGCGCGCACGGTCTCGGTCACCTGCTTCTCGACCTCGACGAGCGAGCCCGACACCCGCGAGTTGGTGGCGCCCAGCTGCTCGAGCGCGTGCAGCACCTGGCGTTGCGCCTCGAGCGCGCCGTTCATGTCGTGCGAGGCGAGCTTGCCGACGGTGAGCCGCGATTCGAAGAGCCGGCCCTGCGTTCGCTCGACGAGGTCGCGAATCTGAGCAGAGAACGAGGTCGCGTCGTCAGCCAGCGACTTCACCTCGTCGGCGACGACCCTGAAGGTCATGCCCACGTCTCCGGCGCGGTGCGCTTCGATGCGGGCGTTGAGGGCGATGAAGCGGGTCTCTGAGGCAAGCGACTCGATGCGCTCGAGGTTGCGCATCACCTGCTCGATGTCGGTGCCCATCTCGTCGACGCGCTGAACGAGCCGAACGCTCGACGCGCTCACCATGACGAGGTCGTCGACGAAGCGCGTGACGATGTCGTTCATGTCCTGAATGAAGCCCGCGTCGCCGCGCTCCTTGTCACCCTCGAGCGTGCGCGCCACCGCCTGCAGCTCTTCGCCCTGCAGCTTCAGCCGGTCTCGAAACTCGTAGAAGTTGCCCGTCAGCCGCGCGACGCCGTTGCGCACCGCGAGCCGGGCCGCGGCGAGGTCTTCGGCGACTCCGGTCAGGGTTTGACCCACGAGCTGAGAGAGCGTTTCCGATGAGTTCATTCCGCCGACCCCGCCATGGGGGAAGGGGTGTTCAATCGGGGTGCCACACGATCAGGCGTCTCAGCGGCGCGCGACGTCAGAGGCCTGACGGGCACCAAGCCGAACGAGCACCTGCTGAAGGGCGTCCTGCGACACGTCGAGGTGTTCGAGCACCCGGCCGTACAGCATCGCCGTCGGCACCGAGCGCCCGCCCAGCTCGGCCTGACAGGCCCTCAGCGTCGCCAACACCACCCGCTCGAGCCGCGTCAGGCCATCACGCACGTCGGGCAGCTGGTCGAGTGACGCAGGCGCCGAGACGAAGTCTGACGGCTTCGAACGTCTCATCCGTGGAAGACGCGGCTGGCGACGATACGCCCCTGCTTCACGTCGAAGGCCTCGGCGACGGGCATGGGCGCGTCGTTCGGCGCGTGGCGCGTGTATTCGAGCACCACCCGCTCCTCGTTGGCCGTCAGCGCGACCAGCTCGTACCGAAGCCCGGGCAGCCGCTTGATGGCGTCGCTCCACCAGGTGCGAAGCGCCGCCTTGCCGACGAGCTTGCCGCCCGTCTCGGGGTGGAGCGCGCGAATCTTCGGCGACGTGTGCGTGCAGTCATCGGCGTAGAGCGCGAGCAGCCGCTCGACGTCGTGCGCGTTGAAGGCGTCGAGCCAGGCCTGCCCGACGGCCGCGGGCGTCGTCACGGCCCACCATCGCGAGTGCCGGCATCGACGGCGACGCCACCATCAGCCGCGGCGGGCGCAGCGACGTACGCAGGCTCGATGGCCAGCGGCACCGCGAGCACCGTGTTCGTTCCGCCCACGCTCTGCCGGTACACCTGGTCGGCACCGCCTTCGTCGGACGAGAAGACGAAGGCGCTCGCGCTCACCCACGCCGGAGCGCTGTCGTTCACCGCGCCGCTCGACGGGTTGCGCTGCCGCGTCACCATGCGCGTCGAGAGGTCGAGCACGAAGATGCGCGTCACGCCCGAGCCCACGCGGCCATCGAAGGCGGCGAGCTTGCCGTCGGGCGAGAGCACGATGCGGCTCGCGATGGAGAGGGCCTCGTTGCCCAGCGTGTTGGTGATGGGGGTGGGCGCGCCCGTGGCGACGTCGACCTTCTCGACCTGCGTCTGCATCAGCCCGGCGTTGCCCGTCGAGACGAGCAGCGACAGCCCGTCGGGAAACCACGACGGCGACGCGTACGCCAGCGCGCCACCACCGACGACCTTGCGGAAGTTCGAGCCGTCGACGTTCACCACGCCCACGCTCGAGCTGGTGGCGTTCTCGTCGTAGGCAAACGCGATGCGCTGGCCGTCGGGCGAGAACACGGGCGTGCGGAAGTTCTGCTGCGTGGCGGTGCTGCGCAGCACCGTCGCCGGGGTACCACCGCTGACGGCGACCACGGCGAGCTCGGACTCCTGGCCCAGCTTGCGGGCGAACACCACCTGCCGCCCGTCGCGCGAGAACGACGGCATCGAGACGCCACCCGTCGAGGTGAGCTGCACGGGCGCGTTCACGTCGCGCTCATCGGTGACGAAGAGGTTGCGGTCGTCCTTTCGAACGGTCGCGAAGCCCGAGCTGAACGAGGTGGCCGTGCCACCGCCGGTACCGCCACCACCGCCGCCGGGCACTTCGCAGCTCCACACGGCCCAGAGGGTCACGACAGCAATGGCAGACTGAAGAAGACGACTCATCGACGGAAGCTCCCGTGAATGCAGTGAAGCGACGCGACAGACGCGCCGCGCCCGTCACATGTTCACAAACGGGGCCAGAGGCAAGCGCGTGAGACGCAGCTCACACCCTGCGAATGCGCACCAGCTCGTTCCGGCAGTTGTTGCACAGCTGCATCTGACGCCGCTCGGCCTCGGCGAGGCTGGTGGCGAGCGACATCACACAGCGCGGGTCTTCACAGTACGAGAGGCCGACGAGGTGACCGGCCTGGTGCACCGCCTCGACGTACACGCGGCGGCGCGCCGACTCGGAGTCACCCTTGATGCGGAACAGCGAGAGCACCGAGACGTGCGAATCGCGGTCGGCCTCGCCGAAGACGAAGGGCGTGTCGGGCGTGAAGAGGTCTCCGTCGGTGACGCCCATGATGTTGAGCGCGCCCGGGTCTCGAATGGTGAGCAGCCGCCGCATGATGGCGGTGGTGTGGTACTGGTTCCGGTCTTTGTTGAAGGCGTAGCTCGGCGTGCCGAGGTTCACCTTGCCCAGGTACGTGCCGATGGTGAGGACCTGTTGAATGGGCCCCTCCAGCTCACGCAACGCCGCTGCCGACACAGAGCCGACCGCGACCAATTGCAGCTCCTTCCCCGCTGCCATGCTGCCTCCCCCAGCCGAAACCTCGTGAAGGACCGTGTGACTGAAGAGGGGAGTCTACCGGCTTCGCTCGCGCCGTCACCGGAGGAAACGCAGGGAAAGGTACGCGCCGCGTTGAGGAGCCGCGGAAATGTGGTGCTGGGGCGCGTGGATTCGAACCACGATACTCAGAGTCAAAGTCTGATGTCCTACCCTTAGACGACGCCCCAAGGTGTGACGAAGACGGCCTTCTAGGGTGTTTCCCGACGGCTTTCATCATTCTGATCCGCGCAGTTTCATCGGGTTGGCCTGGCGTTTCGCAGGCTTTGCGCCCGACGTTGAGAAGCTCCACGTACTTTCAACACGTTGTCAGCTAGAGCTGACTGGTACGGGGCTTGGAGTGGTGGGCCCCCGGCAGCATCGAACGTTTCGATGCACCCAGACGCGCCGGCTTCCCGCGGGGGTGAAGTCGGCGCGTCTTTTTTTATCTCCAGCGTTCCTTCGATGAGGCGGCGCAGATCGCCTTTCGGGTGCGCGGCAACGAACGCGTCATGCGAACGGTGCAGGCAGCGGTGTTGACGGTGGTGCTGACGGCAGCGGGTGTGGCGAGCGCGCAGAGCCACGTCGAGCTGAACCTGTTCGGCTCGAGCTCGAGCCTGAGCTTTGGCTTTGGAGTCCATCAACATCACCACCACCGGCGGCAGGTCGTGGTCGCGCCCCCTCCGGTCTACGTGCAGCCCGCGCCCGTGTACGTGCAGCCGCCTCCCGTGGTGTACCAGCAGCCGGCGGTGGTGATGGCGCCTCCGCCGATGGTGCAGGCCCAGCCGGTGTACGTGCAGCCCGCGCCAGTCGTGGTGCAGCAGCCTCCGCCACAGGTGGTGACGCGCACGGTGAAGGAGCCCGTGCCCGAGCGCCCCGCCCTCATCGGCCTCAAGTACACGCCCGGTCTGTCTGGCGTCTTCACCGCGAGCAACACCTCGGTCGGGTTCAGCGGAGCACGCTTCACGCACTCGGCGGGCCTCGAGGCGCGGCTCTCGCGCTGGTTCGCGCTGCGCAGCGACGTCGAGCTTCGCAACGACAGCCGGTCGTTCGACGTCATCGGCGCGAAGGTGTGGCTCGCGGGCGGCGACTGGAAGGTGAAGCCGTACCTCTCGGCCAGCCTGTCGGGCACCATGGCCGACTCGCGGCCCAACGCGCTGACGGTGGGCGTGGTGGGTGCGGGCGGCGTCGACGTCTTCTTCGGCAAACACTTCTTCCTCGAGGCCGAGGTGCGCTACCGCGCGCTGCCGGGCAACTGCTGCACCGAGGTGCCGCAGGTGACGGGCGTGGTGGGCGCGGGGCTCGCGTTCTTCTGAGTCAGTCCTGCGTGCAGTCGACGAGCGTCGGCGCCAGCACCCGCAGCAGCTCGGCGGGGGCCAGCGAGACGAGAAAGCCGCGGCCGCCGCCGTTGATGAAGAGTCGCTCGAGCGTGGTGATGGAGCGTTCGCACGCGACGGGCATCGCCTTCTTCGTGCCGAACGGAGACGTGCCTCCGACGAGGTAGCCCGTGTGCCGTTGGGCGACCTCGGGCGCGCACGCCGCCACGGCCTTGCGGGAGAGCTGCCGCGCGAGCTGCTTCGTCGAGACGCGCTTGTCTCCGTGCATCAGCACCAGCAGCGGCTGCTTCGCCTCGTCTTCGAACACGAGCGTCTTCACCACCTGGTGCTCCTCGACGCCCAGCATCTGGCTCGAGTGCGACGTGCCGCCCTTCTCGACGTACTCGAAGCGGTGCGTCTCGTAGCGCACGCCCTTCGCGTCGAGCAGCTCGGTGGCCGGCGTCTTCACTTCGTGAAGCTGCGCGTGAAGAGCACGTTGCCCGTCTCACCGTAGAACGTGCCAGTGAAGGTGCGGCCGTTCAGCTCGACGTAGAGGAAGCCGAGGTCGGTGGTCTGGAAGTGCACCGGGTTCTTCATGTCCACTGTCGTTGCAGCGGCGCCACCGCCCGACACCATCAAGTGGGTACCGTTGCACGTGGGCGTGAGCCATTGCAGCGAGTGGTCATGGCCCGAGAGGTACACGTCGGCGCGACCACAGACGACGGTCTCGAGAAAGTTCTTGATGTGGCGGCCGTCGGTGAAGAGCGGCAGCGAGACGCACTGACCGAGCACCTC
>JBEOKA010000107.1:0-23813 GCA_040275325.1 Myxococcaceae bacterium | reverse complement strand
AAGGACAAGAACGCACCGAAGGACGCCAAGCTCGCAGCCGTCGCGTCGATGGGCGCTCCCGGCGCTCAGTCACAGCGCACGTTCTCGGACACGAAGACGCACGACGAAGCGCTCTACGGCGCCCTGCTCGCCCACTTCTCGTCACTCAAGCCCGGCGAGGTCGAGCGCCTCACCACCTTCGAGGTCGCCGATGCCCGCCAGGCGCTCAAGCTGCTCGGCGCCCAGTTCATCGGCCGCTACCCGAAGAACGAGCACGCGCTCGAGGTGAAGTTCAACATCGCCCGCGCCTACTACGAAGACGGCGATTACAAGAAGTCGGCCGAGCTCTTCAGAGACTTCGCGGTCGCACACGCTGATCACAAAGACGCGGTGGTCGCCGCGAACCTCGCCTTCGACTCGCTCCGTCAGAGCAAGGACTTCAAGGGCATCGAAGAGACCGGCAAGGCGTTTCTCGCGGCGAACCTTCCGGCGCCGTTCAAGGCCGATGTTCCCAAGATTCTCGCGGACGCGAAGTCGGTGGAGATCGGCGAGGCTGCCATCGAAGGCGCCAACCAGACTGGCGACGTCGTGCTCGGCCTGCTCAAGATCGCCGAAGAGAACAAGGGCACCGAGAACGGCGAGAAGGCCTTCTACGGAGCGTTCACCGCGTCTCGCGAGAAGAACGATCGGCGCAAGGCGCGCGAGATCGGCGAGCGCTTCATCAAGGAGTACCCGAAGTCGCAGTTCCTTTCCGACGTCATGATCACCCTCGGGCGTCAGGCCGCCGAGGCCGGCCGCTTCCAGGACGCGGCGGCGTACTTCGAGATGATGGGCAAGCAGTTCGCTGGCGACGCGACGGGCTTCGACTCGTTGATCTCGTCGGCGCGGCTGCGCATGGCCATGGGCGACAACCCCGGCGCCATCAAGGTGCTCGAGGCGACCGTCGACCAGGCGGGCGCTCGCAAGGTCGAGGTGCTGACGTTGTTGGCGCAGACGCACATGAAGATGAAGGCCACCGGCAAGGCGCGCGCGACCGCCGAGCAGATCATGAAGATCGACAAGGCGAACGCGACGGCGGCCGCCATCATCTGCGAGGTGGCTGCCAGCACGCCGGGTGAGAAGGTCGAGCCGCTCGTGGCCATGATGCAGGCGGTGACCAACTCGGCGAACGTCGGCGGCGACGACCCGGCCAAGGCCATCTGGTACCTCGCCGAGATGCTCTACCGGCAGTTCAAGGCGATTCCGAACGACAAGGTCGAAGACATGGTGGCCTCGCTGCAGCAGCTCCAGGGGCTGTACCAGCAGGCCGCGTCACTGGGCTCGGCCGAGTGGGCAGTCGCGTCGCTCTGGCGCATTGCGAACTCGCTCCAGCACATCGCCGAGGCCGTCGAGGCCACCCCGCCTCCTGCCGGCCTCAAGCCAAACGAGATCGAAGAGTTCCGCGCCGCGGTGAAGCAGCAGGTCGACCCGCTCAAGCAGCAGGCCGATCAGACGTACGAGACCTGCCTGGCGCGCGCTGAGTCACTCGAGGTCTTCAGCGCGGCCGTGGTGGGCTGTCGCAAGAAGGTGGACGAGGCGAGCTCACCGCTGCGTGGTCCTCCGGCCGAACGCCCGGTGAACGTCGAAGAGCTTCAGAAGAAGGCCGAGCAGACGCAGAACCCCGCCGACTTCGAAGCCGTCGCGCAGGCCTTCCTCGGCGCGGGCCAGGTGAACAACGCGATTCTCAACTTCAACCGCGCGCTCGAGATCGACGAGGCCCGCGCCTCGGTGCACTCGGCCATCGGCTACGCGCTGCTGCTCAACGGCGACGCCAACGCCGCCCGCGCCGAGTACGGCAAGGCGCTCGAGGCCGACCCCACCTACGACAAGGCGCGCGCGAACCTGGCGGCGCTGCACTGCCGCTTCCTCGACGTCGAGGGCGCCAAGCGTGAGGTCGCGGTGCTCAAGGACGTGTCGTCGCTGACTGGCCCCGACGTCGACCCGGAGTGGAAGAGCTGCAAGTGATGCCGACGCCTTTCCAACAGCGGCTGCTCCTGGTGGTTGCGGGCCTGCTGGTGGCCTGCTCCCCTGCGCCCGGCAAGCAGGCGCCGCCGAAGTTCCAGCTCGAGGGCAGCCTCACGCAGCTCATGGCGCTGGGCTACGACGAGGCGCGCCTGCGGCTCGACTACGACCCCGACAACCCGCAGCCCACCGACACCCTCGGCATCGAGTTCGTGCGGCTACGCCCGCTGGGCTCCGACACGTTGCCCGACGGCGGCATGGCGATGGTGCAGGACAGCGAAGACATGGTGCTGAAGATTGGCTACCAGCTCGCCGGCGACGCGCCTCCGGCGAATCAGCGCCTCGACCTCACGTTCCTCGACGAGAACGGTGTGTCGCGCACCACCCTGTCGCGCAACGTCTTGAACGACCCACGCCGCGCCTTCCCTCCCCTTCGCGTCGGCAGCCTCTTTCTCGACCGCAGACCCGATCGCGTCGCGATGAACACCGTCAACGGTGAGTTCAACCTCACCTTCGAGAACGGCATCGAAGTGGCTTCAGGCCGAACCATCTTTGGAAAGTTCTCGGCCAAGGTGATCCCTCCATGAGAAACCTGCTCCTCGTCGTAGCCCTCGCGGCGTTTGGTGCCTGTGGCGTCAAGCGCGTGCCGCAGACCATTCTCGAGAACCTGCCCTACGAGGCGAAGATCGAGCTGCTCGAGAGCGAGAACGATCTCGCGCTCGCCGTCGACCGGCTCGACGAAGCGCGCGCCGAGGTGGCCCGCACCCGCGAGCAGATTCGCCGCGCGAAGGACCGCTACTCGGCCGCGAAGAGCGAGATCAGCGCCGCGACCGACGCGCTCTCGAGAGAGGTCGCCGAGCTCGCCGTGGTCGAGTCCGACGCGCGCGTCGAGTGGCTGCGCGCCCGCCAACGCGTCAACGTTCGCGAAGAGTCGCTCGCCGATCAGAACATGACGTGCGCCCTCGCCCGCCACGAGCAGTCCCGGCTGACGGCGGCCCGCAAGGCCAAGCTCGAAGGCTCGGAGGACTACGACCCGGCGACGTTCGATCAACAGGTGAAGGACTGCGACGCCGACTACGCTGCCCTCAAAGAGAAGCTGAAAGAGACGAACACCGAAGCCGATGCCGTGCGCGCCGAGTGGGAGAAGGCACGCTCTGCGCTCGCCAAGAAGACGTTCGACGCCCGCGCATCGCCGTTCGTCGAGTGAGCCGCCCATGACCGTCATCGCCATCGCCCTCGCGCTCTCGCTCGGCCAGAAGCCTGACACCGAGGCGCTCAAGCGCACCGTCGCCCTCGAGTCGGCGGCCGTCGAGAAGAGCCCCGACGACACCGAGGCGCTCTATCGGCTCGGCCTCGCCTACCTGGCCCTGGGTGACGCGAAGCGCGCCATCAAGCCCCTCGAGACGCTCGTTCAGAAAGACCCCGAGTCGCTCGACGGGAAGCTGCTGCTGGCCCGCGCCTACCGAGGCGCGAACGAACCGGGCAAAGCGAAGGACCTGCTGGACAAGGCGATTCTCGGCCAGCCCGACGAGGTCACCCTTCGCGCAGAGCGTGGCGCGCTCGCCCGCTCGCAAGAGGAGATCGCCGTCGCCATCGAGCACTACTCGAAGGCGATCGAGCTCGCGCCGACCGACGGCAACCTGCGCTTCAACCTCGGCGAGGCGCAGCAGAAGTCGTCACGGCTCGACGAGGCCATCGTCAACTACCGCAAGGCGCTCGAGCTCGACTCGGGCCTCACCGCCGCGCGCGTCAACCTCGGCAAGGCGCTCGCAGAGAAGGGCCTGTTTGGCGAGGCGAAGGAGATTCTCGTCGCGGTCAACAAGGACACGCTCGACGACGCCGAGGCCCACTACAACCTGGGCGTCATCCTGATGCGTGAGGGCAACGCCTCGAGCGCCGTGAAGGAGTTCGAGCGCACCCTGGCCATCACGCCGAAGCACGCGCAGGCGCTCAACAACCTCGGCGTCGCGTGGGACGCGATGGCCGACACCAAGAAAGCCCTCGAGTACTTCAAGAAGGCCGGCCAGGCCGACCCGACGTTCGCCGAGGCCTTCTTCAATCAGGGCATGAGCCTGATGAAGCTGAACAAGCCCGCCGACGCGACGAAGGCCTTCGAGGCGGCGCTCAAGCTCGAGCCCAGCAGCACCGGGCCGTACGTGCAGCTCGGCACGCTGTACCTGAAGCAGGGCAAGAAGGATCGCGCGGTCGAGGCGTTCAAGAAGGCCATTGAGCTCGCCGACGCGCAGGACAAGGCCGACTCGGGCTTCAAGGCCCTGCTCAAGCGCAACGACATGCGCCGCACCACCGACGCCTATCGCGGCCTGGCGCTCGCCTACCTGCAGCTGGGCAAGGTCGACGACGCGGTGAACACCCTCAAGCTCGCCACCGACAAGATGCCCAAGGACGCCTCGGCGCGCGTCGCGCTCGGTGAGGCCTATCTGGCGCAGAACAACGCTGATGGCGCCGTGGAGCAGTTTCAGAAGCGCCTCGAGCTCGAGCCCGGCACCGAAGCGCGGCTGGATCTCGCGCGCGCCTACACGAAGAAGCGCGTGGCGAAGCAGGCCGAGCCGCTCTTCCGCGACATTCTCAAAGAGGAGCCGACCAACCGCGCCGCCAAGCTCGGGCTCGCCGATCTCTTCACCGCCCAGGGCCGGTTCGCCGACGCTGAAGGCGTGCTGAAGGAGATGATGGCGGCCGACCCGAACGACGCGCAGGCGCTGATGCGCTTCGGCATGATGAAGTCACGCATGCAGCGGCCCAACGAGGCGCTCGAGCCGCTCGAGAAGGCCGTCGAGGTGAACCCGTCGCTGCTCGAGGCGCGCGCCGAGCTGGGCTTCCTGCTCTTCCGCGGCGACCCCGCCAGCAACGCCGGCCGCTGCGTCACCACGATGAACGAGATCCTCACCAGCGATGATCGTCACGCGCTCGCCCTGCTCTATCGCGGCCAGTGCCAGTTCGCGCAGGGCAACAAGCAGCAGGCCGAGGACTCGCTGAAGAGCGCGACGCGGGTCGACCCGTCGTTTGGCAACGCCTGGCTCTCGCTGGGCGAGCTCTACGAAGACCAGGGCAAGAAGGACGAGGCCCGCAAGGCCTACGAGACCGCCCAGAAGCTCGACGTTCCCGAAGCGGGCGAAGCCCTCAAGCGGCTCAAGTAGCCGCTACCTCGAGCGCGAAAGCCACGCGTTCAAGCGGGCCTCGGTCGTCTCTCCACCGCTCGTGTGCAGCTTGCGGCGGCCCTTGAGCCCCAGGGTGGTCATCGCCTCGTGAACGAGCTGCGGCAGCTGCAGCACGGGAGCCGTCGTGTCGAAGGGCGCGCCCTCGACGGCTCTTCGCGTGGAGTCACACACCAACGGGCCCCAGGTGAGCTGATACCAGTTCAGCCGAACCGGGTTGATGGAGAGCGTGATGGCCGGCTCCCCCGCGCGGAAGTGACACGTCATCGAGAAGGGCGGCTCGTGCTCGAGGCCGAGCGCGGCGACGAAGCGGCGCCACTCCCCTCGACTCTCGGCTTTGAGCGCCTCGTAGCGCGGCTTCACCGAGTTCAGCCGGCCAGAGCGCTCGGCGAGGCCCGACAACAGCTCGAGCCGCGAGCCATCCCGAGAGGCCACCGCTCCGAGGAACACGGGGATCAGCGCGTCGGTGAGCGCGTCGTCATCAGCGCTGGCCAGCCACTCGACGAGCTCGTTCGAGGCCTTCTCGGCCCGCTGCGCCGCGGTCGTCAGCAACGCCTCTCGCACCGCTCCAGCGCGGGCCCACTGCGCCAGGCGCGTCGCCCGATCCGACGAGCCGCGCGAGGCGAGATCCGACAGCGCGTCGATGCCGATCTGCACGAGGCGCTGCTGCTCAGCGAGTTCCCGCGAGCCATCGACGAGCGCGCGCAGAAACAGATGCGCCTCTGAGGAAGCGTCGAACTCGTGAATGGTGGCGACGAGCCTGGCGCGCTCTCCCGCTGCCGAGCGCCCCCAGACGGCGTCGAGACCGGCCGAGTTGTTCGTGCGCAGGTGCTCGAGGAAGGCCTCGGTCACGAGTGACACTGCTTCACCTTCTTGCCGCTGGAGCAGGGGCACGGTTCGTTCCTGCCCAACTTCACGCGACTCGTCGTGGCCTGGCCGTCGACGTACGCCCAATGACCGCCGACCCGGCTGAACTGCGAGCGCTCCTCGAGCGAGACGAGCGCGCCACCTTCGACGAAGCGCGCGACGAAGTGCACCACGCCTTCGGAGTCGTCGGGCCCCCCGCGATCCCTGGACCGAACCTCGAGGCCCACCCAACCAACGGCCCGGCCCCACGCCGACAGCTCTGCGGCTTCACCTTCGCGAGCCGGGCGCGTGTTCGTTCGAACGAGGTAGTCGCCGAGACCGAGCACGTAGGCGCTGTAACGCGAGCGCATGAGCGCTTCGGCGGTCTCTGCGGGCTTCGAGCCATCGTGACGAGGGCCGCAGCAGTCGACGAGCGTCGCTCCCGAGCCACACGGGCAAGCAGATGGGCCGTTCATCACCCGGTGACGAGTAGCAGAGACGAGGGGCCGCTGCAGGGCCTCGCGACGGCGTCCACGCAGTCACCACGTCATTGACTCGTCTGCCGACGCCGCTGAAGGTCTGCGCCATGCGCACGCTCCTCGCCGTGGTCTGTGTCTTCGTCGGAGCCTGCCAGTGCTCGAACCAGATTCAGGTGCGCGAGCGCGGCGCCGACGCGGGTGTCGACGGCGGAACGCAAGACGCAGGAACAGGCGGAGGCGCGGCTGGTGGAGCCACGGCTGGCGGAGCGGCTGGCGGCTTCACGGTGACCTGCGCAGACGGCGACCCATGCGCCGATGGCGGCGTGTGCGCCGGGGGCTCGTGCTGCGCGGCGAACTCGGCCTGTGGCTCGGCGTGTTGCGGCGCAGGCACGACGTGCAGCTTCTTGCGGTGTCTCGCACCCGGAGCAGCGTGCCGTGACACCGCCGACTGCGCCGCGAACGAGTTCTGCGATCTCGCCAACGCCCAGCCCATCGCGAACGACGGTGGCGCGTGCCTCGCCACGCCTGCGCAGGGCCAGTGTCTTTCCCTGCCGCCCACCTGCCCGCCCGACGCCGGCGCTGCCGCGGGGCGCAGCTGCCTCGAGAGCTGTCGCTTCACCCGGTCGGCGCAGACCTTCCGGCCGGTCGTGAAGTACTCGTGGGGCGACCCGACGCCTCCGTACGCGAGCGACGTGATGATGGCGCCCATCGTCACACAGCTTGGGGACGATGACTGTGACGGCCGCATCACCGCGCAGGATCAACCCGACGTGGTGGTGGTGACGTTCACCTCGGGCGCGTACACCCAGATCGGCGTGGTGCACGCGCTCACGGTGCGCACCGGTGCGCTGCGCGAGACGTGGAGCCGCGCGGGCGTCATCTTCGCAGGCAGTCAGCTCGCCTCGGGTGAGATCGACGGCCAGCCCGGCAACGAGGTGGTCGGCTGCGGCATGACGGGGCCGGTGTTGTTGCGTGGCACCGACGGCACCGTGTTGTGGACCGCGCAGGGCAACGCCTGCACGACGCTGTCGATCGCCGATCTCGACGGCGACGGCCGGGTCGAGGTCATCACCGAGACGCAGGTCTTCGATGGGCGAACGGGAGCGCGCAAGCTGGTGCTGCCCTTCGGCGCCAACACCGTCGCAGCAGACGTCGACGGAGACGGCGTGCAGGACCTGGTCTCGGCCGCAGACATCGCCACGCTCGACGGCGGGTTCCTCGCGCGCGTCACCGGCCCCGCGGGCTTCGTCGCCATCGGAGACCTCGACAAGAACGGCCGTGCCGACATCGTCTCGGTGAACTCCTCGACGCACACGCTGGCCGTGTGGACGTACGACCCCAGCGCGCCGACGAAGGGCACGCTCGTGCGCTCGGGCATCGACATCAACGCCACCCTGTCTCCTTCACTCTGCGCAGCCGGCAGCTCGGGGAACATCGGCGGCGGCGGGCCTCCGACGCTGGGAGACTTCAACGGAGACGGCTTCCCCGACGTCGCGCTGGCTGGAGGCGTCGGCTACGCAGTCTTCGACGGCAAGAAGCTGATGGACGGCATCACACCCGCCGCGCAGACCCTGCTGTGGATTCGCCAGACCCAGGACTGCTCGTCGGCCGCCACGGGCAGCACGCTGTTCGACTTCGACGGCGATGGGCGCGTCGAGGTCGTCTACGGCGACGAGGTGAACCTGCACGTCTACGACTCGGCCACGGGCACCGAGCTGTTCACCACCTGCAACACCTCGGGCACCCTCATCGAGTACCCGCTGGTGGCTGACATCGACAACGACGGGCAGGCCGATCTCATCGTGGTGGCGAACGGCTACGCCTTCGCGTGCCCGGCCGCGCCGTCGACGCGCTTCTCGGGCGTGCGCGTCTTCGGCAGCGCTGACGACAACTGGGTGGTGACGCGCCGGGTGTGGAACCAGCATGCGTACTCCGTCACCAACATCGAAGAAGACGGCACCGTGCCTCGCCGGCCCGCGCGCAACTGGACCGTGCCCGGCCTGAACAACTTCAGACAGAACAAGCAGCCAGGGCTCGAGTTCGCGGCGGCCGACGCCGTGGTGAGCGTGAGCGGCGCGTGCGTGAGCGACGGCGTCAGCTACCGCATCACCGTGCGCAACATCGGAGAGGCCACCCTGCCCTCGGGCGTTCGCGTCGAGCTCGTCGAGAACCCGGTCTCGAACCCGAACGTGCTCACGAGCTTCACGACGACCCGAAGCCTGGGCCCGACGCAGGCCGAGACGTTCTCGTGGGCGACGATGCTGCCGCTCGGCGCGACGCCGGTCGTGGCGCGCCTCATTCCCGGGGCGGTGCGCGAGTGCCGCGTCGACAACAACACGTCGTCGCCGCCCATCTTCGGCTGCATCAACTGATCAGCGCTCCTCCACCTCGAGCAGCGTCTCGTACCAGGCGAGGTGCAGCGTGCGCAGCGAGTCGGCGAGCGCTTTGACCTCTTCACCAGCGGCGAGCTCGAGCTGCCGCGACAACGACTGCTCCGACCACGGCTCGTCAAGCACGCCGCCCCGCACGAAGCCGATGGCCTGCTCGAGCGCCACTCGGCCTGCGGACGGCAACGAGGGCAACAACGCCATAGCGGCCTCGAGCCACTCGGCCTCACGCGGGGGCGCGACGACTTCGCCCGTCACCAGGCGACGGTTTCGCACCAGCTCGTCGGCAGGGTGAAGGAAGGGCTTCTTCATCCGATGCAGCACCTGGCCGAGCGCGCTGACGCCCTGGTGAAGCACGAAGGCGTACTCACCCCGTGAGTCGAGTTCCTGCGCGCGACGAAAGGCGCCGACGGCGCGGCGAAGGTGGCCACGGGCCGCGTGCAGCTCGCCCAGGCGCAGCCAGGCTTCATGGGCACGCTCGTCACCGCTGCGAATCGCGCTCCACAGCACACGCTCGGCCTCGGCGAGTTCGTTGCGCTCGAGCAGCGCCTTTGCGCGGGCCAGCTCGCTCACGCCTGCCACCTCGACGGCGAGAAGCCGCGCTCGCGAACGAAGGTCGAGGTCTCGGTGCAGAGCGCGTCGAACACCTCGGGCCCCGCCGCCACGACGTCTCCGAACGCCGGAGACCAGGGCGAGCCGTCGATGCACGCGATGCGGCCGCCGGCCTCTTCGACGAGCAGCGCGCCTGCGCTCACGTCCCACGGCTTGAGGCCAAACTCCCAGTAGCCGTCGTAGCGACCGGCTGCGAGCCAGGCGAGATCGAGCGCCGCGCTGCCGAACCGGCGCATGCCCCGCGACTTCACCGCGAGCCGGCCGAAGAGCCCGAGCACGAGGTCGGCGCGCGCGGGGAGGTCGTATGGAAACCCGGAGCAGAGCAACGACTGCGCGAGCGAGGTGGCGTGGCTGGTCGACAGCGCGACGCCGTTCAGGGTGGCGCCCTGCTCCTTCGCCGCCGAGAAGAGTTCGTCACGCATCGGGTCGAAGACGGCAGCGGCGAGCACGGCGCGCCCGTCACGCCACGGCCCCTCGACCGCGATCGAGACCGAGAAGTGCGGCACGCGGTGCGCGTAGTTCGTGGTGCCGTCGAGGGGGTCGACGATCCACCTGAGGCCGCCGGTCGAGACCGCGCCCGACTCCTCCGAGAGCACGCCGTGGTCGGGGAAGCGGGTTCGCAGCGCCGACAAGACGACCTGCTCGGCCGCGCGATCGGCATCGGTGACCAGATCGTTGCCCGTGGCCTTCGTGTCGATGCGCCGGGTCTCGTTGAGGCGCTCGCGAAGCACGTCTCCTGCTGCGCGAGCCAGCTCGGCTGCGACGGGCCGCAGCTGCGCCGGAGTCACTTCTCATCCTTCGCGGGCTCTGCGAGCAGCGTCTCGACGTCGGTGAGCGTCTGCTGGAAGAAGTCGTCGCTGAGGCCCTCGTGCACGCGCCGCACCACGCCGCGCCGGTCGATCAACACGGTGGTCGGCATCTGCGAGACCTTCAGCACCCCACCAGCGACGGCCGCCTCGGGGTCGTGCAGCACGGGCAGCTGCAGCTTGAGCTCCTGCACGAAGGGGCCGATGACCGACGGGTCAGCGTCGACGCTCATCGCGTAGACCTTCAAGCCTCGGGGCCCGAACTGGCGAGCGAGGTCGTCGTAGAACGGCAGCGAGTCACGGCACGGCTCGCACCACGTCGCCCAGACGTCGACGAGCACCACCGAGCCGCGATCCTGCGAGAGGCGCCATGGCTCCTTGCCCGGGAAGCGGGTGACGGCGAACTCGAGCGGCTGGGCCTCGACGCGGGGCACGAGGCTGCGGCGCACGCCGTCGGACTCGACCAGCAGCGGCGGAGCCGGCAGGCGCACACACGACGTCACCGTCAGCACGAGCAACCAACGCATCACGAAGCCCTCTCAGACAGGCGCGACAGCAGCGAGTCGATGAAGCCGCCGAAGCCACCGTTGCTCATCACCAGCACGAGGTCGCCACGGCGGGCACCGGCCGCCACTTCGTCGAGCAGCGCTGGCACCGTCGCCGCCGCGACTGAAGGAATGCCCGCGTCACTCAATTCCTTCGCGAGCCTTGGCACGTCGAGTTCTTCACCCGCGGGGATCTTGTCGTGCCGCTCGGGGATCTTGATGGACGCACGCGAGGCGCCCTCGAAGCTCTTCGCGTACTCGGCCTGGTGCAGGTTGCGGCGGCTGGTGTTGCTGCGCGGCTCGAAGACGGCCCACAGCGTTCGCGAGGGCCACCGCGACTTCACCGCAGCGATGGTCTCGCGCACCGCGGTCGGGTGATGCGCGAAGTCGTCGATGACGAGCACACCGGCGGGCTCTCCACGAATCTCCTGGCGGCGCTTCACGCCTTCGAACGACGCAAAGCCGCCACGAATCTCATCGGCAGAGAGGCCGAGGCCGCGCGCGCACGCGTACACGCCGAGCGCGTTCTCGAGGTTGTGTCTGCCAGCCATTGGCAAGAGGAACTCGCCCTGCGCCATGCCGTTTTCGACGACGACGAATCTCACGCCTTCAGGGCCGAGCCGAACGTTCGTACCGACGACATCGGCGGTCGCGCCTTCATGGCCGTCATAGGTCGTCACCTTCGCCTTCGACGCGCGCGCGAGCCGAACGGCGCTGGGCCACGCCGCGCTCACCGCCACGTGCCCATCGGCCGGCACCAGCGCCATCAACTTCTCGAAGCTCGACTCGTAGTGCGCGAGGTCGCGGTAGATGTCTGCGTGATCGAGTTCGATGCTGGTGAGGATCACGCTCTTCGGCTGGTAGTGAAGAAACTTGGGGCCCTTGTCGAAGTAGGCCGTGTCGTACTCGTCACCTTCGACGACGAAGTGCGGCCCGCGGCCGAGCCGGTAGTTCCCCGAGTAGTTCTTCGTGACGCCGCCGACGAGGAAGGTGGGATCTTTGCCGGCTGCGGCGAGCACGTGGCCCATGAGCGAGCTCGTCGTCGTCTTCCCGTGCGTTCCCGCGACCACCACCGAGTGTCGCGACTTGAGGAACAACGAGCCCAGCGCCGCGGGGAAGCTCATCTGCTTCACGCCACGCTCACGCGCAGAGGTCGCCTCGGCGTTCACCCGGCGAATGACGTTGCCGATGATGACAAGGTCGGCGCGCGCGGCGTCGAGGTTCTCTGGCTTGTACGGCGTCATCGCGGGAATGCCCCACGTACGCAGCATGTCGCTCATCGGCGGGTAGACGTTCTCGTCGCTGCCCGTCACCTCGTAGCCCGCGGCCTTCAGCATGCCGGCGAAGCTGCCCATGCCCGTACCGCCGACGCCCACGAGGTGAATGCGCTTGATGGACGACGGGTCGATCGTCGCCAGCACGTTGCCGTTGTCTGAGTCAGTCATCGCGGTTGGTTCCATCACGGGATCGAGAGATCGTCCACGCTCCAGCAGCGCGGTGCCGCGCTCCAACAACCTCAGCCCAGCGCGTCGAGCACCGCCTCGTGAAACGCCGGCCTGAACGCCCGAATCTGAACGTTGGCGCGACCGAAGACGACGCGGTTGGTGAGCAGCGTCACCACCAGTTCACGATCGAAGTCGATCCACAGGCTCGTGCCGGTGAAGCCGAGGTGACCGATGGCGCCGCGTGGACCTGAGCGACCGAAGCGTGGACCACACGAAGCGCCCTCGGCCGATGGCGTGTCGAAGCCGAAGGAGCGGGTGCTGCCCGGCATCGTAGCGTCGGCGCTCCACCCGAGCGGAGAGACGAGCCACCCGTCGAGCACTGCTTGACCGAATCGCGCGACGTCGGCCGCGTTCGAGAAGAGCCCCGCGTGCCCTGCGACGCCGTTCATCACCCACGCGTTGTCATCGTCGACTTCGCCCGAACGTGACGGCCAGGTCGGGCACTGCCACATCGACTCCTGTCCGGGGGCTGGCTCTCTGGGCCGTGTTCCTCCCGTGTCGACGACGTTCGAAGCACGCGGTCGAAAACAACTCGAGAGCTTCAGCGGAGCCGCGATCTCTTCAGTGAACGCCTGATCGAGCGGCCGCTTCGTCACGGCCGCGATGACCTCGCCCAGCACGATGAAGCCGAGATCGCTGTAGACGGCGGCAACTCCCGGCGGGCGCTCTGCTGCGACGTCGAGCACCCGCGCGACCACTTCGTCACGAACGCGCTGCTGCAGCGCTGGAGTCGGTCGTTCGAACAGCTCGGGGTGCTCCTTCTTCACCTGCGCGAAGAAGGGCAGAAATGCAGGCAGGCCCGACCGATGAAACGCGAGATCGGCGACGGTGGCCTCGACACGAGCCGTCGGCAAGATGGAGCGAACCGGCGCCCTGAGGTCGAGGGCTCCACGTGCAGCGAGGCGACAGAGCAGCGTGGTGGTGCTCATCACCTTCGTCACCGACGCGAGATCGAAGACCGACTCCGCCGACGCGTTGCCGCCTTCGTAGACGACCTGTCCCTTCGAACGGACGACCGCGCGCGCCTGAGAGAACACGCGATCGTTCACGCCACGAGACAGCAGGTCGTCGAGCGACTTCACGCGAGCCCCTCGAGGCACTCGAGTCGCTTGTTCGTCGCGTCGAGGCGCACGCGCGCTCCGAGCACGACCGGCTGATTCACCGCGCCGTGACCGATGGGCAGGCCCGCGAGCACGGGAACCGAGAGCGAGCCCGTCAGCTCCGAGAGAACCTGCGCACTCGTGAAGTTCGCGCCCTTCTCTTCGCAGTCGGTGAACTCGCCGAGCACGACGCCAGCGACGCCTTCGAGCGCGCCCGCGAGCTTCAGGTGCATCCACATGCGATCGATTCGATACGGGCGCTCGCCGATGTCTTCGAGCAGCAGCACCGCGCCCGACAGTGAAGGCATGAACCGGGAGCCGACGAGGCTCGCCAGCAACGACAGGTTTCCACCAATGAGTGGACCCTCGGCCTGACCCGCAGCCACGGTGTCCGTCCCCATCAACGGAGCGACGCGCCGGCCCTCGAGCAGGTCGAACGTTCGCGTGACGACATCGGCGGGCTGCGCGCCCAGCTGCGTCACGACGGGCCCGTGCACCGAGCGCCATCGACGGGCCTGCCACGCGAGGTGCAGCGCCGTCACATCGGAGAAGCCGACCACCGTCGCCGCGCGCTTCGGGTTCAGCACCTCGAGCAACCGCATTGCGCCGTACCCACCGCGGGCGGCGATGATCGCGCCGACCTCGGCATCGTCGAGGCAGCGCTGCAGCGAACGAGCCCGCGACTCGTCAGGCCCTGCGAGGTAGCGAAACGACTCACCCGCCTCGGGAGCGACCTCGACGCGATAGCGCCCAGCCAGCACCGCGAGGCCCTTCTCGAACTTCTCGCGATCGAACGGCCCTGACGGCGCCACCACTCCGAGACGGGAGCCGGGCGAGAGCACCGGCATGGCAGAGAACGACATGACGTGGTTGTACACTCCCTTCGAGCCCCATGGCCGTTCACGAGTACCGCCCAGCTGCGCCGAAGAAGCCGCCCCGCGCGAAGTTCCCCGTGCCGTGGGGCCTCTTCGTCGTGCTCGCGGTCTATGCCCTCGCCGTCTTCGGCTACATCTGGAAGACGTATTGGGAGTCACCCGAGTACCAGGCCGCCGAGCACTACGCGCAGGCGCTGTCGTTGCTGGGTGTCGACGATGGGCGCAAGTGCACGCAGCCGCAGCTCGAGGCCGCGTTCGGGCACGTGCTCGAAGCGGCGCGGCTGATCCCAGAGAACAAAGACCTCGCGACCCACACCGAACGGCTGCGATGGCGCTTCGATGAACGAGGCTTCAAGCTGAACCCCGACTTCGCGCGCAAGGCAGAGCTGGTCTCGAAGGCGGCACAGCGGGTCGAAGAGGAGCGCTCTCCATGGCTGGCCGTCGGCTCGAGAGATCGCGGCTGGGCGCCTGATCAGCTGCTCGCGGGCCCCGAGCGCGTCGTGTGGTGGTCGTCTCCCGGCGTGGTGCTGATTCTCGCGGTCTGGGTCTACGGCCAGTTCGGCGCGAAGAAGGCGCGCGAGAAGGAGCACGAAGAGAACCTGAAGAAGGCCGAAGCCGACGCCCAGAAGCTGGGCAGCTGGCGTGACGGGCTCGGTGAAGCCCCGCGCAAGTACGACGCGCCGGATGAAGAGGACGAAGGCGACTCGACGATCGCCGAACCGCCGCCTGCACCGAAGCCACGCACCACCAACTCGGGAAGGCCCGCGGTGGCGAGAACGAGCAGCCCCGGCAGACCCGCCGTCTCGAAGAGCTCGCCTGGAAGACCCGCCGTGAAGAGCTCAGCCGGAAGACCTGCCGTGAAGAGCAGCGGCAGCCGTCCCGCGGTGAAGCGGAGAGACGAAGACTCATGAACCACCTCGCAGCGCACCTGCCCTGGCCTCGCGTGAAGGCGCTCGCCACCTCAAACGCGTGGGCGTTGTTGCCCATCGGATCCACGGAGGCGCACGGCCCGCACCTGCCGCTCAACGTCGATGTCGTCATCGCGCAGGAGGTCTGCCGGCGCGTGGGCCTCGTGCTCGAGACCGTGGAGTTCCCCGCCGTCACGTACTCGCTCACCGACTTCGCCGCGCCCTTCGCCGGCACCGTGAGCCTCGTCGCCGAGACCGCGAAGGCGATGCTGGTGAACGTGATTCGCGGCATCGGGAGCGCCGGCTTCACGCGCGTCTGCGTCATCAACCACCACCTCGAGCCCGCGCACTTCAAGGTCGTGCACAGCGCTGCGACGGAGGCGGCTTCAGGAGCTCCGTTTCGCGTCATCGTGCCCGACCACCGTCGCAAGCCGACTGGGCCGCTGCTCGGTGACGAGTTCATGCACGGCGGCAGTCACGCGGGCAGCTACGAGACCTCGCTCATGCTGGCGGCGGCTCCGCAGCTGGTGAACGACGAAGCCCGGCGCGCCCTGCCCTCGCTGAACATCGATCTGCCCGGCGCCATCAAAGCCGGCGCGACCAACTTCCTCGAAGCGGGCGGACCCGACGCGTACTTCGGCGCTCCCGCTGACGCGTCTGCGGACGAAGGCCAGCGTCTCTTCGAGATCATCACCCGCGCGACCCTCGACGCGATGGACGGCTGAGGACGAACCGGGCGCGCGACGCAAGGGCCGACTGTTCACCGCAGGTGGCAGTGAGGCACACCTTCCACGCGAACAACACGCGACGCGCCGTCGAAGTCGGGCAATTATCTCGCGCATGCGCACCCCCGCTTGCGTGCTCCTCATCATTCTTCTGGCCACCAGTGCGTTCGCCGGGCCGAAGAAGAAGCCTGCTGCTGCGAAGTCTGGTTCTGGAAAGCAGGCCGTCGTCGTCGATGCGCCGCCCGCGATGGCGCGTCTGCTTCAGAGCACGTTGAGCTCGCGCTTCTCGGTCACCATCAACACCAACGCGATCTCGGACTCGCCGACCGCGAAGGAGGTGCGCTCGGTGACGGTGCCCGCGAAGGCGATCGCCGTCGTGCTCGCGCGGTCGGCGGGCGACTCATGGTCGATTACCGTGCTCAACGGCGCCGACGGCACGCCGCTCGAGAACCAGGTGTTCCGCGCGGCTGCACGAAAGCCACTCAAGGCCCTGCCGAAGAACGTCGCAGGGCCCATCGTGCTCGCCTGCGCGACTGGTCAGGCACCGCCGGCCGAAGGGGGCGCTCAGGCTGAGCCGACGAAGACCGAACCGGCGAAGACGGAGCCCAAGGTCACCGAGACGAAGACCGAGCCGGCGAAGAAGACCGAGGTCGCAACGAAGACCGAGGCGCCGAAGACAGAGGTCACGAGCAGCAGCTCGACGTCGAGCGCGCCCAGCATCTCGTCGTCGACGAACGAGCCGTCGACGCCGTCTCCACTCCCGGCGCTGCGTGTGGGCCTCGGCTTTCGCGGCTTCGGCCGTTCGCTCACCTGGGCCGGAGACCCTGAGCAGGCGCTGGCGAAGTACGGCCTCGGCTTCGCACCCGCCGTGGCGCTCGACGCGACCTGGTACCCCGGCGCCCACGTCACCTCGGGCGTGCTGGCCAACCTCGGCGTCGCGTTCGCGGGTGACATCGCGGTCGGCGTCTCATCGAAACAGGACACGTCGAAGTTCGGCACCCGCGCCGATCGCTACCGCATCAGCGCCGCGTTTCGCCAACCGTTCGGCTCGGTGTTCTCGATCGAAGCCCTCGCCGGCGCCTCGCTGCAGCGCTTCTCGATCGACCCCGTCGCGGCGAACGACGGCACCGCGCGCCCCAACATTCCCAGCGTCGCGTTCGCGGGCCCTCGCGGTGCTCTCGGCGTGCGTCTGGTCAAGCTCGGGCCCGTCGGTCTCGACGCGATGGGCGGCTTCACCTTCCTCGTCTCGACGGGAGAGCTGGGCACCGACGCGTACTTCAAGCGGGCGCGCGGCTTCGGCGTCGACGCGGGCGCGGGCGTGTCGGTCGAGCTCGTCGACAACCTGCATCTGCGGGCTTCCTTCGACTGGACTCGCTATTTCCTGACGCTCAACCCCGAAGAAGGCGCGCGCTTCACCGCGCCGTCGGCCACTGATCAGTACCTGGGCGGTTCAGTGGCACTGCAGTGGGTGATGTAGGCCCCAGCCTCAACGTTCACTTTCTCGAATCGCAGAACACGTGAGTTGCGCTAATGCGCCCACGCCGTTACGTCCGCACGACCCGAAAGGCCGAGGTGCTCAATGCAGTTGGAGTCGCTCAAGATGTTCGTCGACGTCGTCGAGACGGGTTCGTTCTCGCGCGCGGCGCAGCTCAACCACGTGACGCAGAGCGCGGTGAGCCAACAGATTCGTGCGCTCGAGACGCGCTACGAGCAGCGGCTCCTCTCACGCAGCGCGCGGCAGGTGACGCCGACGCCGGCGGGTGAGCGGCTGTTCCGCGGGTGCAAAGAGATTCTGGCGCGCTTCGCCGAGGTCGAGGGCGAGATTCGCGAGCAGGCGATGGACATCTCGGGCACGTGCAACGTGTCGGCGATCTACTCGGTCGGGTTGCACGAGCTGTCGAACGTGCAGCGAGAGCTGCTGCGCTCGCACCCGAAGGTGAACCTGCGCCTCAACTACCGCCGCTCTGATCAGGTCTACGACGACGTGATCCTCGGCGCGGCCGACCTGGGCCTCGTCGCGTACCCCCAGCAGCGCGCGGGCGTCGACATCATTCCCTTCCGTGAAGACAAGCTGGCCGTCGTGCTGCCGCCGAACCACCCGCTCGCGTCGAAGGCGAAGATCTCGCTGAGCGCCGTCGCCGGCCTGCCGTTCATCTCGTTCGATCGCGAAGCGCCGTCACGCAAGGGCATCGACAAGCTGTTCCGCGACAAGGGCCTCGAGCTGAACATCGCGATGGAGCTCGACAACGTCGAGACCATCAAGCGCGCGGTCGAGCTGGGCCTGGGCATCTCGGTGCTGCCACAGCCGACGGTGTATCAAGAGGTCACCCAGGGCACGGTCGTCGCGAAGCCGTTCGCCGAGGGCACGTTCACGCGGCCCATCGGCATTCTGGTGCGCAAGGGCAAGTACCTCTCGCGCGCGTCGCAGGCGGTGCTCGACACCTTCAAGAAGCTCACCGTCGAGGAGTGACGCAGCCATGCCGTTGGTCGTTCGCCGGGTGAAGGTGTCTGACTTGCCGGTGCTCGAGACGCTCGAGCTCGAGACAGCGAAGCGGTTTCCCGCGCGCACGCGGTGGATCGAGACGTTTCGCACGATGCTGGAGTCGAGCCTGTCGGAGGAGCCCGAAGGGTTGCTGGTGGCCGACTACGACGGGCGGGCTATCGGCGCGGCGGTCGCGCGCGTGATGGGCCCACATCCCCTCACGGGGCAGACGCTGGGCCGGGTGCTGACACTCTCGGTCGCGCCCGGATGGAAGTCGCAGGGCATCGGTGAACGCCTGCTCAAGGAGTCGGAGGCGTACCTGAAGTCGCGCGGCTGTCAGGTGATCGCCATCTCGCTGCCGAGCGACGCGGGCGCCGAAGGTGAGCTCTTCAAGCAGGCCGGCTTCAAGGTGTCGGCCTGGGAGCTCGAGAAGAGCTGATCACTCGGTGGCGGGCTTCTGCTTCGCCTCCTGCATCAACTCCTGAAGCGTCTTCTCGCGTGGCGGCTCGGCGGGCGGAGCTTCCTGCGCAGCTTTCTCCTTCGCTTCACGCATCAGGTCCTGCAGCGACTTCTCGGGTGCGGGCGCCGTCGCTTCTCCACCGTCGGCCTTGTCCTTCGCCTCGCGCATCAGGTCCTGCAGCGACTTCTCGGGCGCGTCGCCTTCAGGGGGCTTGTTCGGCTCGACCGGCGTGTTCGGCGTGGGCGTCGTCGGGAGCGGCGCTTCGACCTTCGCTTCGTTGCGGAGCGCGAACACCAGGCCCGTCGACATCTCGGGCACGTACGAGACGACACCAAGCGCGACGAGCATGATGACCAGCGTCGGCACCACGGCCCGAATCACGAACCCAATGCTCTCTTTGAACAATGTCGAGCTCACGAACAGGTTCAAGCCGACGGGCGGCGTGAGGTACCCGATCTCGAGGTTCACGATGAAGATGATGCCCATGTGAATCGGGTCGACGCCGACGGCCGCGGCCATCGGAGCGAGCATCGGCGCGATGATGAGAATCGCGCTCATGATGTCCATGAACATGCCGACGATGAGCAGCAAAATGTTCACGAAGACGAGGAAGCCCACCTTCGACAGGTTCTGCGCCTTGAGCAGCGCGACCATCTGCTCGGGCACTTCCTGATCGACGAGCACGTAGTTGAGCGTGAGCGCGAGCGCGATGATGACGAGCAGCGAGCCCATCACCGTCATCGAGTTCTCGGCGACCGAGAGCAGCTTCTTCCGATCCATCTCTCCGTGAATGAAGACCTCGACGGCGAGCGCGTAGACGACCGACACGGCCGACGCTTCGGTGGCGGTGAAGATGCCCGTGTAGATGCCGCCGAGAATGATGACGGGCAGCATCAGCGACCAGAAGCCCTCACGCGTCGCGTTCCACAGCCGCTCCTTCGAGAACGGCTCGCGGGGAATCTTGAACCGCACGCCCTGCGTCACCGAATAGATGGCGAGCAGTGCGCCGATGAAGAGGCCGGGCACGATGCCGGCGACGAACAACTCCGTCGGGTCGACCGGCGTCGAGCCCGACACCATGATCGAATAGATGATCATCGGAATCGACGGCGGAATCAGAATGCCGAGCGAGCCCGCGGTGGTGAGCAGGCCCACCGAGAAGTCCTTCGGGTACTTCGCCTTCACCAGCGCCGGCACCATGATGCTGCCGATGGCCACGACGGTGACGGGTGACGAGCCCGAGATCGCCGCGAAGAAGACACAGCCCGCGACCGCCGAGACCGCGAGGCCGCCCGGAATCCACCCGAAGGCGGCGCGCATGAAGTCGATGAGCCGGCGGGCGAGCGTGCCCTGCGTCATCAACTCTCCGGCGACGACGAAGAACGGAATCGCCAGCAGCACCTCTTTGCCCGCGAGCTCGAGCACCTTGCGCACGGCGACGGGCAGATCGTCACTCGTGAGCAGCGCGATGCACATGATGCCTATGCCGCCCATGAGCGCGAACAGGGGCAGGCCGAGCAGCAGCGACGACAGAATGATCGCGAAGACGAGGAAGCCGACCTGGCCGGTGAAGACGAACAGCCCGGTGAGAATCGACAGCCAGATGATGAGGCCCTTCTTGCGCTGTCGGTAGGCGAGCACCGCGAGCGCGGCGACCGCGAGGAACGCGAGGATCTTCGGCAACGAGAAGTCCATCGCTCAGGCCCCTTCCTTCGCGACGGCGACCTGCTCGGCCTCTTTGGCGAGCTGGTCCATGTCGACGCCGTGGGCATCGACGCCACCGACCGGCGGGCCCCACACGAAGTCGCGAATGCCGGCGCCGAGGAAGCGGAACGCCATGGTGCCGAACGTCACGGGCAGCGCGAGCGTCACCAGCCAGCGCGGAATCGGCAGCGCGTCGAACACGCCAACACCATCACCATCGCGCCACAGCACGTACTCACCCTGCAGCTGAATGAGCGCGAGCACCGTGAGCAGCGCGCAGAAGCCGAACGTCACCACGCCGCCGATGAGCGAGAAGACGTTGCCCATCTTCGCGTCGAGCGACTTCTTCACCGTGTCGAGAACGATGTGCCGGCGCTGGCGGGTCGCGATCGAGGCGCCGAGCATGCCGCTCCACAACATGAGGCCCAGTGAGAACTTCTGCGCGCCGGGAAGGCTCGAGGGAAAGAAGTGCAGCAGCCCTTGCACGAAGCCCGCGAGGCCGGCCCACACGGCGAGGCCGATGCCAATCGACGGCGGAAACGACGGGAGCGGCTTCGACAGCTTCTCGGCCTTGATGGCGCGCGCCGAGTGCGTCGCGAGAATGACCAGCAACAGCGAGCCCAGGTTGAAGACCCACGGCCCCACGGTCTCGATGACCAGCTTCTGCGTCTCGGCCGAGGGCGCCGACATGAAGCCCAGAATCAGCGTCGCCGTCTTCGACACCGGCCGCGAGAAGGTGCGCTGCACGACGTCGAGCGTCACAAGCACCGTCATCAACGAGAGGGTGACCAGCAGCAGCACGCGCTCAATGGCGAGCACCAGGTCATCGAGACGATCGATGGATTTGCGGAGCGAGTTCACGGGGGTTCTCCAGCAGGAAACGACGACGCCGGCCGAGGGTGAGCTCGACCGGCGCGGAACTTCAGGAAGACGACTTCGTCACTTCTTCCCGGCGGCGAAGTCCTTCTTCGCGGCGAGAATCGCGTCGAGCAGCGCTTTGTTGCCCGGGCTCTTCTTCGAGTAGATGTCCCACACCGGCTTGGCCTTCTCGACCCACGGCTTCGTCTGCTCGGGCGTCAGCTTGCAGACCGTCTTCTTGGCGGCCGTGAAGTTGTCGAGCAGCGGGTCGGTGAGCGCGCGCACGCCCGAGATGCCCGAGCGCTCGTCGCTGCGGTCGAGGAGGATCTTCTTCAAGTCCTCAGGCTGCGCGTCGAACACCTTCTTCGAGATGACGATGAGGGCCGGCTGGTAGATGTGCTTCGTGTACGTGTAGTGGGTGACGCCCTTGTACCAACTGGTCGCCTGCGACAGCAGCGGGCTGTTCGAGTAGCCGTCGACCGTGCCGGTCTGCAGCGCGCCGAGCACCTCGGGCGTCGACATCTCGACGGGAGCGGCGCCGAAGGCCTTGTATGTCTCCATGTGCACGTACGACTCCTGCGCGCGCATCTTGAGGCCCTTCATGTCCTCGGGCTTCTCGACGCACTTTCCCTTGATGCCGTAGCCGTGCCAGCCGTTCTCGCCCCACATCACCATCACGAAGCCCTTGGCCTCGAGCAGCTTGCTGACCTGCGGGCGAATCTTGTCGAGCACGTAGTCGGCCTCGGCGTCGCTCGCGTACAGGTATGGCAGCTCGATGCCGGCGAGCTCGGGCACGTAGGTGGCGAGCGCTCCGGCCGACCCGCCGAACATGCCGAGGTTGCCGTTGCGCGTCTCTTCGGCCATCTCCTTCTCGCCGCCCAGCTTGCCGCCGAGGAAGAGCTTCAGCTTCACGCGGTTGCCCGAGTCCTTCTCGAGGCGGGCCTTCACGCCGTCGAGCCAGTCAGACCAGGGCGTGCCTTCGGGCGCGACCGAGCCCACCTTCATGACCAGCTTCGGGTCTTCGGCGAACGCCGTGACCGAGACGAGCAGCGAACAGACGACGAGAGAGAACAGACGCTTCACGAAGACCTCCGTAGGCGAAGACACACGTGTCCCCGCGAGGGTGTGCTGAAAGAAGAACGGAGCGCTCCGGCCGAACTTCAACGACCGAAGCGCTCGAGGGTGACTCAGAACTTCTCGTCGATCTGCGAGAGCAGCTTCTTGGCCTTCTCCTGCTCGAGCGTGTTCTCGGCCTCGATGTCGGGCTCGGCGGCGGGGTTGGCAGCCACCACGTCTTTGAGCAGCTTCTCGAAGGTCGCCTTGTCCTGGCGCTTCACGCAGAGGTAGTCGGCCCAGAGCACCTTCGTGCCGAGGTACGTCGGCGCGAGCTCGACGGCCTTCTTGAAGTTCTCTTCGCTCTTGTCGAGCGAGCCACCGGCGAGGCCGGCCGTCTGCGCCTCGTAGCCGCCCAGGTACCGCCACGGCGCCGCGAAGAAGTACTTCTCGTCGAAGGACTTCACGTGGTCGATGGTGGCCTTGATGTCGTCCTTGTAGCGAAGGCGCGTGGCGAAGCCCTTCGCGGCGGCCCACTTCCCGAGGTTCGACGCGTACCAGTACATCGCGTCGACCGACTCCTTCGGAGCCTTCACGATGGACTCGGCGTGCGACTTGCCCTCGGCCATCGACTTGGCGAACTCGGGCGCCGACAGCTTCAGCGACTTCGTCGCCCAGTCGAGGCCCTTCTGGTACGCCTCATCGCGCTTGTCGTTCTTGTCGGCGAAGGCAGCGCGCTCACCAGCGAAGTACCAGGCGCGCGAGAGCTTCGCGTAGAGCACCGCGTCGGCAGACGTCGCCGCGAGCGCCTCCCACTTCGCGATGGCCTCCATGTGCTTGGCTTCGTCCTTGCGCTGCGCCCACAGCGAGTCGGCATCACCAGCCGCCGCCGCGTCGACCGCGCCCGTCGCCGTCACCTTCTCGTCCCACTTCGCCGCGTGCTGCGTGGCACAGCCAGACAGCGCCACCGAGGCAGACACAGCCACTCCCATCATCAGCTGCTTCATCGTTCGCTCCTGTGAATGGTTGCCTGAAAAACCCGCACGGCTTCCTAACGACTTGAGCCGGGGTGTCTAGCCCCGCAGCCGTACAGGATTTGGAATGACGCGTTTCGTCACTCGGAGTGGCCGCGCGAGCCGGGCCGGAACTCGACGAGGCGGAACAGCCAGTCGTCGGGTCCGCGCACGCCGACCTTGCCGAGGTTTGGTGCGTAGTAGTGCGTGTAGGGAGCGCTGCCGTCGAGGCCGCTCTCGAGCACGGCGAGGCAGTGGTCGATGATGATGCCGTTGGGCAGATCGACCTGAGCATCGAGCGC
>JBEOKA010000106.1:0-28819 GCA_040275325.1 Myxococcaceae bacterium | reverse complement strand
CGAGCGTCGAGCGGTTCCTCGCCGAGTTCGAGAAGGCCGACGTCGACGCGGTGGTGATCGGCGGAGACACCTCGAGTGACCCCCAGATGCTCGAGAACCAGTACGCGTACCTCGCGCAGGCGACGAAGCGGCCGCTGCTCGTGATCGCCGGCAACATGGAGCGCGGCGCGTCGCTCAACTACGCCATCACCAAGGTGCGCAAGGACACGGGCGCGACGAACCTGGTGAACATGGATCTCGTACGCCGCGCCGACTTCGAGGGCGCCGATGTCGTCAGCCTCGGCGGGTACCACGACAAGGCGTTCCTGCACCTCTCGGGCGGCTGCATCTACGCCGACAAACACATCGATCAGATCGAGGCCGCGGCGAAGGCGGCGGACGATGCTGTGGTGCTGCTCACCCACGGGCCGATGCGACAGAAGGGCCAGCAGGCGCTCGACTACGTGCCCGGCGCCGAGAACGTCGGAGACCCGCGCCTCACCGCGATCGTCCAGAGCGCGAAGATCTCGTTCGGCATCACCGGCCACATTCTCGAGGCGGCAGGCAAAGCGACCGACGTGGCAGGCAAGGTGCTGCCGCCGAAGAAGCTGCACCCTGCCCTGTTCGTGAACCAGGGCTCGGCGAACCCGCTGCCGTGGAAGATGAATGATGGCTCCACCGCGCATGGGCTGGCGGCGATCATGACCATCGACGGCAAGAAGGCCTCGTACGAGGTGCTGCGCGGACCAAAGCCGGCGAAGTGAACGTTCGCTTCGAGCAGGTCTTCAGCGAGCTGTGGGGCTTCGCGATCTGCGACCCGGCCACGCTCGCCGCGTTTCACGGCTGCCCAGTTCGACTTCGCCTGCGCTCGCCACACTCCCCGAGGCGATGGTGAGCGGAGGAAAGAAAGCGCCTCGGCTCATCAGGCTCCGCTCCGGCTGCGTCTCACGGTGACGACGTCACGGGAATGGATCTGCTCGGGCGATACACGACCACCGACGAAGGTGATCGGGTCGCTGATGCCGGCGCCGCGATTCCCGTGATGGTGACGGAGCCCGGCTACGCAACCGTCACGATCGTCGAGCGGCCAACGGCAAGACCGCTCGCCTCGTCGAGTGTTTGGGTGCTCCACGTCACCTCGGGCGAGCTGCTTGTGTGCGGGCTGGGCTTTCTTGCATCCTGGGACCCGCTGAACCCGAAGCATCGCCGCTGTCCTGCCGAGCGCGGCTGGTACGAAGTCGACGTGCACCTGCTCGAGAACGCCGCTCCTGATGACTTCGGTGTCGAGTTCGTTCTTCGACGCGTCGACGAGCGCCCGACCCGAACCGCCGAGTTCCGTCCCCTCAGTGCGCCTTGAAGAACTCGAGCATGTATCGGCTCGCGCTGATGCCCTGAGAGACGACGCCCGAGGACGTCATGCGCGGCTCGGCGCCTCGCGGCCAGGTGTGACCGCCGTTCACGATCTCGAGCAGCTGCACCTCTTTTCCAGCGGGGCAGCCGTTCCACGTGTGCTCCAGCACGGTGGTGGGATCGGTGGTGCCAGCGTCTGAGAGCTGACGCGTTGCCCGGGTCTGCTGGCAGCCGTTGCGCGCGGCCCAGCCCGCCATCGTGTCGCTCACGGCGATCTTGATGCCCGGGTTGTTGTCAGCGCACGACTCGGCGCCGCCGTCGAAGTTCCAGCAGGGGTCACCCGTGCCGTGGATCTCGAGGATCGCCTTCTGCCCCAGACACGCCTCGTTCGTCGAAAACTGGTTCCCGCCCGCGACCGAGGCGATGGCGCGCACCGCGGGCAGCTGACACGCGAGGCGATGACTGAGCGCTGCGCCGTTCGAGAGCCCGGTCGCGAAGACCCGCTGGTTGTCGGCGGCCACCACCGACCGCAGATCGGCCAGCAGCAACCCGAAGTACACCGCCTCGTTCACCCCAGCGTCGATGCACGCGCGGCCCGAGACGCACTGCCAACCGCCGTCACCACCGCCCGCGTTCCACGTTCGCAGGCGCGAGAGGAGCGGGCCCGAGCCTGTGGGTGTGCCGTCGGGCGTCACGACGATGAAGCCATCGGCCAGGGCGAGGTTGCCCAGACACTCTGGAGAGCCCGCGTCCGCGCCAGGACAGGACATCTCCCAGCCGTTCTCGCGGTTGCCGCCACCGCCGTGGAGCATCAACAACACAGGTCGAACACCACCGTCGTAGTTCGAGGGAACGTGTACCTCGTACGGGCGGTCGGAGAACCCGAGCAGCGATCGGACCGTCACGGAGCCGGCCGCGAGGCCCGGGCTCCCACCTGCCGTGGCCGACCCGCCTGCGATCGCTGAGCCGCCCGCTGTCGCTGAGCCGCCCGCTGTCGCTGAACCACCCGCTGTCGCTGAACCACCCGCTGTCGCTGAGCCGCCCGCTGTCGCTGAACCACCCGCTGTGGGCGATCCGCCCGCCGCCGAGCCCGCGTCTGGTCCTGACGGAGCCCCGCAGCCACCAAGAATCACCACCGCAATCCAAAGAGCTCGCATGTGCCGGCATTGAACCACCAAGCCCCGGAAAGGTTGCGGTCGGGCCGACAAGACGCCTCACGAAGGCGTGCTATGCCCGAAGGAGATGGTGACTCGCGCAACCCTGATCGGCCTTCTCTTTCTCGGCTGTTCCCCCGCTTCCGTGGTCGGCGACTGCAGTCCGAAGAACTGTCTGGGCTGTTGTGACTCCACCGGCAGCTGTCAGTCTGGCGTGAAGAAAACGGCCTGCGGTTCCGGCGGCTTCACCTGCTTCGCCTGCGCGTCGAACCAGCTGTGCGGAGCGAAGAGCACCTGTGAGCTCGACCCCAACGCCCCGCTCGATGTCGGCGGAGGCGCTGCGTCTGGTGGCGGAACGGCGGCGGGCGCGACGGGTGGCGGGGCAGCGACGGCCGACCAGGAGTTCGTCAACGCCCACAATGCCGCGCGCCGCCGAGCCACGCCTGCTCCGAACCCTGCACTTCCAGCCGTCTCGTGGGACACGGCGACTGCCGCGTTCGCGAAGGCCGGCGCCGATCGCTGCATCTTCAGCCACCGTCAGCAGAACCAGTACGGAGAGAACCTGTACGCGGGCACGAACGAGCCGACTCCGACCGAGGTCGTCGACAGCTGGGACAGCGAGAAGCAGTTCTACACGTACGCGACGAACGGCTGCTCCAATGTCTGCGGCCACTACACGCAGGTCGTCTGGCGCAGCAGCGTGAAGATCGGCTGTGCCACGACGCGCTGCACGACGGGTTCTCCATTCGGAGGCGGAGCCTGGTTCCTCACGGCGTGCAACTACTCGCCGCCCGGCAACTACGTCGGCCAGAAGCCGTACTGAGCCATGGCCACTTTCACCGAGCAGTACGGGCGCTGGGCCCTCGTCTGCGGCGCCTCGGAAGGCATGGGCGCCGAGTTCGGCAAGCAGCTCGCGCAGCGCGGCCTCGACGTGGTGCTGGTCGCGCGACGCGCTGAGGCGCTCGAGGCGGTGAAGCAGGCCATCGTCGCCGAGATGAAGCGTGAGGTTCGGTGCGTGACGGCCGATCTCTCCAGCGCTTCCGCGGTCGACGAGGTGTCGAAGGCCACCGAGGGCCTCGAGATCGGGCTCGTCGTCTACAACGCCGCGCTCTCGCCGGTCGGCCCCTTCCTCAGCCAGACGGTCGCCGAGAACCTGAAGGCCATCGACGTGAACGTGCGTGGACCGATCGCGTTCTCGCACCACTACGGCGCGAAGATGGCGGCGCGTGGGCGTGGCGGCGTAGTGCTGCTCTCGTCGCTCACCGCGTTTCAAGGCTCTCCTTTCGTCACCACCTACGGAGCGACCAAGGCCTTCAACCTCGCCTTCGCCGAGGGGCTCTGGTTCGAGCTGAAATCCAGCGGCGTCGATGTGCTGTCGGTCTGCGCCGGCGCGACGAAGACGCCGAATCTGCTGAAGGCGGCTCCTGGCGGCGCGCCCGGCATGCTCGAGCCGGCCCAGGTCGTCACTGAAGCGCTCGACAGCCTCGGCGGCGGGCCGACGATGATCCCTGGCGTGTTCAACCGCGTCGCCTCGTTCTTCATGCGCAAGGTGCTCACGCGCCGAGCGACGATCTCGATCATGGGCGATCAGACGAAGAAGCTGCAGACCCCAAAGGCGCTCCCACGATGATCTCACTTCTCCTCGTTTCGATTCTCGCGGCCGACGCCGAGTACGAGAAGGTCTCGGAGACCGACGGCGTCACGATCGAGCAGCGCTCCATGCCGGCCTCGAAGTTCGTCGAGCTGCGGTTCACCACGCTGACCGACAAGACGCCCCGCTCGCTCTGCGACGCGGCCTTCGGAGACGGCAAGTTCGACCCGAAGGAGCCCGATCTGAAGGCGCGCACGATCGTGCAGGAGTCAGCCGACGAGCGCGTCACCTACGAGCAGATCACCCCGCCCATCGTGAGCAACCGCGACTACGTGGTGCGCGCGAGACGCCTCGTCGAGGGCGCCAACTGTCGCATGACGTTCGAGGCGGCAAACGAGCTCGGGCCGAAGTCTCCCGACGGTTGGGTGCGGGTGAACAAGCTGCGCGGGTACTGGCTGTTCGAGCCGGTCGAGGGCGGCAAGACGAAGCTCACCTATGTGGTCTTCACCGATCCCGGTGGGTCGATTCCCGCGTTCCTCGTCGAGGGCAACCGCAAGAAGCTCGGCGTCAACTGGGTGAAGATGATCGAGTCACGGGGAGTGAAGGCGTCCGCCCCGTGACGACCATCGCGGTCGCGCCGACGATCAACACCACCGCGACGATCACCTCTGGGCCCACCGCTTCGTTACCGAGCAGCGCGCCCATGGCGACGGCGATCGCCGGGTTCACGTACGAGTAGCTGGTGGCCACCGCAGGACGCGTCGCGCGCAGCAGGTACGTGTACGCCGAGTACGCGACCAGCGAGCCGAAGACGCAGAGGTAGACCCACGAGAGCGCGACCTTCATGGGAATGTGCTCGGGCACGCGCTCACCCGCCGCGAGGCTGACGAAGGCCATCGCAGCGCCGCCCGTGATCATCTGCGTCGCGGCCGACATGAGCCCCTTCGGCAACGGCAGCTTGCGCGACAGCATCGACCCCGCCGCCCAGGCGACGGGCGCGACACAGAGAATGGCGGCGTAGAACGGCTCGGCGCGCAGCTCGCTCCCGAAGCCCAGCACCGCGACACCAGCGAAGCCGGCGATCAACCCGACCCACTCACGGGGCGTCGCGCGCTCACCGAACAGCGGGCCCATGGCCGCAGCGCACAACGGCATGGTGCCGCAGACGACCGCCGCGATGCCCGACGAGATGTGCTTCTCGGCCAGCGCGACGGTGCCGTTGCCGAGCACGAACATGAGCACGCCGACGGGAGTCGAGAGCAGCCACTCCTTCGGTGTCGGCCACGCAGCGCCCCGCGCCTTCAGGAACGTGAGCAGCACCACGCCGACCAGCACGAACCGAACGCTCGCCATCATGAACGGAGGCAGCGCTTCGACCGCGATTCGCATCGCGAGGTACGTCGAGCCCCAGATCACATAGACGGCGGCCAGCGCGGGAACGACGAACCGGGACTCGGAAGCAGGCGCTGACATCGCGCCACACTCCTAACCGTGTCCCGGCCCGCTCCGCACTTCAGAAGCGACCGACCAGCGCGGGTCCGACGGCCATCGCTTCGTTTCGTGACCCAACCGTCACCATCGAGAGCGTGGGCGACAACGAAACGGCCGGCGCAGGGCCGACCGGATCATCCGCAGTGAGGAAGTACGTGAGCCCGAACGTGGTGACGGTGGTGAGCAACGTGGCGGCCGACATGATCGGCAGGTTGAGCTGCGTGAGGAAGGCGCCGAGCACGAAGGTGAGCAGGCCGACGCCGAGGGGCAGCGCGGTCAGCTTGAGCACCCGGCCCGAGCCAAGATCGACCGCGTGGGCCCACAGGCTGCCGAGCGCCATGCCGATCGCGGGGGCGATCAACACCGCCGCGGTTCGGGTCGACGACGGAATCGTCGTGAAGAGAAAGCTCGTCAACGCGGTCAGCACGAACGCGTAGGTCGAGGTCATGCCCATGAGCGCGAGGTCTTCACCTGGAATATCGTCGACGCTCCACAGCGCGATCAGCGGAACCAGCATGCCCACCTGTGAAACCGCCAGCGCCAGCAGGCTCGCCACCGTGAACGAGCCGACGAACGCCGCGGTCGCGATGCCGAAGCCGGCGAGCGCGCCGACGCCGAGGCCCAGCGACATGGTGCCCGCCGACGCAAGACCGATCGGGTGCAGGTACTGAAGAATCGCAGCGCCCGCGCCGAACGCTACGCCGCCCGCGAGCGCTCCGATGAAGGCGCCGCTCGTGCCCAGTCGACCACCCGTCGCCGTGCCCGCGCCCGCGAGGCCGGACAAGATGAGCCCGTCGAGCCCCTCGGAGAATGCGAAGAGCGGCCCACCACGGCCGGCAGAGAACCGGCTGAAGCGCTCCTTCGTCGCGGTGCGATCGGCCAGCGCCGGTGCCTCCTGGGGAGGCGGCGGAGGTGTGACGAGCTCGGGCGTCTCAGCACTCTGCGCCGCAGCGACCGAGGCGATCACGATCAAGGGCATCACGAGGCGAACCATGGAGCGCGTCAAAGCACACGACGTGCCTTCTCACTGCACGGCGATTCGCTGGGTTCCACGCGCCGCCGAGACGGAATTTCACCGCGGCACGAGGGCGCGGCCCCAGAAAACGATGGCGTTGCGCGAAGGGCTGAGCGGCTCGAGGCCCAGCGGCGGAAACACCTCGGGCTCCGAGCTCTTCATCAGCACGAGCCGTCTCGCCACCCGCTTCGCCTCGTCGACCGTGGCGCGCTCGAGCGGTGTCATCTCGGCGAAGCGACGCAGCTCGGCGAAGGCTGGAGACGAGGCCTTCGTGCGCTCGAACATCGGGTCGAACACGACGACGTCGACGCTCTTCGCCGGCTGCGCTTTCAGGAACGCGTGCGCGGTCGAGTGGTGGACCACGATCGGCGCGCTGTCGGGCCATGGCGTCTCGAGCTTCAGCCCCTCGGCCATCAACACGGCGAGCGCCTTCGACGCCTCGAGCCCGATCACCCTGCCCGTCGGCCCCAGCGTGCTCGCCATCACCCGCGCATCGGCGCCCAGCCCGAGCGTTGCGTCGATCACGATCTCACCGCGAACGAGCCCGGCGAGCTGCACGAGCTGGTCGGGGCTCTGAGCTCCAGCCGCGAGCCGCTTGAGGCGCAGCATCGCGAGGCCGGGGCTCACGCCGAGCTCACCTTCGGAGTCGATCAGGTGCCACCCGCGCCCGCTGCGCACGAGGAACACCGAGGCCACCACGCCGAGCTGACGAACCAGACCGCGCTTCCACGGGCGCTCGTACAACGGCAGCTGCCACTCGCGAGCGACCCGGCGCGCGTCTTCCTTCAACGCGGGCGTGGGCTCGGCGCCCCACGTCACCGCCAGCGGCTCAGCGCTGCTCATCCCAGGCACGCACTTCTGCGGCCACCTTGCGCACGCCGTCGTAGGCCGCGTCATCGGGTGGCTGAAACCCGTTCACGCTCATCGGCGCGAGGATCTCGCGGCCCACCCGATCACGAACCGTCAGCACCAGCAGCAGCCGCTGCAGCTCCGTGCGCACCACCTCGGGCAGGTCGGCACGCACACAGAGAATGTCGCGCGGCGTGCGTTCGGTCTTCGCGATGATGCGGAACGAGAGCGGGTCGACGTCTTTCGAGCGGCGCATCGCCGTGAGCGAGCCCTGGTACGTGGCGCCGGCCTCGATGCGCCCGTCGAGGATCGCCTGGAGCACGGCTTCGTGGTTGCCGAGGAACTCCATCGAGCCGAGGTGCTTGCGGGGGTCGATGCCGTTGTCGCGGAGCACCTTCACCGCGTAGATGTAGCCGGAGGTCGACGCCCGGTCGACGAAGCCGAATCTCACGCCCGGAAGATCCGCGACGCTGCGAATGGGGCTGTCCTCACGAACGACGATGTACCCGGCTGCCGTCGCTGAGCCGTCGCCGATCATCTGCACGAGACACGGCAGGCGCTGCTTCTCCATCGCGAGCGCGTAGGTGTACGGGCTGAGCATGACCGCGTCGAAGTCGTTCGCAGCCGTTCGCGAGACGACGTCGTCGTAGCTCTCACCGATCACCAACTCGACCGGCACGCCCAGCTGTCGGGCGAGGTACTCGTCGAGCTTCGCGTACGCCTTCTCGACCGATTCGCGCGCGAGCACTGGCGGTACCAACAGCCGCAGCTTCGTGAAGCCAGCGGGTGGCGAGAAGAGCGCGACGTGGTCGGTGGTCTTCCGGGGCATGGGGCGCGGAGGCGCGAGGGCCTCGGGACACGCCGTCAGCAGCAGAAGAAGCCAGAGCGCTCTCACGCGGCCTTCGCTCCCACGACGCGGTTTCTGCCCTGCCGTTTGGCGACGTAGAGGGCCTGATCGGCCGCGTCGAGCACCACCTCGGCCGTCTTCCCGTCTTCGGGGAAGGTGGCGACGCCGATGCTCACGGTGATCGTCTGCGTCCACGCCCGGGTCTCGTTGATCTTCTGCTCGACCGCTTCCCGCATGCGCTCGGCCACCTGCATCGCCTCGGCCTTCGTGGTCTCGGGGAGCAGCACCGCGAACTCCTCGCCGCCGTAGCGAGAGATGAGATCGGTCGCGCGCAGATCGCGGCTCAGCACCTCGGCCAGCCGGCGCAGCAGCTCGTCACCGGCCGGGTGCCCCATCGAGTCGTTCACCCGCTTGAAGAAGTCGACGTCGAGCATCAACACGGCGAGCGGGCGCTTGTGACGTTCGCAGCGCAGCAGCTCGGAGTGCAGCGACTCCTGGAAGCGGCGGTGGTTGAACAGGCCGGTGAGCCCGTCGGTGACGGCGAGGCGCTCGAGGCGCGAGTTCGCCTCTGACAGCTCACGCGTGCGCTCGGCGACGGTGCGCTCGAGGTTCTCGCGTTCGGTCTGCAGCGCGGTCGCCATTCGGTTGACGATGTCAGACAGCTCACTCATCTCGCGGCCCGGCAGCGTGGGCACGCGCGTCGACAGGTGGCCCTCACCCATGCGCCGCACCGACTGCTGCAAGACCGCGACGGGCCGAATCACCACGCGGTTGAGGCCGAAAAAGAGCGCGCCCGCGATGAAGAAGAAGAGCCCGATGGTGCCCAGCACCCAGCGCTTGCGCACCTCCCAGAAGGTCGACTCCATCTGCGCCAGCGAGAAGCGCGCCGTCACCGTCGCCCAGCGAATGCCCGAAACGGCCGGCGTCGCGATGCGCAAGACGTTGCCTTCGCGAACCCACACCGCGCCGTCGCTGCCGATCGCCTGCTGCGTGAAGGGATCGGCCAACACCCGGTTGAACTTCTCGGGGCTCGAGTGCGCCATCACCCGGGCGGCGTCGTCGATGACGGCGAGCTCCATCAGGCCGTGCACCTCGAGCCGCTCGGTCGCGTGGGCCACCACGGTGTCGAGCGCCGACATGTCGTTCTGCGCGACGCTGGTGGCGACGGTGACGCTCAACGCCTCGAGCGCGGTCAGGTTGAGTTCCTTGAACTCCTCGAGCGCGTCACGGTTCGAGGCCCGCACGGCCAGCGTCGCGACGACCGAGAGCGCGATGGCCACGACCCCTGGCACCAGCAACGTCAGCTGCGCGCGGATGCCCATCGTCGTGAAACGCCCTCTCGTGCCGCGTCAGCCGACCTTCTGCCCCTGAAGCTGCGCCACCGTGACCGACTGGTTCCGGCCGTGGCGCTTCGCAAAGTACAGGCACTGGTCGGCGAGGTCGATGAGCGTCTGCTTGGCCTCTCCGTGATCAGGGTAGGTCGCGACGCCGAGCGACATGGTGATCTTGAGCGGGCCCTGCTCGGTCTGAAAGACCTCTTTCATCACCCGCTCGCGAATGCGCTCGGCGATCGCGTGGGCGCCTTTGGTGTCGGTCTCGGGCATCACCAGGCAGAACTCTTCGCCGCCGTAGCGGGCCACCACGTCGGTGTCGCGCGCCGTCTCGCGGAGAATTCGGGCCACGCCCTTGAGCACCTGATCGCCCGTCGGGTGGCCGTAGGTGTCGTTCACCGACTTGAAGTGATCGACGTCGGTGAGAATGACCGAGACCTTTCGGCCGTAGCGTTTGGCCGCCGCCATCGCGTCGTCGAAGCGCGTCTGGAAGGTGCGGTGGTTGAGCAGCCCGGTGAGGCCGTCGGTCGTGGCCATGCGCTCCATCTGCTCGTACAGCTGGGCGCGGAGTACGGCTTGCGCAGCCTGAATGCCGATCACCTCGAGCATGCGCAGCTCGTCGTCGTCGAAGGCCGCCTTCTTGCGCGAGCCCGACACCAGCGTGCCGAGAATGCGGTTGCCGGCGACGAGCGGGAAGATCTTGAGGCTCTGCAGGCCGCGAATCTGGGTGTCGTCGTCGAAGATGATCTGCCGATCCATCGCGCCCACGTCACGGCCCGGCAGCGGCGCGCCGTAGCGCACCACGTTCGCCACCAGGCCGTTGTTGTCGGGGAACGTCTGGTTCTCGAGCGCGCGCCCGGCCGACGTCACGCCGCTCATGCGCACGATGCGGTGCTGCCGTTGGCCGTTGACCTCGTTCACCAGGGTGACGGCGCAGAAGTCGAGCTGCGCCACCTGTCGCGCGCTCTCGAGCACCGCGAGGAACACCTGCTCGGGGTTGCCGGCGCGGTTGAGCTCTTCGATGGCGCGGAAGAACCGATCTTTCTCGTCGCGCGACCGGCGGATGTACCCCATCACGCGCTCGACCTCGATCGCGCGCAGCACCTCTCCGGCGATGGTGCCGAGCAGCTTCTCTTCCTCTTCGGTGAACGCCTGGTTCTCGAGGCGATCGGCGATGAGCACGCCACGGACGAGGCCAGAGCCTTCGAGGATGGGCACGGCCACGATCGCGCGAACGGTGGGTCCACCCGACTCGTAGTGGGTGACGCCCTTGAGCCCGCCCTGCCCGTTCATGCGCACCGGCACGCCGCGCTTGAGGAGCGCTCCGAAGATGCCCTCGCCCGCTGCGAAGCGCTCGCGCTGAACGTGCTCACTCACCGAGCGGCAGTCGTGCAGCTTGAGCGAGCGATCGTCTGACGTGAGCAGGAACGCGCCGACCGTGTGGGCCTTGAGCGCGACCTCGGCCACCTCGAGCGCGCTGCCCGTGGCACCTTCGATCTCCTTCACGGCGGCGAGCAGCCACTTCTCGTGATCCTTCACGCCGGGCATCGAGTCGTGCGTGCCGCTCGAGACGAGGCGGAAGGTGCGGGCGCGCTCTTCGACCTCCTTGAGGCGGTGCTTCACGGCGTCTGCTTCGGCGCTCTTCGCGGCTGCGAGGCGAGCCGACAACACCACGTGGTACAGCGCCGCGAAGAGGCCGACGAAGGCGACGCGGGCGAGCCAGGTGCCCCAGCGATCGGGCAACGTCAGCACCGCGTCGAAGAGCACCGCGGTGCCCAGCAGCGTGGCGCCAGCCGTGCGCGAGAGGAACGACACGAGGAAGGCCATCAGCAGGTAGACGACCGGGAAGAGCACCTCGCTGCTGACGGCGACGGCCACGAAGGCGACCGCGAGCGCGGCAGAGCCAAGCTCCAGCTCGTCTCGCAGCGTCACCGGAACGTTCAGCATCGAGCGGCGAACGCGGCGCACCGTCGACATCGTGGTGCCCAGCACGAGCAGCCCGAACACGGCGGCATCAGCCCACTCGAGCGTGCCGAACGAACGGAAACGGCCGCGCGCGAGGAAGGCGAAGGTGATGAGCACCGCGAGCCCCGGCACCAGCCGAACGATCGCCTGCGCCCACTTCGCCGGCGTGAACGACACCGAGCGCGAGGGCTTGAGTCGGGGCAGCGAGGTCACCGGCGTCATGGAGCACCCTCCAGGCTGAACACGATCTCTCCCGGCTTCACGAGCCCGAGCTCTTCACGCGCGGCGCGCTCGAGGGCACGCGGGTCGTCACGCAGCGCCTCGACCTCACGGCGCATGCGGGCGTTGTCGTCGCTCAAGCGCTGGTTGCGCTCCTTGAGTGATTTCACGTCTTGCGACAGGCGCACGTAGCGACGGAAACCACCCTCGGCCATCGCCGACGCGGCCGCCAGGAGAAGGGCGATGAACACGCTGGCCCAGAGCACCTGTTGACGACGCATCATCGAAGGCGACGGTACCAGCGGGTCGGCCCCCGGCAAGAAAACCGCTACAGGTTGCAACGCGCCTGAAAACGACTCGGGGCGCGTCCGGAAGCAACGCTCCGAACACGCCCCAAAGAACCACGAAGGAAGGAAGCGTCAGCCGCCGTCGCGCGAGCCTGCGTCCACCTGGCCAGCGTCGACGACTCCAGCATCAGGCTCGGGAGGATCGGGCCACACGCCGCGGAACTTCAGCTTCGACACCGTGAAGCACGCCGTGCCATCGGCGCGATCGAGCTCGAAGTTCCACCGCTTGAACACCAGGTTCGTGCCCTCGCCGAGGAACACTCCGGCGTCGACGCGACGAGTGCCCGAGGTGAAGTTGTAGTTGCCCGAGGTCGCCAGGTAGTCGCCATCGCAGTTGTCGAGGTTGTCATCGCAGCCAAGCGAGGCACTGAAGCAGGCGTCGCACGTGCTGAACTTCGTATTGACCGCCAGGGCACCCGCGTAGGGGAAGTTCGGCGGGCCGTCAGCGGTCTCGAAGTAGAGCTCGGAGGTGAAGATGTCGACGCGGTTCGCCGGCGCCTCGAGCGCATGAAACGCGTCCCACCACTCGAAGCCCTCGAGGTTGCCGCCATCTTCACCGATGTTGAAGCTGCCCGAGACGTCCTCCATCAGATCGATCTCGCCGTAGTCCATGCAGTTGAGGCCCGCGTCTGCCGTGCCTCCTGCTGAACCGCCGGCCGAGGCAAAGCCGCCGCCCGTGTTCGCCGAGCCGCCGCCGGTGCCCATCGGGCCACCACAGATCTGCAAGGTGCACCCTTGCCCCGGAGCGCAGGCGCCGCACATGACGCCGCCCTTCCCGCACGCCGCTGGCGTGGTGCCGGCCTGGCACTTGCCGGTCGAGTCACAGCAGCCGTTGGCGCAGTTCATCGCGTTGCAGGCCCCAGCACCGCACGACGGAATCAGCGCCGTCAGCGCGCCCGTCACGAAGCCAACGAGGAACAGTCTCGTCATGGGAGCGCTCACGGCCAACGCGCGTTGAAGGTGAACGACGTGAGATCGACGCAGCCGCCGTCGGGAATCGTCGCCAGCGACATCGGGTCGACCTGCACGTAGCGGACTCCGGTCACGCTGCCGACCAGGGTACCGGCGTCAACCGAGTTCGTGGCGTTCGTGATGCTGAAGGCTCCGCGGCGCGCGATGAAGGTCTCCTGACAGCCACTGCCGTTCATCTGGCAGTTGGTCCCCATGAGGCTGACCGGGAACACCACCATCCCGCTGGCGAGGGTCTCGAAGGTGCCGGCGAGCGGCGAGGGGACGGCAACCGAGGGGTTCCCGTTGAAGACCGACATGTCGACCGTGACGTACGGCGCCGAGCTGGTGACCACCCCGACGTAGTGAATGCCGAGGCCGCCGTCGTTCTCGAGATCGTAGCTGCCGGAGCCGGGCCCGCCGTTGTAGACGATGGGGGCCGTGAACTGCAGGCACGCGCCCGCATCGGAAGCCGCGGCGCCGCCGGCCGTTCCACCACCAGACGAGCCGCCACCCGTACCCGTCGTTCCACCACCAGTGCCCGACAAGCCGCCCGCCCTGGGAACGCCTGCATCAGGCACGGGAACCGAAGGGCCGCACCCGACACCGAGGAGCGAGCCGAGCAACACCACGAGCGAAGACACTCCGACGACGAACCGGGTCATGCGCATTCCTTTTCGATTTGTCCGAACCGGGACTTCCCCTGCGTGAGAGGCGCGCCCGTATCACGATCGTGTGACAGCTGGGAACGGGGGCGCCGGCAGATGATGGCGCAGCAGCTTTCCGCTCGCGTTCCTTGGCAACGACTCGACGGTCACCCACCGGCGTGGAACCTTGAAGCCCGCGAGCCGGCCCCGCGCATGCGCTTCGAGCGAGGCGATGTCGGGGGCGCTGCGCCACACCACGAACGCGACCGCCACCTGCCCCCAGGTCTCGTCCGGCATGGGACCCACGGCGACGTCGAGCACGAGTGGGCTCTCGCTCAGCGCCGCTTCGACTTCGGCCGGGTAGACGTTCTCGCCGCCAGAGACGATGAGATCGACGCGCCGCGCATGCACCGTGAGCCGGCCGCGCGAGTCGAGGTGCCCCAGATCTTTCGTGCGAAGCCAGTCACCGGCTGAGGGCGTGACGGTGGGGCCGCGCACGCAGATCTCGCCGATCGTTCCTGTGGCGACTGGGCCGTCTTCGTTCTCGATGCGAACCTCGAGGCCGGGCAACGGAGCTCCAGCCGTCGTCCCATCGGCCTCAGTGAGGCGCTCGGTGGTGACCTGCGAGCACGCCTCGGTGAGCCCGTAGGTCTGCAGCACCGGCAAGCGCAGGGCGCGCGCGCGGCGGAGCAGCTCGACGCCCATCGGCCCTCCGCCGATCAACAACGCCTCGAGCGACGATGAGAACTGCGCACCAGGTTGGTCGAGCACGCGCGCGAGAGCGGTGGGAACGAAGCTGGCGTGCGTGAGATCGCCGCGACGGAGCAGCGCCGCGACCCGCGCCGCGTCGAACTGCCTCTCGAGCACCAGGCGCGCGCCCATCGCCGCCCAGCGAAACGCCATGGCCAACCCGCCGACGTGAAAGAGCGGCAGCGTTCCCAGCCAGACCTGATGTTCGCTCGCGCCGAGGTTCTCGGCGTTGGCCCGATGTGAGGCGTGGAAGTTGGCGACGGTGAGGGGAACGAGCGAAGGCGTGCCCGTCGTCCCCGACGTGAAGAGGTTCGCGGCTTCGAGCCTGTCGTCGAATTCGGCGTCTCGAACGGCTCCACGTGAGACTGCAGGGAAGTCGGTGATGACGAGCCTGGAGTTGGCGCGAACGATCAGCGGCTCGAGCTCGCGCTGGGTCAGGCGGGCGTTGAGCGGAACCAGCGTCGCGCCACGTCGAAGCAGCGCGAACCAGAGGAAGAGCACCTCGGGTCGGTTCCAGGTGACCGTCGCGACGCGATCGTTCGCGTCGACGCCCTGCCCTTCGAGCCACGTCGACCAGCCATCGACTTCACGGGCGACGTCCGCCCAGCTCCAGCGTCGGGCTTCGAACTCGAGCGCGAGTCGTTCTGGAAAGCGCTCGGCCGAGACGCCAACGGGACAACGCACCTTCAGACGCCCCACCCCGCCACGTCGGGCAGCGTGATCACACCATTCTTCGGGGTGAAGCCGTCGGGCGGTAGGCCATCGAAGAGCTCGGTCGTCGACAAGCCGTGCGCATGCTTCGACGGAGGCAAGACTGCAGCGAGGTGCGCTGCCGCCGCTCGGGAGATCGCGCCATCCATCGTCGTGGTGACGTACGACTCCAGCCCCGCCGCAGCGGCTTCACGCGCGAGCTCGAGCGAAGGAATGAGCCCGCCGAGCACGGCTGGTTTCAACACCAGAATCTTCGCCGCAGGCCGCGGGTCCTTGACCATCACGCGCGACCGGTGGCTGCGAATGCCGAGCGCCTCGTCGGCGGCGACGGGAATGGGCACGAGATCGCTCACGCGCCGCAGCCCCTCGATGTCGTGTGAGGCGACCGGCTGCTCGCAGAGTTCGATGTTCAATGACTCGAGCCCACGCAGCGCCGAGCGCGCGGTGCCCTCCGTCCACCCGCCGTTTGCGTCGATGCGCAGGGCGATGTCGGGCCCGACGGCCAGCCGCACCGCGTGAAGCCGCTGCGCATCGAGCGAGACCGTCTTCGCGCCGACCTTGAACTTGAGCGTCTTGAAGCCCGCCGCGACCGCCTGACGAGCACTCTCGACGAGCGCATCGGAATCAGGCCCCTCGATGAGCGCGTTCACAGGAATGACCGAGTGCGCCTCTCCCAGCAGCAGCGCCACGGGCACGCCACGCCGGCGCGCGAGCTGCTCGAGCAACGCGCACTCGACTCCGAACCGCGCCGCTGGGCTCGCTTCGAGCGTGGTCAGCGAAGAAGCGAGCTCGTCGATCGACTCGATCGGGTCGACGGTCAGGTTCTTCAGCACCGACTCGGCATCGGCGAGCGACTCGGTGCCGAACGCCTGCAGCGGAAACGCTTCACCGCGGCCAACGAGCCCTTCGTGTTCGACGCGCAGCTCGAGACCCACGCGCTCCTTGAGCGGACCTCGCGAGGTGTTCAACGGCTTCTTCAGGCGCAGCGTGATGGGACGCAGTTCGAGTTTCATGAGTGGGCGAGCCCCAGCGCAAAGAGGAGTCCGTAGACGAGCTGCAGCTTCGCGGTTCCGGCGAGGGCCTGGTTGAGCACGGGGCCTGACTCCTTCATCAGAATGCGGAGCGGCGGCACCGCGAAGACGAGCGAGGCGAGCGCGCCGAGCACCCAGCTCGACGTGAGCCCCGAGGCCCAGAGCGCGACCGGCATCACGGCCGAGAGCACCAACATCGAGATGTACTCGGCCTTGCCGAAGCCGACGCCGAGCCGCACGACGAGCGTGCGCTTGTTCGCCGCGGTGTCGGTCTTCACGTCACGCACGTTGTTCACGGCGAGCAGCGCGACACCGAGCGCTCCGACGGGAATGCCGGCCAGCAGCGACAGTGGGCTGACCGACTGGGTCAACACGAAGTTGGTGCCGCCGACGGCGACGAGGCCGAAGAAGACGAGCACGAAGACGTCTCCGAGGCCGTGGTACGCGAGGGGAAACGGACCGCCCGTGTACGCGTAGCCGGCGATCAACGAGACGATGCCGACGACGAGCAGCGGCCAGCCCGCGACGCTGACGAGGTAGAGCCCGACGAGGAACGCGAGAGCGAAGCACACGATCGCGCCGCGCATCACGGCCTCGGGGGTGAGCCAGCCCTTCTGCGTGGCGCGCGCCGGGCCGAGTCGCTCGCCGGTGTCAGCACCGCGCTTGAAGTCGTAGGCGTCGTTGAAGAGGTTGGTGCCGACTTGAATCAGCAACGCGCCGATGAGAGCTCCGAGCGCGGGCAGCAGCGAGAAACGCCCTTCTCTCCACGCGACGGCGCTACCGACCGCAACGGGAACGAAGCCGGCGACGAGCGTTCTCGGGCGGGTCGCGAGCGCCCAGGCCGCGATCGACGAAGGCGGTGTAGAGGAGATCGCGGCAGTCATGGCGACACCTCCCGCGGATTCGCGCGCGAGCGATCGACGGAGGGCGCGAGCAGCGGAGTTCTCATCGCGACACCTCGGCGAGCGGCTCGTGCGTCCACGGAGAGCCGAGGAACGAGCGCACCTCTTGAGCCCACGCGACAGGCGTCTCGAGGTGTGGCGCGTGACCGGCTCCACGGAAGGCGAAGCGCCACGCCAGCGGAAGTTCGGCGGCCATGCGTCGCGCGAGGCGGGTGTACTTCGCGTCTTGCGTTCCCGTGATGAGCAGGGTCGGAACACGCAACGTCGGAAGCGCCGGCCAGAAGTCGGGTTGAGCGCCCTGCCCCATCAACCGTAGGGCCGCTGCGAGCCCAGCTGGAGAATGCGAGACGCGCCGCCGCCGCAACTGCTCCTGCACGTCACCGGGCAGTCCACGAATTCCAGAGAAGAGCGGTAGCTGCTCCCAGAACGCGATGAAGGAGTCGACGCCGTCACTCTCGATCAACGACGCCAGCGCCTCGTCAGACTTGCGACGCATGACCCGATCGTGACGGCGGTGAATGCCGGGCGCGCCGCTCTCGAGCACCAGGCGCTCGACGAGGTGCGGGTGTCTCACCGCGAGCCCGAGCGCGAGTCGCGCACCCTGCGAGTAGCCAATCACCGTCTGCGGCCGCTCGATTCGTGAGGCCAGCAGCTCGATGACTTCGTCGAAGTCGCGAACGTCGGTCGTCGCTTCGTGATGACCGGGCAGATCGACGCAGTCGGCGGTGATGACGTCTCCGACGAGTGACTCGAGGTGATCGAACGAGAACCGGCTGCCCGTGAAGCCGTGCAGCAGGAGCGCGCGCTTCGGGCCCGTTCCCCAGGTTCGAGATGGGAGCGACTTCATGACGAGGCCTCCACGGCCGCCACGAGGGCGGCGTTCAACTGGCGATGCGCTTCGACGTTCGCGCGACGATCGGTTCTGACTTCGATCAGCTGAAGCCCCGCGCTCGGAGCACGAACGACCTGCGCCAGCTCTTCCAGCGAACGAGGTCGATGCAGCGTGGCTCCGCTCAACGACGCGACGTGCGCGAAGTCGACGCCGTGCGGCGTTCCGAAGAAACGCTCGAAGTGCGGCGTGCGCTCGGCCACCGGCAGGAAGCTGAAGATGCCGCCGCCATCGTTGTTCACCACCACGACGGTCAACGGCGAGTTCTTCGCCACGAGCCAACCGCTCAGATCGTGCAGCGCCGCGACGTCTCCGATGAGCAGCACGGTCTTCCGGCCGGTGCCCCGCGCGATGCCCGCCGCGGTCGAAACGACACCGTCGATGCCGTTCACGCCACGATTCGAGAAGACGCGCAGCTTCGAGCTGCCCGCGCTCGAGAAGGCGTCGACGTCACGAATGGGCATCGAGCTCGAGAGCACGAGATTGGCGTCGGAGGCAGCGGCGACCGTTCTCGCGATCAACGCCTCTTCCAGTCGATCGCCACGCTTCGAGAGTTCTGCTTCGACCCGGCGTTGTGCGTCCCTCGTCAGCGCCACCAACGTTCCAGTCGCCTTCGCGTCGGCCGTCAGCGCCTTCACCATGGCAACGACATCGCCCGTGAAGAACGCCTCGACGACGTGGTTGGGATCGAACGGCTGCCCGTCATCGAGGAAGGCGAAGACTCGAGCGCGCGTGCCGTCGAGCCACTGCTGCGGCGCCTTGAGCGTCAGCCCTCCACCGAAGCGGAGCACCACGTCGGGGTCGAGCTTCTGCGCGAAGGTCTTGCTGCGAACCATCGCGTCCATCGACCAGATCGAGTCACCGAAGCCGAAGCGCGCGTTCGAAGCAGCCTCGGCGAACACTGGAAAGCCGAGCGCCTGACCGAGCGCGTGAACCGCCTCACCGAAGCCGTCATCGCGTTCACGAGGCCCGACGACGATCACGCCGCGGGTGCTCGACGAGAGCGCGCGTTTCACCGCCGACAACTCAGGAACACCTGAGCCCGAGACGAACTTCGGAACGCGAGGCGAGAGCACCGGGCCCGCGAGCCCATCAGGGTGCGCCAGCGGCTCACGGAACGGCACGTTCAGGTGAACGCCACCACGAGGTGCGGAGACAGCCTTCGAGATCGCCTGTGCGACGGTCGCGGCGAGGTGATCGAGCCCGCCTTCCATCGGCTCCGGGAGAGAGACCGACGCGCGCACGTACTCACCGAACAGGTTCTTCTGCGCGATCGTCTGCGGCGCTCCGAAGCCGTGCAGCTCAGCGGGGCGATCAGCGGTGATCGCGATCAGCGGCGTTGCACCCTCACGAGCCTCCATGAGCGCGGGGAGGAAATGAGCGCCCGCCGTTCCCGACGTGCACAGCACTGCAGCCGGCGTCTGCGTTCCCTTCGCGAGGCCCAGCGCAAAGAACGCAGCGCTGCGCTCATCGAGCACCGGCCAGCAGTGGAGATCGGAGCGATCAGCGAACGCGAGGGCGAGCGGCGTCGAGCGCGAGCCCGGCGCGACCACGACGTGCTTCACGCCGCACGCGACGAGCGTTCCCGCGAGCGTGGCCGCCCACCGTTGATTGAGCGTCTCAGCCACGTTCCACCCCCAACGCCGACAACATCGTCTGGGCCTTGCGCTCGGTCTCGAGCCACTCCGCCTCGGGCGTCGAGCCGCGAACGACTCCAGCGCCCACGAAGACCTTCACGTTCTTTCCGCGAATCAGCGCCGAGCGCAGCGCCACGGCGAGCGTGACCGAATCAGGGCCGACCGCGCCGACGGTGCCGCAATACAGCCCGCGATCGAACCCCTCATTTGCCGCCAGCCAATCGAGCGCCTTGCCTCTCGGCGTTCCCGCGACGGCCGGAGTCGGGTGCAGCACGCGCGCGACCCGGAGCGGGTTGACGTCATCTCGCAGCGTCGCGGTGATCGGCGTGTGCAGGTGCACGAGCGACGCGAGTCGTTTCAGCTGCGGCGTCTGGGGCACCTCGAGCTTCGTCACGTACGGATCAAGACGCGCGCGAAGGTCGTCCACCACCGCCTGATGCTCCCGACGGTCTTTCTCCGAGGCGAGCAGTCGTTCACCGTCCTCCGGCGGCGCCGTGCCAGCCAGCGCGTCGGTCGAAAACTCTCGGCCTTTGGCTTCGCAGAGAATTTCGGGTGACGAGCCAACGAACGCCGAGCCATCACGTCCGCGAACGAGAAAGGTCCAACACCCAGGGTTGCGCGCTTCGAGGGCTTTCAAGATCGAGCGCTCGGCGATCGGCTCGTCACTCTCGAGCTCGACCGTGCGCGCGACCACCAGCTTGCTGAGCTCGTCGCTCAACGCATCGACCGCCGCCTGCACCAGCGTCTCGTACGCCGCACGGCCATCGCCCACCTGGCGAAGCGGAGCGCGCTGCGTGATCGGATCTCGCTCTTCGACGCGATCGAGGCGCTCTTCGAGTTGATCGAGCGGCGTGCCCTCTTTGCCGAACGCGAGCCATCGCGTGTTCCGCCCGTCCCACCAGGCGATCACTTCGGGCAACACCCAGCGCTCGTGATCGAAGTCACGCCATGGTCGGCGGGCGTCGAAGGCCCAGCCTCCAAACCACGGACCCGCGGGCGGAGCGATGGGCAGGCTCACCTCGCCCCCACCTTCCGCACACACCCCAAGCCCCACCATCCAAACGGAGCGGGATGGATTGACCCACACCATCGAGAGCGGCTCTGGGCCGAAACGAAGGAGGGCTCCTTCAGCGGAAACCCGCGAGACTGCGACGAATCGCTGCCTGTTCGAGGGCTCGAGCACGGTCGTGTTGTCTTCTAAGCCATTCCCGCTATAGATGCACCACAGAGTTCAAAACGGCTTGAACTCGGTGAACTGCGAGGCGAGTGATGGGTGCGACGGGGCCGAAACAGGTGCTGCGGGAGCCCGGCGAGGCGACCCGGAAGGTGCGCTTCGGGAACGTCGAAGTCGGCGGTGACTTCGTGGTGATCGCTGGCCCTTGCGCCCTCGAGAACCAGGAGCAGGTCGACGCGGCCGCGCATGGCGTGAAGGCCGCCGGCGCTCATGCGCTGCGTGGCGGTGCCTTCAAGCCCCGCACGAGCCCGTACACGTTTCAGGGCCTGGGCGAGCCGGGCCTCAAGCTGCTCACCGATGCGGGCCGTCGGCTGCGCATGCCCGTCGTCTCGGAGATCATGGACGCGGCGCAGCTGCCCACGCTGATGGAGTACGTCGATGTGCTGCAGGTCGGCGCCCGCAACATGCAGAACTTCTCGCTGCTGCGCGCGCTCTCGAAGATCGATCGCCCGGTGCTGCTCAAGCGCGGCTTCGGCGCCACCATCGACGAGTGGATTCTGGCGGCCGAATACCTGCTCGACGGCGGCAATGATCAGGTCGTGCTCTGCGAGCGTGGCATTCGCAGCTTCGACAACACGCTCCGCAACACGCTCGATCTCGCCGGCATGGCGTACGTGAAGCAGAAGGTGAAGCTGCCCGTGTTCGTCGATCCATCGCACTCGACCGGCATGTCGTGGCTGGTGACGCCGATGGCGCTCGCTGCGGCCGCCGCTGGAGCCGATGGCCTGCTCGTCGAAGTTCACCCGACTCCCGAGACCGCGTTGTGCGACGGGCCGCAGGCGCTCACGCCGCAGGCCTTCGACGCGATGATGAAGGGCGTCAGCGCCATTCTCTCTGCAACCGGCCGCCGCATGGCCGACTTCAAGCCGCTCGCTGCCGTTGGAGGTGCCCGATGAGCGAACAAGTGCACTCGATGTTCACGCAGATCGCGCCCCGGTACGATCTCACCAACGACGTCATGTCGATGGGCACGCACCGGCTCTGGCGCAAGCAGGCCGTGAAGCTGTCGCTCGCGAAGGCGGGAGACTCGGTGCTCGACTGCGCGACCGGCACCGGCGATCTCGCGATCGACTTCAAGCGCGTCGTCGGCTCCAGCGGCAAAGTGATGGGCACCGACTTCAACGCGGCGATGCTGTCGACGGCGCCGCAGAAGGCGAAGTCACTGGGCCTCGACATCGCGTTCGAGGTCGCCGACGCGATGAAGCTGCCCTACCCCGCTGCGCAGCACGACGTGGCGTCGATCAGCTTCGGCATTCGCAACGTCGACGATCCCCAGGCGTGCCTTGCCGAGCTCGCGCGCGTCGTGGAGCCGGGTGGCCGCGTGGTGGTGCTCGAGTTCGGGCAGCCCACCGGTCTCTTCGGTGCGTTCTTCGGGCTGTACTCGCGCTTCGTCATGCCGCTCATCGGCCAGGTGCTGACGGGCAACCGCGCCGCGTACGAGTACCTGCCGCGCACGGCCGCCGCGTTCCCCTGCGGAGAGAAGTTCGTCGAGATGATGAAGCGCACCGGGAAGTTCTCGACGCAGCAGGCGCACCCACTGCTGGCCGGCCTCGCCTACGTCTACGTCGGCGTCGTGGCCTGAGCCGCGCGACGCTTTCGCACCAGCGCCATCACCAGCCGCGTTCCCACCGCGACCAGCACCACCGAGCCTCCCGCCATCGCCGCGCGCAGGAACGCCTCTTCACGCGCGCCTTCGACGCCTTCGGCGATGGCCGCGGAGAACCACGTCGAGACGAGCACGCCAGGCAAGAGGCCCAGGAAGTGCCCGACGAAGAACTGCGGCCACGTGATCGGCGAGGCGCCGCAGACGAGGTTCGTCGCCATGAACGGAATCGGCGTCTGCCGCAGCACGAGCACCGTCAACACGCCGCTGTGCTCGAGCTCGTCCATCGCGGCCGTCCACTTGCGGCGAATCAACAGCTCCCGCATTCGCTCACGCCCCAGCCACCGCCCCAGCCCGAAGTGCAGATGGCCGACGACGTTGGCGAGCAGCAGGTTGGGCCACAACCCGCCCGAGAAACCCCACATCGCGCCGGCCACCACGTGCAGCACAGCCGAGGGCAGAAGCGCAGATGTCGAGAGCAGATAGAGCAGCGCATAGGCAGGCAGGGCTCCGCCTCTCGCCCCCAAACCCTTCAAGGTCTCGATGAGCGCCTTCGGCTCGAAGGAAGCGCCGAGCGCCCAGCGGCCACCGAGGGCGATGGCGAGCAACGCCACCACGAAAATCACTGGGCCAAGACGGCGCTTCACGAGGGCGGCTTCTACTCTTTTTCGTTGAAATGGCTGGAGCGCGGTGCGACTCAATGGGCCATGGCCAAAGACACGCTCTCAGTCACCGACAACCGTACTGGCAAGAACTACGAGCTGAAGATCGAGAACGGCTGCATCCGCGCGATGGACCTGCGAGGGATGAAGGTCGACGCCGAGGACTTCGGCCTGATGGCCTACGACCCGGCCTTCATGAACACGGCGAACTGCAAGAGCGCCATCACGTTCATCGACGGTGACAAGGGCATTCTCGAGTACCGCGGGTACCCGATCGATCAGCTGGCCGAGAAGTCGACGCACCTCGAGACGTCGTACCTGCTGATGAACGGCGAGCTGCCGACGAAGCCCCAGCTCGACGAGTTCGTCACCAAGATCACGCACCACACGTACGTTCACGAGAACATCAAGCAGTTCATGGACGGCTTCCGCTACGACGCGCACCCGATGTCGATGCTCGCGTCGACCGTCGCCGCGCTCTCGAGCTTCTACCCGGAAGCGAAGCAGGTGAAGAACAAGGAGGTGCGCCGCAACCAGATGATGCGGCTCATCGCCAAGATGCCCACGCTCGCGGCCTTCTCGTACCGCCACAGCCAGGGCCTGCCGTACATCTACCCAAACAACGATCTCAGCTACACCGAGAACTTCCTCACGATGGTGAAGAGCATCGGCAAGCCGAACTGGCGCCCGCACCCGGCCCTCGTTCGCGCGCTCGACGTGCTCTTCATTCTCCACGCCGATCACGAGCAGAACTGCTCGACGACGTCGGTGCGTGTCGTCGGCTCGTCTGAGGTCGACCCGTACTCGGCCGTCGCGGCCGGCATCACCGCGCTCTACGGCCCGCTGCACGGCGGCGCGAACGAAGCGGTGCTCCGCATGCTGCGCGAGATCGGCGACAAGAAGAACGTCCCCGAGTTCATCAAGAAGGTGAAGGACAAGGACGGCGACAAGAAGCTCATGGGCTTCGGCCACCGCGTCTACAAGAACTACGACCCGCGGGCGAAGGTCATCAAGAAGGCCTGCGACGAGGTGTTCGAGGTCACGGGCCGCAACCCGCTGCTCGACATCGCCGTCGAGCTCGAGCGCATCGCCCTGCAGGACGACTACTTCGTGCAGCGCAAGCTCTACCCGAACGTCGATTTCTACTCGGGCCTCATCTACGAGGCGATGGGCTTCCCCATGGAGTTCTTCACCTGCCTGTTCGCGATTCCGCGCACGGTGGGCTGGGTGACCCAGTTCGAAGAGATGATCACCGACAACGAGCAGAAGATCGCTCGTCCGCGCCAGATCTTCACGGGCTCCAAGAAGCGCGACTACGTGCCGACCGAGAAGCGCTGACCGGTCGAAGTCGTCGTCGAACCAGCCGCCTCGGATCTTCTCGATCCGGGGCGGTTTCGTTTTCAGGCCGTGTACATGGTGGCGATGGCCTGCGCGTACTTCTGCTCGCACACCTTGCGGCGGATCTTCAGCGTGGCCGTCAGCTCAGTGCCTTCGACCGAGAAGTCCTTCGGCAGCACCGTGAAGCGCTTGATGGTCTCGAAGCGGGCCACCTTCGAGTTCACCTCGGCTTCGATCTGCTGCTCGAGCCAGGCCTTGAACGTCGCGTCGGTCGCCAGCATTGACGGGTCGGTGCCGAAGCCGTGCGCCGCGCTGAACGCCGGCAGCTTCTCGGGGTCGAGCGTGAGCAGCGCGACGAGGTATGGCTTGTTGTCGCCGAAGACGATCGCCTGACTGATGGGCGCGATCGAGCGCAGCAACCCTTCGAGCGTGGCCGGAGGCGTCTTCTTGCCGCCCGAGGTGACGATGATCTCCTTCTTGCGGCCGGTGATGCGCAGGAAGCCGTCGGGATCGAGCTCGCCGACATCACCCGAGTGCAGCCAGCCGTCTTCGAGCAGCTCCTGCGTGGCTTCGGCCTCTTTGAAATAGCCGGCGCACACGTTGTCGCCCTTCACGAGGATCTCGCCGTCATCGGCGATGTGCACCGCCACGCCCTGCATCGGCTTGCCGAGCGTACCGAGGCGGGTGTGCTCTTCGGTGTTGAGCGACGTCGGGCCGGTGACCTCCGACTGGCCGTAGAGCTCGCGCACCACGAGATCGATCGAAGTGAAGAACTCGAGCACGTCACGGGAGATGGGCGCGGCGCTGGTGACGAGCACGTGGCAGCGATCGAGCCCGATGCGCGCCTTGAGTGGACCAAAGACGGTCTGCTTCGCGAGCAGGTACTGGCCGGTGAGGCGAATCGTCGGCTGCCGATGATCCATCGTGGTGAGGTGAAAGCGCAGGGCCACGTCACGCGCCCAGGCCAACACGCGCTTCCTCGCGCGAGGCAGTTGACCCATCGAGGCTTCGGCCTTCGCCTTGAACTTCTCCCAGACGCGCGGCACGCCGAAGAACACCGTGGGCCGCACCTCGCGCAGGTTCTCGCCCAGCTTCTCGAACGACTCGGCGAAGTACACCTGCATGCCATTGAGGACCGGCCCCGAGATCGACGCCGTCTGTTCGGCGATGTGCGAGAGCGGCAGGTACGAGAACAGCACCTCGTCGTCACCGATGCCGACCGCGTCAGAGAGCTTCGCCGCCGTCCACGCGACGTTGCGGTGGGTCAGCATGACGCCCTTGGGGTTGCCCGTGGTGCCCGAGGTGTAGATGAGCGTCGCGAGATCGTCGGGCCGGGCCTCGTCGAGGCGCGCGTAGTACGGCGCTTCGGGCAGGGTCGCGCCGCGGGCGAGCACGTCGGCGTAGCGCATGACACCGGCAGGCAGCGTCGAAGGCGCATCCATCACGATCACGTGCTTCAGGGCAGGCAGCTTCGGGCGCAGGGCCTCGATGGTGCGCAGGTAGCCCTCGTTCTCGACGACGACGATCGAGGCCTCGCAGTGGCCGAGCACATAGGTGATCTGCTCGGGCGACAGCGTCGTGTACAGGCCGACGCGAACGGCTCCGGCGGCGGTCGCGGCGAGCGCACTCACCAGCCACTCCTCCCGGTTGAAGCCGATGATGCCGACGGCCTGCTTCGGAGCCAGGCCCAGCTCGATGAAGGCCAGCGAGAGCTGCCTCACCCGCCGCGCATAGTCCCGCCACGAGGTCGGCACCCACGTTCCCGAGCGCTTCGTCCACAGGGCGGGCCGGTCGGCGAGCCGTTCAGCCTGTGAGTGCAGCTGATGCACCATGGTTCTGGGAACTGCGCGCATGCGTCGACCTTCGTGGAAGGTCGTTGACAGGTCAACGCTGGCGAAATTACTTCGGCCCCCGTCATGACCATCGAGTTCACCTGTCAGAAGTGTGAGGGCACTTTCGAGATCGACATGCAGGAGTTGATCGACGGAAGCGAAGCTCTCGAGTGTCCCCACTGCGGCAACAAGGTCAGCAAGGCCATGGGTGAAGACTTCACCTCGGCGCTCGCAGAGCTGCAGACCCAGCTCACCGCGTTGGCCAAGAAGTTCACCCTCAGCATGGAGCTCGACTCCGAAGAGATCCTCTCGGCCGACCTCGAGGAAGAGGACGAAGACGACGACGATGAGGATGAAGACGAGGACGACGACGACGATGATGACGAGGATGATGACGACGACGACGACGATGATGACGATGAAGAAGACGTCGCCGACGACGAAGACAGCTGACGTCGGCTGAGTTCATCCAGACGCACGAAAGCCCGGCCCCCCTCCGTGGGACGCCGGGCTTTCCTGTTTCCAACGAGACGGCCGACGACGATCAGAACTTGTCGGCGAGATCCGAGATGACGGGGATGCGCCAGCGCTCGCCGTTCAGCGCCTTCACGAGGCCCAGCACGCTCAACACCAACCCGCCGAGGCCACCGACGACGGCGGTGCAGATGCCGATCACGATGAACGAGAGCGGAATCGAGATGAGCATGATGACGAACGTGGCCGCGAAGATCACCAGCGCCTGCTTCGCGTGCCACTTGATGAAGTCGTCATCCTTCACCGTGAGGAACGGGATGAGCGCGAGCGGAATACCGAAGACGTTGCCGAGATAGGCGAGGAACAGGTGAATCTTGTTCTCCTCCTTCACGGTCTCGCGGGTCGGCACGGACTGAATGGGAGACTGCTGCTGCTGCTGATCCTGCGGGGTCATTCGCACTCCGAAATAGGGGGAATCCACCTCGACAGCGCTCACGTCGTAGGGCGCGCCTGCTGGGCCGTCAAGGCGTCAGCGGCTCGCCACCCATGCGCACCTCACAGCCGCGGAGCCGGCGCACGGCCGACTTGATCGCGTACTTGTGATCGCGCGTGAGCGTCAGCTGGGGCTTCGCGGTGATCTCGAGCTGGCGCAGCCCCGCAGGTCCCAGCAGCACCAACACCGCTGCGAGCCGCGACAGCCGATCGTCGGAGTCGCGAACGCTGTCTCCCGAGATGTGCACGTGGAGCCGGCTCCACGCATCGTCTCGCTCGAGACAGAAGAGCAGGCCCGGCGCCTCGATGCTCCAGGTTCGGCCGCCAGGCCACAGCCGGTGGAGCTCCGCATGGTGCTCCGCAGGCAGACAGAGCCAGGTGCCGACTCCTTCGAAGACGCCGTAGGGCACCACGAGGCGCAGCTCTGAAACGCGCGCCGCGATGCGCAACTGGCCGCGCAGTGACTCGTAGGTCGCGAACGCATGAGGCGACGCGAACAACAGCCGTGAGACGAGCTCCCACCGGGGCACCGAGTGCGCAAGCGCCAGGCCCTGCAGCGGCTCGAGCGCGTTCTCGAGCAGCCCGTTGTCAGAGATGCCGAGCGCCTCGAGGCTGAAGGGCAGCGGCGCTCCACCGAGCGCACCGGCCGCCTCGGGACTCATCGTGAGGCGGGTCACCGCGGCCAGCGACGGCTGACGAAGGAACTGGCCGAGCGGCTGCGGCTTTCGCTGGGTCGAAGCGTCGAGCGTTCGCACCGTGGCGAGGCGTGGCTCATCGCTCATCGAGAGCAGATCGGCAGGCCGTGCGTTGAAGGCGAGCACGAGCGTCTCGAGGAAGCCGCCGTCGAAGGTCGACCCGGCGGAGTCGGCGATCGCCTCGAGCGGCCCCAGCCAGCGGCGCGAATGGGTGGTGACGATGCTCTTGAGCCGACGCTTCTCGGCCATGGTGAGGGTCTCGCGCATGGCGAGCGCGATCACCTCGGCGCGAGGGTCGCCCTGCTCTGCCAGGTGATCGGCGTAGACGAGGCGCGGCTCAGGGTCGAAGGGCCGCAGCGCAATCTGTCGAAGCAGCTCGTCTTCCGTCACCTGCCCAACGCTACTTCAGCCGCCTGCGTCGGGCGCAGCTTCGGGCGTGGGCGCTGGAGCGGCAGGAGCAGGCGGAGGTGCGGCAGCGTTTGCCTTGAGCGCGGCTTCGGCCTCATCGGCGAGCGGGCACGGAGAGACGCCCGTCGCCGCGGCCTCTTTGCGCAGCAGCGCGAGCTTCTCGGTGTTGTTCATCGTGCCAAGCGAGAGGAACACCTTCTTCGCCTTCGGCGAGTGAATGTTCTCGAACAGGTAGCCGCCGATGAGCTGCCCCTCGTTCTCTGCGTTCGCCGGGATCTTCACCCGTGAGCGCACGTTGCAGACCGTCTCGACGTCTTTCTTGTACCCGTCACAGCCGACCAGCAGGAACAACGTCACGACCAGCGCGAACGTTCTCATTGGTGGATGGGGGTGCCGTTTCCGCTTACGCGGCGCGGTCTCCCCCACCT
>JBEOKA010000105.1:0-3131 GCA_040275325.1 Myxococcaceae bacterium | reverse complement strand
TGTACGCGACCGGCGCCGTACAGATGGGGTCGAACTGCAGACAACAATCACCGTAGAGCGGGCAGTTGCTCTCGCACGAACACCCAGAGCCGGTGCGACAGGCGAAGGGGGCCGTGTTCATGCGGCACGTCGCGGGAGCCGCTCCCACCGACGTCCACGTTCCGCACGTCTGTGCGGTGCACGACGAGACCTGCTGCGCAGCTGCGACGACGGGGACCGACAGCGACACGACGAGCACGAGTCGGAGCATGGGTAGAGAGTGTGGCAGCAATCGGTCATCCGTTACGCCATGGAGTAGACGGTGACGCATGACAGCGCGTCTCACCGCCTGGGCGGGCTTCTTCCTCGCGCTCGTCACGTACTTGCTCACGTTGCATCTCGGTGTGCCTGGTGGTGACTCGGGTGAGTTGATGTCGGCGGCGTGTGCAGGTGGGCTCGCACATCCTCCCGGCTATCCGCTCCATGGGCTCGCGCTTCGGCTGGCGGTGTGGCTTCCCCTCGGCGACGTGTTCGTGCGCTTGAACGCGACGTCGGCGGTGTTCGGCGCGGCGACGGTGGCGCTGATCATCGACACGGTGCGCCGGTGGACGAAGCGCGCGCTCACGGGTGCCCTGGCAGGAGCGCTCTTCGGCGCGAGCCCTCACGTCTGGAACGCTGCGACGACGACCGAGGTGTTCGCGCTGCACGGAGCGCTGGTGGCGTTGGTCGTGTGGGCGACGACCTGCACGATGGAGTCACCTTCTCCTCGTCGCTGGCTGCTCGTCGGTGTGAGCGGCGCGCTCGCGATGACGCATCACCCGACGGCGCTGTTCGTGGTGTTCCCGGTCCTGTTCCTCGCACGGAAGACGTGGCGACCGGTGCTGCTCGGGCTCGCGCTCGGCTCCACGCCGCTGTTGCTGCTGCCGCTCTTCAGCGCGGTCGACACGGTCTTCTCGTGGGGCGACGCGCGAACGGTGGAGGGCTTTCTCACGCATGTCCTCCGCCGCGAGTACGGAACGTTCAGGCTCGCGTCGCGTGACGACGGCGGCGGTGGAGCGTTCGCGCTCGTGCAGGCGTTTCTTCGCTTCGAGGTGGTCGAGGTGGCCGCGGTGCCCCTGCTCGCGGCGCTGGTTGCCTCTCGCTTCGTGGCCCGCCGCTTCATCGTCATCACGGCGGTCGCGCTCACGGCGTCTCTCGGGCTCTTCGGCGCGCTCACCAACCTGCCGCTCGACGACGCGCTCTTCCTGCAGGTGGTGCAGCGCTTCTTCCTCATGCCGCACCTGGTGCTCTGTCTCGCTGGTGCGGTCGCGTTGGCGAAGCTGCCCCGGCCCGTGAGCATCGTGCTGCTCGTGGCGTTCATCGCTGTCGGAGTCGCTCGGCATTCACGGCACGACGCGACGTTGCTCGCGACGTACGCACGCTCGGTGCTGAACCTGCCCGATGACGCGCTGGTGCTGACGCAGGGCGATCTCGTGACGGGAGTCTCGCGTGCGGTGCAGGCGTGCGCGAAGGAGCACCACTCACTGCGAGTCATCGACCAGCAGCTGATGACCTTCTCCTGGTACGTGACGCGGGTCGGGCGTGCGCTGCCCGACGTGCACTTTCCCGGCGCACGCTGGCACCCGCGTGATGAGGGAGCGTTCACGCTGCAGCAATTCCTCGACGCGAATGCGTCACGGCCGGTGTTTCTCTGCGGCGGACTCAAGCCAGGCGACCCCGTGCCGATGCGCCTCGTGCCCTTCGGCGTGTGTGAGCGCCTCGTTCGACCGAATGAACCGTTCGATGACGACGCGTGGTGGAACACTACGGAGCAGCTCGCTCCGAGCGCACCACAAACCAGGTCGGCCACAGGAACGTGGGAGGCGGTGGCCGAGCGAGACCTGTGGAACGCTCGGGCGCGGCGTGGCCTGACGGCGCTCGAGGTGGCCATCGCGCGCGGCGATGACCGCCAGTGGTTGGAGCGCTCCGCCTCGATTCTGCGCGACGCCGTCGCGAACGACCCGCACCCCGAAGCCGCCACGTGGAAGAACCTGGGCATCACCGAAGGGCGGCTCGGCAACACGAGCGGAATGAAGACGGCGTTCGAGCAGTATTTGCGCGAAGCGCCGCCCGACGACCCGCAGCTGCCCTCCATTCGCGCGCTCGTGCAGTGACGAACGCGCTATGTCTCGTGGCACCACAACTTCGAGGGGAGCACCGCATGTCCTGGAGCACCTGGGCCAACTGGAACGGCACCATCGAGCAGACGCTGGCCGACGCGCAGCACGCCGCCGCGGGAGACTCGAGCCTGGCCGACGCAAAGAAGGCCGCGACGAAAACGGGCACTCCGGGAATTCTCACCGTCGACACGCTGGCCGACCATCAGATGCTCGGGCGCTGCTGGGTGCTCACGCCGGCAGAGCTGCACCAGCACTTCGGCTCGAAGACGCCACACAAGAAGGCCATCGAGGTCGGCCAGGACGCGTTCATCAAGGGCCTCGAAGAGGGTCAGGCCATCGCCGTCACCGCGTGGTCGCGCGGCATGCCCGTGGCCGTGTTGTTCGCAGGCCAGCTCGTCAAGAAGCGCTGAGCGCCGTGGGTTCGCGCCGACCCGCTCGCGCGGCCTTCGCGGCCGTTACGCATTGGGTATGGCACGCAGAGCGCTCGGCCCGGCAGCTCCACTCGTCGCGACGGCGCTGATCAGCATCGCCGCGTGGCTGGGGTGGCAGTCGATTCCCCGGCTCTTCCCCGGCCCACCGACCGAGCCCGTCGCCGTCGATTGCCGCAAGTGGCTCGCTTCGCCACGCGCGTTCGGCCCGTGGGTCGAGCTGCGCAACTGCCGCCTCGACGCAGGCCTCGCCGTCACGCGCCGCTGGCGAAGCCTCGACCAGAACGCCCCCGCGCGAACGATGTCGGTGTTCTTGCCCGTCATGCCCATCGACGACACCGAGCGGGGAGACGTGCGCGCCGTCGTCGTCACGCACGAGCCCGAGCTGCTGAAGCTGCTCGACACGCTGACGCCGCTGTCTCTGCCCGACGCGAAGCGGTTCCTCGACGAACACGGAGACCGGCTCAACGCGCTGCTCGAGCCGCGCCGGGTGCGAGGGTTGGTGCTCGAGGCGCCGACGCCCGAGGCACAGGCGGTGCTGCACGAACTCGGTCACGATGACGCG
>JBEOKA010000104.1:0-3201 GCA_040275325.1 Myxococcaceae bacterium | reverse complement strand
AGTGATCACTTCCGCCGGCGCGCTCGAATTCGGCTCAGGGCCACGGGCGTGATGCCGATGTACGAGGCGATCTGGTGCTGCGGAATGTGCTGCACGAGCGAGGGAAACTGCTCGCAGACCTGCCGGTAGCGCTCCTCGGCCGAGAGCTGCAGAAACTCGTACTCGCGCTGCTCCTTCGCGACGAACTGCGCCTCGACGAAGCGTCGCATCAGGTGGGTGAGCTCGAGCGATGACTCGGCCGCGGCGTCGACCTCTGCAACGCGAAAGACGAGGAGCTCCACTGGCGTGAGCGCCTCGATCGACGTGCGTGACGGCTTTCGCTGAATGATCTCGGCGTACGGCCCGCTGAGCTCGAGCGGCCCGCGAAAGGCCTTCACCGACTCCCGGCCGCGCGCATCGGAGTAGTAGTGCCGCAGCAGCCCCGACAGCACGATGCCGAAGCGATCGGCCGCGTCGCCCGGTTGGCTGAAGAACTGGCCCTTGTTGAGCGACAGGCGCGATCCCATCGAGACAATCGAGCTCCACGTCTTCGCCGACAGGGGCGCGATCGCGTTCAGCCGCTTGCGAATCGCTGTCGCCTCCGAGTCGTCGAGCACCGTCACTTCTTAACCCGGGTTAACGCGCCCACCTCGGCCGCCGCGTACGAACACCCACATGCCGATCAACGTCTACGCCATCGCCACGCCGTTCGTGCTCGTGCTCATCGCGCTCGAGGTCGGCTTCTGCCTCAAGCGCAAGAACGGCTACTACGAGTTCCAGGACTCGGTCGCGAGCCTCGGCACCGCCATCATCAACCAGTGCGTGAACGTGCTGGTCGCCGTCATCTGGTACCCGGTGCTGGGGTGGCTCTCGGAGCACGGGCTGTTCAAGATCGAAGCCTCGGTGTGGACCGGCCTCGCGCTCTTCCTCGGGGTCGACTTCCTCTTCTACTGGTTCCACCGCTTCGGCCACCGCACCAACATCGGCTGGGCGGCGCACATGCCGCATCACTCGACCGAAGAGCTCAACTACGCGGTCGCCCTGCGCGCCTCGGTGACCCAGCGCTTCTTCTCGTTCTTCTTCTATTGGCCGCTCGCGTTCATCGGCTTCGACGCGCAGTGGGTGATCGGCATGGTCGCCTTCCACCTCGTGCTGCAGCTCATCCCTCACACGCGCGTCGTGCCGAAGCTGCCGATGTGGATCGAGTCGTGGATGAACACGCCCAGCCATCACCGCGTGCACCACGCCCGCAACGATCGCTACCTCGACAAGAACTACGGCGGCTTCTTGATCCTCTGGGACAAGCTCTTCGGCAGCTTCGAGCCCGAGACGGAGGAGTGCTCCTACGGCGTGACGAGCCCACCCAACACGTGGGATCCGACGTTCATCAACTTCCAGGTGTGGCGCGAAGTGATTCGCGACGCGTGGGAAGCACCGAGCTTCTTCGACAAGCTGCGCATCTGGTTCATGCCGACGGGCTGGCGGCCGGCAGGCGTGCCCGAGCGGAAGAAGGGCGCGTGGCGCACGAAGGAGGGCAGGGAGATCAAGTTCCAGTCGACGCCGCTGCCCGGCAGCAAGGGCTATCTCATCGCGCAGGTGATGCTCGGGTTCGCGTTGATGGTGTTGGTGAGCAGCGAGAAGTCTCCGCTCTCGTGGTGGCTGAAGATCGTTCTCGCGCTGTTGCTCTGGGCTGCGGCCACGGCGTGGAGCGCGATGCTCGAGTCGAAGCGCTGGGCGGTTCCGCTCGAGGTGGGCCGGCTGGTCGCGACCGTGGCGCTCTTCGCGGTGCTCGCCGTCGCAGAGGTGTTGCCCGCCATGCCCGTCGGCGCGGCCAGCGTCGTGTTGCTCGGCTCGGCGGTGTGGGCGCTCTCGCTTCGCCGTGCGGATGAACGCCTGCCGGAGCCCGCGTAGCTCGAAGCGTGTTAACCCTCGGCGCGTGAGCAGCTCGATCGAGCGAAGACGATCTCGAACCCGCCAGGAGCTGATCGAAGCCACGCACGAGCTGATCCTGAAGCGCGGTATCGACGGCCTCTCACTCCGCCAGGTCGCAGCCGAGATGGACTACAGCGCAGGCGCGCTCTACGGCTACTTCGAGAACAAAGAGGCGCTCGTCGATGCGGTGCGGGCCGAGTGCTTCGAGCGGCTGAACACGTCGATGATGGAGCGCATCGCCGGTGCAGAAACAGCGAGTGAGCAGCTTCGCCTCGGAGCGCTCGCCTATCTCGACTTCGCGCGCGCCAACCCCATCGACTACCACCTGATGTTCGGCGTCGGCCCGTCAGCGTCGACGCAGAACGAGAACCACGCCATCGCTCAGCGCGCGCTCCGCTTCATCGTCGACGGGGGCATCGAGCGGAACGAGATCGTCACCGACGGCCGCTACGACGCCGACACCATCGCGCATCACTGCTGGGCGACGGTGCACGGCCTCGCGATGTTGCAGGCGACCGTGGTGGCTGATCGGGCGAACGAACTCGAGCCCATGGCGCACGAGATCATCGCGCGCGTCATCAGCCTGTTCGCGCCTGCGAAGAAGAAGCGTCGTTAGAGCTCGGCGCCCAGCGCTGCGATGTCTTCTTCGGGCAGCGCGACGTTGGCTTTGATCTTCTCGAGCAGGCTCTCGTCGCCCGTGTACTCGGCGGCGCAGCCCGGGTGCAGATAGCCGGGACCCGTCGAGGTGAACGTGCCCGTGTCGACCTCCCGCTCGACCGCGACGCGCATCGTGCCCTTCTCGATGGCCTCGTCGCACTGCAGGCACTTCGAGCGACCCGTCGAAGCGCGCTCGGCGTACGGGTACGCAGCCTTCGGCCCCGACTTCGAGCCCGCTTTGGGAGGCGCGGCCAGAATCGCCTCGATCTTGTCGCGGTCGGGAATCGCGCCCACGTAGCTGCCCATCGCGGTCTTCACCTTCGCGGGCACCTTGCCGGCTGCGCACGCGAGGTGGTGCCAGAAGTAGCTGGTGCCTCCGTCGGAGCTGAAGGTGTTGACGGTCTCTTCTCCGAACCGGAGCACGCCCTTGTCGATCTTCTGTCGGCAGGTGCGGCAGCTCGCGCGGTTCGACTTCGACTCTTCGATCACGTCAGGCATGTGCGTTCCTCCGAGAGAGGGCGAACCAAACCCTCGGAACCGGTTGAAAGCACTCGCTCAATTCGCCCACGAACTTTTTCGTGAACATCTGCATTCAGGTGCTTGACACTGTGATGTGCGCCCAGATCGGAAGAG
>JBEOKA010000103.1:0-10700 GCA_040275325.1 Myxococcaceae bacterium | reverse complement strand
CGTCCCGGTAGATGCAAAGCGCCTTGCGCTATTCTTTCGAGACACGAGTTCATTGGGTAATGCGATTGCCTGGACAAACAACTTCGGAGTCGTGACCAGGGAGGACGGCGTCAAAGCTGGAGCAGTCGCTCATACATTTGGAGCCTCTGTTGCCGAGGCTGAGTTGTTTGCTGCTGATACAGACGCTAATGTTCCGAGGTCGTCGTCCGTGCAGCACATGCTCCGTGCTGGACAGCAGGTGTATCGTCTTCTTCCGGATTCGATCGCCTACGAGGACTCGCCAACAATCTCGAAGAAGGCCTATCGGGTCGCTCAGGATATCTGCCGTGGCGGGGCCGGCAAGGTTGCCTTTGACGGTTGCGGCAATCCGGATCCAGAACTCTGCTTTCCGGGCAATCCGCTGATGGGCGAACCTCAGCGATTCGCGCAAGGCGAACCGAGTCTTTCCATTCCGACCGACCGAAATTCTCAGTCGCCGCAAGTGCTCTGGCCAAGATTTGGGTTGAAGAAGCGGCGACCGGTGTTCCCTGAGTTTGCTGAGACGGCGGTCGGGATTGCAGCGTTCATTGCAAACAGGACCGGTGACCCTCGTATTGCTGAAGCTAATCTTCGAGCAAATATCGTCGATGGGGACTGGCACTATCGCGAGCTCACTCCCGGGGTCTTTATTGGATTTGACCCTGTGCTCTCGCGATTCCGAGTGCTCAACGCGTTTCCTCAGGAGAGGCTGAATGCGGCTGGGGAAATTGAGGCGATTTCGTGGGCGGATGCTGAGCTGGTGGTCGAGGATCTGCTGGCTCGTTTGCCTACTGTCGGTTTGAAGGAGCGAGAGTACTGGACGGTCGATGCGCCGATGTTGAGTTTGTATACAGACAACAAGGGCGGGCAGACGAGGCCTTGGCAATATTCGTACACAATTTTCCGAAAGGTTAACGGAGTCCCCGTGCGCGATGCAGCGCTCACGGTCTGGGTCCATCGCTCTGGAGTCGTGTCGTATCTTCAGCTCACGGGACTTCAGGATGCGCTGAATGGCCCGCCGGGTGACGAGTTCTCGACCCTGACTGGCGTGCAGTTTGGCAAGCTCAAGTACTCGAGAAACGACGGCCTCGCACTCTTCACTAACGCCACAGGCGTTCCTGCCTCATCAGTGGCCTGGGCCAACATGAGCTTGATGGCGAACGGAGAATCGTGCCCAGTCGGTGAGACTGAAGAGTCGTGCGGTGTGGTCTCCACATTCCTCGATATCCGGTTTCATGTGATTCCGCCCAGTCAGAAGGAGGCCGGTGAGATTGGTATCGCGACGGTAAACCTCGAGACAGGCGAGGTGTCATCATCGGTTCAGTACTTCCCTCAATGAGACACCCCCTGAGTTTAGCAGTTGTGCTTGCCTGTATTGATTGTGCGCGGAGTCAACTCGATCCACCGCCACTTCCGTTGGTTCCTGAATGTACTGTTTACCGGTTCCCATCGCCTGGGTGGAAAATCGAGCCGAACAAGAACGGAGTGTGGGGTGCTTGGGATATTGGGATGAATGGCTCAGTGACAGTTCGACTGACGACGACACTGAGTGGGGGGGAGACGCTTGAAATGGAAACCGACACGCCCACCACGGTCAGGCGTTCTACCGGTACGATCTCGATGGTCGAGCGACTGGCCGGGAGCGAGGTGCTCCTTGGCCCCGGCGGAGTGTCACTCGGCTGTGCGACCGAGCCAGGTCCGTCGCTAGAAGCGGCCTCTGTAAAACAGGGGTCGGTGACTGCTGCGTGGCGCGTCCGAGTCCTTGCTGCGGATGGCGGCGTTCTGCTCGAACGCCCAGCTGAGCCGTGAGGCGCTTTCTAATCGGCGCGGTGCTGGTTGCTGCGTGCACGAAGAATCAGGCAGAGCAACCATCAGCGCACGGGTGCGTCGCCTATCGGTATCAAGGGTGGGTCTATGGGCCGAACGTGAACGCGTTCTATTCCCCGGGCTGGGAGGTGGGCGAGGTCGGCGCGGTCGTTGTGCGTCTCAGAACGGCCTTGGAGAGCGGAGAGACGCTCGAGCTGGCGGCGTCAGGCGAGCCCACCTCCACGAGGCGTGCGGCCGGCTCGATTTCGCTGGTCGAGCGGGTGGGCACCTCGGATGTCGTGTGTGGCCCGGGCGGAGTTTCTCGTGGGTGTCGAATCGAAGGCGGGCACTGGCCCAATGCTGATTCCGTCGCGCTGGCGGCTGTGACCGCTGCGTGGCGCGTTCGAGTCCTCGCTCCAGACGGCGGCGTTCTTCTCGAACGGCCTGCCGCCCCGTAGCGCTGCCTCAGCGGGTCAGCACCGAGACTGCGCACAACGCTTCGTCGAAGGTGATGAGCCCACCGGCGTTCTCCGCGACGCCGACTGACGCTCCCGCGACCTGGCGGGCACCGGCTTCACCACGCAGCTGCAACGTCACCTCGTGAACCATCGCGAGGCCGGTCGCTCCGAGCGGGTGGCCTTTCGACACGAGCCCGCCCGAGGTGTTCACCGGCCGCGCGCCACCGAGCGCCGTCGCTCCAGACGCCACGTACGCGCCGCCTTCTCCGGGCTTCACGAAGCCCAGCGCCTCGACCGCGGCAATCTCTGCGAACGACGTCGCGTCGTGCACCTCGGCGACGTTCACGTCCTTCGCGGTCACGCCCGATGCCGCATACGCGCGCCGCGCCGCGACCGTGTTCACGCTCTCTTCTTCCGGTCCGCGAACGCGCCCACCCGCCAGCGTCACCGTGCGCAGCTTCACCGCACGCTTGCGCGTCTCTTCCGGCAACGTGCGCAGGTGCTCCGCTGAACACAGCAACGTCGCGGCCGCGCCATCACTGATGGGCGCACACATCGCGCGCGTGAACGGCCCCAGCACCGCCTTGTCGGCCAGCACCTCGGCCACGCTCATCTCTTTCCGGTACTGCGCGTTCGGGTTCTTCGCGCCGTGCGCGTGATTCTTCGACGCACCGAAGGCGAGCTGCTCCTTCGTCGTGCCGTACGTCTTCATGTGCCAGCCCGCCTGCAACGCGCAGACGTCGAGCATGAGAATGCGCGCAGGAGACGGCTCGAACACCGTGCCGCACGCCGCCGCATGACGAGCGAAGTGCTCCTTCCACTCCGATGACGCGAGCTGGTCGATGCCGCCATCGAAGATGGCCATCAGCTTCGCCGCGTCAGGCACGAACGTCTTCTCGACGCCGACCGCGAGCGCGAGCGGAGCCCCCGACTTCACCGCGAGAAAAGCTCCCTGCAACGCGAGCGAGCCCGTCGCACAGCCGCCCTCGACGTTGATGATGGGCGTGTTCCCCGGCAGCGCGCCCGAGCGCAGCAGCGGCGTCAGCGCGACCTGCCCGCGAATGTTCGTCTGCCCGAACGCATGCATCGCGCAGTTGCCGAAGTGCACGCTCGCGAGGTGCTCCAACGTCGACAGCCCCGCGTCACTGCGAACGCCTTCGACCGCCTGTGTTGCCAGCGTCTGAAACGAAACCTCGGGGAGCCGCGCGAAGGGCGTCGTGAAGGCCCCGATGACGAAGACGTCGTTCATGGGCGCTCGTTTAGTACGTGCTCCGAACCCTGACGTGAATGTCTCGCTCGGGCAGTGGGGTCATGATGTCGACCTCCCCAATGCCTCAGAGCGAGTGCGGCATCGGCCGTGCAGTGCCGCGCCATCCATGCGCCTCGCCATCCTGCTCACCTTCTCGCTCGTCTCCTGTGCAGAACCCCAGCCCTGGCCGATGGGTCACTGGTCTGGAGAGACGACGGTCGTTCACCTCCCGACGATGACGGTGACGACGAGCCCCATCGAGGTGAAGTCGTACTACCCGGGCTACACGCCCTGGCTTGGCGTCGACGACCCGCGCTTCGTCTTCATGGGAAACGTCGGGGACCGCACGATTGGCGTCAGGGGCGCACCCGAGCCGGGCGTCGTCAGGGTCTTCGACACGCAGTTCGACGGGGACGTCTTCATCGCGAGCGGAGCCCTGACCGGCAGTGCAGACACGTTGCGCTTCGACCTCGACTGGAGCCCGCGCGATGCCGGCGCCAGCGACCCCGCCGTCTACACCGAGCGCGCGAGCCTGCGCCGCGTGAAGGATGTCGACTTCTCGAGGCCCGGCAGCCCCTGACGCGTTGGTCCTGCTACCTTCGCGCGCCATGACTGCTGCGCGACCGAACCTCTACTTGATGGGCGAACACGAGCCCGTCTCCCGTGAACTCGAAGCGACCGACCTCAAAGTCACCGGCACGCTTCCACCCGAACTCAACGGCGCCTTTCTTCGCGCGTCTCCGAACCCACAATTCCCGCCCGAGGGCCGCTACCACTGGTTCGACGGTGACGGCATGGTGCACGGCCTGCGCTTTCGCGACGGCAAGGCGAGCTACGTGAACAAGTGGATTCGCACGGCAGGCTTCGAAGCCGAGCGCGCGGCCGGCAAGGCGCTGTGGACCGGCATCATGGAGCCCGTCAAACCCAACGGCCTCAAAGACACCGCGAACACCGACCTCGTCGTTCACAACGGCAAGCTGCTCGCCCTGTGGTGGATGTGCGGCACGCCGTATCAGCTCGACCCCGTCACGCTGGTCACCATCGGCCCCGAGCGCTTCGGCGGCAAGCTCGTGCGCGCGATGTCGGCCCACGCGAAGGTCGACCCACGCACGGGCGAGCTGGTGTTCTTCGACTACTCCATCGTTCGCAAACCGTGGATGCGCTACGGCGTGGTGAGCCGCACGGGCGAGCTGCTGCGTGACGAGGTCATCGAGCTGCCCACGCCGCACATTCAGCACGACATCGCCCTCACCGAGCGCTTCAGCATCTTGATGGACCTGCCGCTCGGCTGGGACCAGGCGCTGCTCGCGCAGGGGAAACGCCGCATCGGCTTCGACAAGAGCTCGCCCGCGCGCTTCGGCATCATTCCGCGGCTCGGCACCAACGCCGACGTGCGCTGGTTCGAAGCGACGAGCTGTTACATGTACCACACCATCAACGCGTACGAGGTCGGCGACGAGGTCGTGCTCGTCGGCTGCCGCGTCGGTGACCCGATTCCGAAAGACCAGCGCACCGACGGCAAGGTCGCGCGCCTCGAGTTCATCGAGCTGGTGCCGCACCTCTATCGCTGGCGCTTCAACCTGAAGACCGGCGCGGTGCACGAGGAGCAGCTCGACGACGTCGCCACCGAGTTCCCCCGCGTGAACGACGCGCTCGCCGGCACGAAGGTTCGCTATTCGTACAACCCGCGCGTCGCCCCGCGGCCCGACCTCATGTTCGACGGCGTGCTCAAGTACGACCTCGAGCAGAAGACCTCGACGAAGTACGACTTCGCGAAGGGCTGGTACGGCAGCGAAGCCGTCTTCACCGCGCGGCCCGGAGCCACGACGGAAGACGACGGCTGGCTCGTGACGTGTCTCACCAACGCGGCGGAGCAGCGCTCCATCGGCATCGTGCTCGACGCGAAGCACGTCGAGGCCGGGCCCATCGCGACCATCGAGCTGCCTCAGCGAATTCCCGTCGGCTTCCACACCTGCTGGTCGCCGGTCTGATCAGAGCGTACGGCCCAGGAAGCGCTTCGCAGCGGCCATGATGGGCGCGAAGCCGGCGCCCTTCTCGTAGATCTCGTGGTGGTGAATGCCCTCGAGCGGGAGCAGCTCCTTCTCGCCGCGGCACTTGCTCGCCATCGACACCACCTCGACGCCCGACACCAGCGCATCGGCCGCCGGGTAGATGAAGAGCCCCGCGCGAAGTCCGTGCGCCACGTCTTCAGGGCGAAACTCGAACAGGTCGGCCAGCGACTCGAATGTCACCTCGAGCCGCCACGTCGGGTGTGACGGAGCGGCCTTCTCCAGCAGCGCGCACGTCAGCGGGTCACTCGAGAGCAGCTTCAGCACGCTCACGTACGAGACCTCGCCGGTCGCGCAGAACTTCCGCCGCGCCGCCTGCACCTTGGCGTTGAAGCCCTCGAAGGTGGGAAACGCGCTCCACACGCGGTTCAGGTCGCCCGGCCCCGCGACCGCGATGCAGGCCTTCACGCGACGGTCGATGCCTGCCGTGCCGACGGCGATGCTCGCGCCGAGCGAGACGCCGAACACCGCCAGCTTCGAGGCGTCGACCTCGGGCAGCGTCTCGAGAAACGACAACGCGCTGCGCACGTCTTCCACCTGCATGCGCGGCACGAGCCGACAGCGCGGCTGGCCTTCGCTCTCTCCGAAGGTGCGGTAGTCGAAGTTGAGCGTGATGAAGCCGGCCTCGACGAGTGACTCGGCGTTGGTCGGCAGCCACACCTCTTTGACGAGGCTGAAGCCCGCGCAGAAGACGACGGCCGGGCGGCGCTCACCCGGCTTCAAGTCGTCGGGCAGGCGAAGCACACCGCTGCACTTCAGCCCGTCGGAGAAGAACGTCACGCGTCGTTGCATGCGCGCGACGGTATCAGGCCGACCGTCGCTTCGCCGGCACGTACGTCGCGAGCACCTCGCGCAGGCGCTCCATCGGCAGCGGCTTGGTGAGCACCTCATCCATCCCCGCGGCGCGGCAGGCCTCGAGGTCCTCCGGCTGCACGCTGGCCGTCACGCCGACGATGGGCAGGTGCTCGCCGCTCGCCCGCTCACCTTCACGAATCAGCCGCGTCGCCTCGAGGCCGTCACACTCGGGCATGTGCCGGTCCATCAGCACGAGGTCGAAGCGCTCGTGGTGCAGCAGGTCGAGGGCGCGCCGCCCGTCTTCGGTCGTCGCCACACCGACGCCCAGGTGCTCGAGCTGGCCCTTCGCCACCGCGCGGTTGATGGCGTTGTCGTCGACCACCAGCACGCGCAGCCGAAGCGGAAACGCGAGCACGTTCGACACAGGCTCCTGCTCGACGGCCTTCGCGATGGGCAGCTGCAGCCGCACGCAGAAGAGCGCGCCCGCGCCCTCGGCCGACTCGACCCACAGCGAGCCGCCCAGCCGCGTGACGATGGCCCGCGAGATCGAGAGCCCCAGCCCCACGCCGCCCACCCGGTGGTCTTCGTTCGCGCGTGAGAGGGGCTGAAAGAGCCGCGTCTGGGCTTCGGCGCCGATGCCCGGGCCGGTGTCTTTCACGTCGAGCTGCACCGCGCACGACGAGCCCTCGTGCCGCACCACCACGCGCACGAGCACCGTGCCGCTCGAGGTGAACCTCACCGCGTTGCCGACCAGGTTGTGCACGAGCTGCTGCAGCCGCTTCGGGTCGGCGCGCACCGACAGCGCCGCGCCCTCGAGCGTCGTCACCAGCGCCAGGTGTTTTCGTCGCGCGTCGGCGCGGTGCACCTCGAGCGCCGAGTTGATCAGCTCGTCGAGCCGCACGGTCTCGTCTTCGAGCCGCATCGGCGCGGCGTCGTGGCCCGTCACCTCGAGCAGGTCGTCGATGAGGTCGGTCAGCAGCCGACCCGAGCCGAGCAACAGGTCGAGGCGCTCCTGCGTCCTCGGCGTCGACGGCTCTGAGCGCAGCAGCTCGACGAGGCCCAGCATGCCGTGCAGCGGCGTGCGCAGCTCGTGGCTCACGTTGGCGAGGAACCGGCTCTTCTCACGCACTGCCGCCTGCGCCTCGTCGGTCTTCTTCGAGAGCTCGGCCATGGTGCTGCGGGCCGACGCGTCCCAGATGGCGCCGATGACCGGCACCACGATGAGCAGCGCCACCACGCGCGCGAGCACGTCGGCCGTCGTCACCGGCGCCAGCGCGACGGGCGCCGCGTCGTTTGCGATGATGGCCACACCGACGAAGGCCGCGATGCCGTCGACGATGGCCCACCGAACGCCCTGGCCGCCGCCGCCGATGAAGAGACAAATGAGCGGCGTCACCGCCAGCCACATCAGGCTCGAGACCTCTTTGTTGAACAGCAGGCTCGCGAAGTAGAGCAGCGTCGCGAACGCACCGAAGCTGTCGGCCTGCCAGTCGGGTCGCTCGAAGCGCCGCCACAGCAGCAGCCAGAGCGAGATGACGACGAAGCCCATCAGGTTCGCGACCAGGTTCGGCCAGTTCGCCAACACCGCGTTGGTGACGATCTCGAACACGTTCGCGATGAAGGCCGAGGCCGACAACGAGGCCACGAAGCGCCCGCGCCAGCGCAGCTCAGAACTGCTCTCTCGTGTCGTCCCGGCGAGCCGGTCGAGCGTTGCCCACATTTCGTCAACCCACCTGACAGATCGCCACCGAACGCGGCGCTCCTGATCGATGACAATGCAGACATGCTGCCGAGCTTCGCTGCGCGCGTCTCTCAGTGGATTCAACGCCTTCCGGCGTCGATTCGGGGGCCGTCAGCCACCTTTGGCGGGGTGCTGGTGACTCGGATCAAAGGCGGCGACTCCCTTCAGCAGGCGCTCGAGCAGGCCCTCCCTCAGCTGGGCAACGACGCGGTGACGAAGGCGCTCTTGGCGGAAGACGGCCCAGCGGCGTTGGTGTGCGTCGACCTGTTGCGGGCGCTGGCGGCCGAGCTTCACCGGGCGGCTGATCAGGTCGCCCTCGACGCCGAGCCCTGGGCGCAGTGGACGGCGGCGCGGCTTCGCGACTTCGCCCAGGCGATGGAGGACGACGTCGTGCACACGCACCTCGTCAACGCGGTGTTGGCAGAGGCCGCCGTGACGAGCGAGCTGATGCCCATCGAGGTGCATCGCATCAGCCGCAAGGGGCTCGAGCAGCGCGTGGTGCAGGTGTTGCTGCGCATGCGCTCGACGGTCTTCACGCGCGCCGACCTCGTGCAGACGGCGTCGACGCTGGGCCGCTCGGTCTCGTCGCGCAACCGCCTCGCCGACGCCTGAAGCGCCTCAGAAGTCGCGGCGCCACAGGCCGAGCCCACCGGCGAAGCACTGGCCCGTTCTCGGTGCGCAGACGAGGGTGTTGAGGAAGCGCGGCAGCACCTCGACCTCGAGTCCCCCATCGACCGAGAAGACGCCCACGTTGGTGCCGTCCGAGACGATGGCTCGCTGATCCACCACGCCCATGCCTTGAATGCTCGAGGCGGCGGTGAAGTCGTGCGCGCTCGTCGTCAGGCCCCCCGAGACGATGCCCAGCTTCAGGTCTCGCTGCAGGCCGTTGGACGACGGCGTGTCGCGAAGGATGAAGCGGGTCGACGCGCCCTCGGCGACGAAGTACCGGCTCGACGCGTTCTGGAAGAAGTTGCTCCCCATCGTGCGCTTCGGCTCTGGGCCGCTGCCCGTCGCCAGCACGCAGACGCGTCGGCCGACGCTGTCGGTGCTGCAGGTCTCTCCGCCCGCGATGATGCCGCCATCGGAGCCGGTGAAGAACCTGAGGTTGTAGTCGTAGCCCAGCGCGGTCTGGGGGCTCGACCAGCCGGTGGGCGTCTTGATGAACCAGGTCGAGTAGGCCACGCCGAGCGTCGACTCGACGCCGGCCAGCAGCTCGCCTCGTGCGCCGCACACCACGCGATTGAGCGGAGTGGTGATGTTCGGTGGCGTCATCGAGCCCGCGTCTTGTGACGCGAGGCCGCCGTCGGTGCCCACCGCCTTCGCGTCGGTCGAGTGGTGTGAACAGAACGTTCGAACCTGCAGTGGCCGAAAAGCAGCGGTGCGCGCCGCGTCGACGACCCAGCCAGCGTCGGTGTGCATGAGGAACTCGGTGGTGCGGGCCCAGACGGTGCCGTCGGCACCCAGCTCCAGCCCCTCGACCAGGGGCCTCGTGGCCGGCGCCAGGCCCACCTGCCACGTCGCGCCATCGATGACGACGAGCGAGCCCGACGTGGTGCTCAGCCACAGCCGGGTCCCCTCGAGCGTGACGGCCGTTGGCGTCGACAGAGGGACCTGGGGCGTGAGCGTCAGCCACGAGGTGCCGTCGTGCAGCGTCGCGGTGGCGTTGCCAGAGCCGAAGACCCACAGCCCGGCCGACGTCTCGATGGCGGCGCGAGGCTGCGTCATGGCGAAGCCGGGCAGCGCCGTCACGGTGCCCTGGGTCGTCACGCGCAGCGCTGTCTGCGCGCCGAGCGCCACGACGTCTGCGCCGCGGCGCCCGAGGGCCAGCAGGTTCGTCGACGTGCCTGACGTCACCGTCGCCCAGCCGACTCCCTGGAAGCGAAGCAGCGTGCCGCCGTTGCCAGCCACGATGACGGCCGTTCTCGACAGCGCGTGCACGGCCCGCAAGTCAGTGGTGGCGCCGCTCGTGAAGGGCGTGAGCGCCGAGCCGTTCCAGCGCGCGACCCGCCCGCCCGTGCCCACCAGCCACACGTCATCTGCCGCGGTGCCGTGAACGCTCGCCCACGGCCCGGGAAAGGGGAGCGTCTGCCAGGCCGAGCCGTTGAAGTGCAGCACGCCCTCACCCACGACCCACGCCGTGGTGGCCGACGCCCAGACGGCGCTCACCACGGGGAGTGGTGGCGTTCGCTGCGCCTGAAACTGGCTCCCGTTCCACAGCGCCACACCACCCGTGCGCGACGCGACGACGCCGAAGGTGGAAGAGCCGAACGAGATTCCTGCCCAGTCCACCGACGGGGCTCCGTTGAACTCATCGCACCAGCCGCTCGCGCAGAGTGAGCCCACGAAGGCCACCGGCAAAGAAGCCGAACCGCCAGCGGAAGCCGAACCGCCAGCGGAAGCCGAACCACCAGCGGAAGCCGAACCACCAGCGGAAGCCGAACCACCAGCGGAAGCGGTGCCGCCTGCAGCTGCATCGCCACCAGCAGACGAGCTCCCGCCGGCTGAAGCAGAACCACCAGCGGAAGCGGTGCCGCCTGCAGCTGCATCGCCACCAGCAGACGAGC
>JBEOKA010000102.1:0-37595 GCA_040275325.1 Myxococcaceae bacterium | reverse complement strand
GTGGGGGAGACCGCGCCGCGTAAGCGGAAACGGCACCCCCATCCACCAATGACTCCAGACATCGAACGGCGACTCCTGGCGCTCGAGACCGAGGTGCGCGCCCACCGACGACGCGCGCGCTCGCTGCGGGTTGGAGCAGCCTCTCTCGCAGCGCTGGCGCTCGCGGCGGGCGCCGTTCGAACGTTCGCCGACCCGGCGTCTCCGCAACCCTGTGATGGGCGCTTCAGCTCGTTGCTGTATTGCTTTGGTGCCGATACTCCGGCCCGCGCGAGCGAGGTGAACAGCAACTTCAACGCGCTCGCGGCGTGGGTCGACGCGAAGGTGGGCGCGGCGAGCTCGAACCCGGTCGCCGGTCCGACGAGCGGAGGCACCGTGGTGATTGGGAACCAGGCCGCCGCGAACCTCGGCATCGATGGCGACGACCTGTACGCGCGCACCAACGGGGTCGCGAGCACGCTGTTCCTTCAGCGAACGGGCGCGGGCAACGTGGCCGTCGGCGGCGCCGGGCCGAACCCGAACGCAAAGCTGCAGGTGAACGGCACGTTGAGCGCCACCACCGTCGAGACCGACCTTCTCACGGTGGGCGGCGGCTCTCCGATGCGCAAGGTGGTGACGGGCACCTTCGGGACCTGCTCGGTGCCCAACAGCGCGGGCTCACACAGCGTCGCCTCGTTCGGCACCACCTTCACCAGCGTGCCCATCGTCTTCGCGATGCCCGAAGAGCCAGACGGCTCGGGCTGTACGAGCGTACGCATCAGGAGCCGGTCGACGACGGCCTTCGAGTTCCAGTCGTGGACGGGCGGCAACCCTGCGCCCTGCGACTGCATTCACTGGATTGCCATCGGCCAGTGACCGGGCAACGGTGCGGGCATGGCACGCCTCGACCCGCACTCCTTCGCTGACGACACCCACCCGCGCACCCGGGCCTTCGACTGGAAGGCGCGCGTCGACTTCGAGCGTCGAACGCTCTCGGCCGAGGTGACGCTGCACTTCACGGAACCCGCGAACGCAGGCCCGCTCGACCTCGACACACGGGCATTGAGCATCGAGGCGGTGACGACGGTCGCGGGAGCTGCGCTGCCCTTCGTGGTGCACCCCGCCGATGCGATTCTCGGGAGCCGGCTCGAGGTGACGGTGCCTGCCGGCGCAGAGGCCCTTCGGGTGAAGTACTCGACGTCTCCCGACGCCTCGGCGCTGCAATGGTTGTCACCCGAGCAGACGATGGGCGGCGCGCAGCCGTTCCTCTTCTCACAGTGCCAGGCGATTCACGCGCGCAGTGTCTTGCCATGTCAAGACACGCCCTCGATTCGACAAACCTATACAGCCTCCATCGAGGTGCCCGCGGCCCTGCGCGCGGTGATGGCGGCGGCGTCGGTGGGCCGCGAGCCGAAGGGCGCGACGGCGGTGGAGCGATTCGAGATGCCGCAGCCGATTCCGCCGTACCTGTTCGCGTTCGCGGTGGGCGACCTGACCTCGAAAGACCTCTCGCCGCGCTCGAGGGTCTGGGCCGAGCCCGCGCAGGTCGAGGCCGCCGCGTGGGAGTTCGCCGACGTCGAGGCACACCTGAAGGCCGCTGAAGCGTTGTTCGGACCGTATGACTGGGAGCGCTTCGACCTGCTGGTGATGCCTCCCTCGTTCCCCTACGGCGGCATGGAGAACCCGCGCCTCACGTTCCTCACGCCGACGCTGCTCGCGGGAGACAAGAGCCTGGTGAACGTCGTCGCGCACGAGCTCGCCCACTCGTGGACTGGCAACCTCGTCACCAACACCAACGCCGAGCACTTCTGGCTGAACGAAGGCTTCACCGTGTTCGCCGAGCGGCGAATTCTGGAAGCGCTCGAGGGAGAACCGATGGCCGCCTTGCATGCGGCGGTCGGCTTTCAATCATTGCAACAGGCCTTCGAGCAGCACTCGGCGCACCCCGAGCTGACGAAGCTGAAGACGCAGTTGATGGGCATCGACCCCGACGAGGCCTTCAGCCAGGTGCCGTACGAGAAGGGCTTTCTGTTTCTGAAGACCCTCGAGGCCGAGGCCGGGCGCGCGACGTTCGACCGGCTGCTCAAGCAGTGGCTCTCGACGTTCCGCTTCAAGGCCGCGTCGACCGACGACTTCATCGCCTTCTTCGAGCGCGAAGCACCCGGGCTGCTGGCGAAGGTGGATTCGAAGGCGTGGATCGACGGGCCAGGCCTGCCCGCGAAGCACTGGAGGCCGCACTCCACGCGGCTCGAGGCGGTGCAACGGGTCGGCGCGCGGGTGCCGGACACGACTGACGTGACGGCGTGGGGCGCGACGGAGTGGCAGCTGTACCTCGACGCGCTGCCCAGGCCGATGACGGTCGCGCAGTGTCGCGCGCTCGATGGTGCGTTCGCGCTGACGGCCGCAAAGAACCCCGAGGTGCTGGTGACGTGGCTCGCGGTTGCGGCCGAGGCCGGTGACTCGACGGTGCTGCCGAAGGTCGAAGAGGTGCTCGGGCGCGTTGGCCGCATGAAGTACCTGAAGCCGCTGTACCGCGCGCTGGGCAAGCGGGCCGAGACGAAGGCACTGGCTCAGTCACTCTTCGCGAAGTTCAAGCCGCGCTACCACCCCATCGCGCAGCAGGTGCTGGCCCGCCTCGTCGGGTGACGCGACTGCTACGCCGAGTCGCGCAGCGCCCGCACGAGGTCCTCCAGCGTCTCCTGCGGCTCGGGCGCTCTCGCCTTCCTCGACGACCACACCACGCGCACCAGCAGCCGCAGCTCGTCATGCAGCCGCTTCCAGTCGTCGCCGCCGCGCAGCCGGTCGGCCTGTCGCGCGACGGGAATCAGCCCACCCAGCACCAGCGGTGCGCGCTCGACGGCCTTCGGCAGCTCAGCCAGCGCCGCCGCGAGCTCGAACAGCCCCTCGCGGGCCTCGTCTTTCAGGGCCGGCTTCGCGGGCAGGTTGTGCTCGCGGTGCCACAACCAGCGCAGCAGCTGAAAGCGCTCGGTCTCGCGCCACTCGATCGGCGAGAGCTTCTCGTCGAGCACCTGGTCCATTCTTGCAATCGCCATCGAGCGCCAGAATTCGCAATACAACAACAGCTCGGGGCCCGTCTTCGGCGGCGAGGTGAGGCTGCGGCGCGCACGCTTTCGCAGAAAACGAACCATCGCACCCGTCGCGTCGATGCGAATGAGGCGCTGCCACACGGCGTCGAGTGAGGCATTGCCGTCACTCCACGACTCGACGAAGTCGTCGAGCTCTTCCAGCGACATGGGCAACCGTGCGGGCCCGTTCGACGGCCGCCCGAAGAGCACCTCGGCCCGTCGCGCGAACCACACGGCGCGCTGCAGCTCGGGCACGTTGGCGGGCAACACCTGGTGCGCGGTCGACCAGCGCTGGCCGGGTAGGACGAGCCGCGGCGCCGTCAACACCTGCGTCTCGAGCGCTTCGATGCCGGGCCGCAGCGACTCGTTGGGCAGCGGGCGGTCGAGCCGTTTGCAGATGAGCGTGAGCAGGTCGCCGCGCAGCACCTCGACCTTCTCGCGGGTCGACATCACCGCCACCGAGCGGTCCCAGCCCTCGATGCGCCCGCGCTTGAGCACGTGCTCGAGCGCCTCGTCGACCTCGTCCTGCACGCGCGCGACCTCTTGAATGAGCGCCGCGTTGGCCCGCAGCCGCGCCTTCCACCGCCACGCCTTCAGCGCGTTCACCAGCGCCCGGTAGCGCAGCAGCGTCGCGTCGAGCAGCTCGGCCCGGCCCTCGAGGCGCACCCGCACTGACGCGTCGTCGACCACGGCCTCGACCCTACACTGCTTTCACGACTCAGCCGTGGCCGGGCGAACCGTCGGCGGGAGCCTTCGGCCGCTCGGCAGGCTGCAGCAGCCCCACCACCGCCGAGCGCATCGCGTCTGGAATCGTCGCGGCGGTGAGCACGACGAGGGTGACGACGCCGCCCGCGCCCGATGCGCCGCGGAAGCCCGTCACCGTCAGGGTGCCCAGGTCGACGCTCACCGTGCGGCAGACGCGGCCAGCCATCTGGTCGAGGTGCCCGAAGGCCACCACGAGGCGCGAGCCCATGCCCTCGGCTTCGTCACGGTCGATGCCAACGCCAGCGACCAGCAAGCCGCTCTCGTCGATGAGGAAGGCGCCGCGCGCGTGGGTGAGGCCGATGACGTCGGCGAGCAGCCGCTTCCACCCCTCGGCGCCGACGCTCATCACGCGCGGGCCATGCGGCGCCACGCCAAAGCGGGCCCACGGCGTCGCGGCGGGCAGAGCCGTCACGGGAGCAACTGGCGGCGCGATGGGATTCGTCGACAACGAGCGTGAGAGCCTTCGCGCGAGGTCGAGGTCGTCTTGCGTCGTGACGGCGCGCTTCTCAGAGGAGGTGGCGTTCGGCGCGCGGGGCGTCATGGGCGGCTCCGTGGGTGACGAGGTGGGTCTCGAGCTCGGCGGCCAGCTGGTCGAAGCGCCTCGCCTCGGGCGTCACCGGGCCACCGAGGAAGGCGAGCGGCACGCCGCGCTGGCTGGCGAGCGCGAAGACGTCGGCGCGCGGAATCATCGTGTCGAGCACGCCGGCGAAGCCTGTCCACAATTCATCCATCACCACGCGCGAGCTGTCTTTCTTCAGGTCGACGAAGGTGGGCAAGAACCCCAGAACCTTGAGGTTTGGATTCTGCGACTGTTTGACGTGCTCGAGTACCCGCAACAGTTGACTCATCGAGCGCAGCGCGAGCGCTTCGGCCTGCGTGACGACGAGCGTCCACTCGCTGACCGCCAGCGCGGCCCGCGTCGCCATGCCGAGGCCGGCAGGTGTATCAAATAGCACCACGTCGAAGCGCGACTCGAGCGCCTTCACCACGCCCAGCAGCGCGTCGGGAGAGAACAGCGCCTGCTCCCACGCCGGCACGTCGGCAGGGTCGAGGCGGCCGCGCGAGAGCAGCGTGAGCCCGCCCAGCTTCGTCGTCGTGAGCGCGTCTTCTGGCCGCGCGCGCCCCGTCAACACCTCGGCGAGCCCGACCAGCGCAGCGTCACCCTTGGCCAGCGAGAGCCCGATGGCGCCCTGTGGGTCGAGGTCGGCCAGCAGCACCTTCTTGCCGCGCTCGGCGAAGGCCACGGCGAGGTTGAGCGCCACCGTCGTCTTGCCGACGCCACCCTTCTGGCTCACCACCGCGATGCGCTGACTCATCACGTCCCCTGTCTTTCTTTGAGCAACGTCTGTAGCCGCGACAGATTGGCCAACACGCGCCGGTCATCGGGCCGCAATTGATTGCAGCGGTCGAAGGCGAGCAGCGCCTCGTCGTACTGCCGATGGAGGAGCGCCTCGACGCCCTGGTCCCACAGGCTGTCGAACTCCTCCTGGCCGGGCACTGGCGTCGGCCTCGTCTCGGTGAGGGCCGGTGTCGCGACCGGCGTGACGCGAGGCGCGGGCGCGGGCGCGCGTGGCGAAGCGCTGGCCCCTTCCTCGAGCTCGAGCTCGGTGAAGCCACCGAAGGCGTCGGCCGGAGCGGGTGCAGCCTTCGACCCCGCGGCCTCGTCGGAGCGGCGCGCGGCTTCGAGCAGCAGCTCCTCTGCGCCGCCCTTCATGGTGCGCTGGCCCGGGTCCTCCTGGAGCGCCTGACACGTCACGTCGGTGTGCAGCAGCGCGAGCCGGTAGAACGCCTCTTCCCCTTCGCCCTGCTCGTCACGCGCCGACCACAGCACGCCGTCTTTGACGACGATGACGCCGCGCCCCCGCACGTCGATGACGACGGAGTGCCGGCCCATGCCCGCGAGCTGCAGGTAGTCGGCGACGCCGAACGGCGTGATGCCCGACGCCGACGAGGTGATGGTGAGGTGCCGCTTCACCACCTCACGCAGCTCTTCGATGCCGACGGGCTTCTCGAGCACCTCGACGTTGGCGTGCCGGGGAATCTGTGCGCGGTAGGCCGTGAGGTACGCCGAGATGTACACGATGGGAATGCGCAGGTGACGCCGGCCCAGCTCGCCGATGAGCTCGAGGCCCGAGCGGTCTGGCAGGTCGATGTCGGAGAGGATGAGCGCCGGCGGCGTCATGTCGATGACGGCGATGCCCTCGCCCAGCGTCGACGCCGTCAGCACCTCGACGTTCGTCACGCGGCTCAAGCTGCGCGCCATCGACGAACGAAGCATCGCCTCGTCTTCGATGATGAGCACGCGGCTGGCCGACGCCGGAGTCATGGCAGGCCGTACCACTTCGCGGCGAGGTCGACGCCGCACTCGAGGGTGTCGCACCAGTCGATGAAGCGGTTCACCATCGCCTTGCCGCGAAAGTACGCCCCGTGCTGCGGCGCGATGAGCTCGATGTCGAGGGTGCGCACGCGCTTCGCCCAGGCACGCATGGCCGCGTTGCCCGACATGTAGCGCTGGTGAAACCCTTCCATGTACTGCAGGTGCGCGTCGAAGTCGGGCACCTCGAGGTAGCTCTGCCCGAGCGACGCGCCGAGGTCTCCGCTGTACAGGATTTTCGAGACCGGGTCGTACACCTGAAAATTGCCTGGCGAGTGGAGGAAGTGTGCAGGAATGACCTGCAGCTTGATGGAGCCGAGCTCGAGCACGCCGCCGGAGTCGGGCAGCCCCTTGAGCCGGTCGACCACCAGCTTGTCGACGCCGAAGTGGGGAATGAAGCGCGTCCACAGGGCGCTGCACCACGCCGTCACGTCGGTCGTCATGAGCCAGCCGTTGACGGCCGCGACGATGTCGGGGTCCTGGTGGGAGAGGAAGAGGTGCTTGAGCTTGCCGCCGCCGAGCTGCGCGAACGTCTCGTTGAGCACCTTCGCGTAGACCTTGTGGCCGCCGGGGTCGAGCACCATGCCCTCGCCCGAGTCGATGATGAGGTGTTGGTTGGCTTGAACGGCCGCGCCTTCGCCAAACTCGGGCAGGAGCACGTTTCGATGGGTGGGGGTCGAGAAGAGGACGGTGCTTGGCATTGGGAGTTCCTCGAGGCGCTCAGAGCACGCGCGCGATGTCTTTCACGGTCTTCGTCATGTCGAGGAAGATGAGGCCCAGCTTGGCCTCACGGTTCGCCAGCACGAGCAGCATGGTTCCCGAGGCGGCCGCCATCAGCACGACGTAGCCCTGGGGCCCGCGCACCAGCACCTGGTCGAGGCCGCCGCGTTGAAGCTCGATGGCGGCGCGCGTGCCGAGGCTCACCAGCGTCGAGCTCATGCCGGCGATGCGCATCTCGTCGATGTGCTGGGGCAGCGCCGACGCAATCATCAACCCGTCTTCAGAGACGAGCGCGCTCGCTTCGACCTCGGGCGTGCCCGACTGCAGCTGCCGCAGAATGCGGTTCAGTTCTTCGGTTCGCGACATGGCTCTCTTCCCTACGCCGGGAGTGGCAGGCGCACCGAGATGGCGGTGCCCTGGCTCGGCAGTGATTCGATGTGGAGCTGCCCGTTCGCTGATGACGTCAGGTCTTGAACCAGAGCAAGTCCGATGCCCGAGCCCCTGGGCTTCGTCGTGAAGAACAACTCGGTACAGCGCCCCTTCACCTCGGGCGTCATGCCTGCACCAGTGTCTTTGATTTCCATCAACAACGCACCGTCTTGACGTTGAAGTTTGATGGAGATGGTGTCACCCGAGCGACAGGCATGAATGGCATTGGTGACGAGGTTGAAGACGATGGCGCGCATGGCGCTGGCGTCGAAGGGCAGCAGCGGCAGCGTCTCGATGCAGGCTGACGTTCGAATGCCGCGCCCCTGGGCCTGCGGCACCAGCACGGCGAAGGCCTCTCGCACCGCCTGGTCGATGGCGAAGTGCCGGGTGCTGGGCAGCTCGTGCTTCATGCGGCCGACGCCGTCGAGCACCAGGCCCATGCGTCGAATCTCGTTGAGCACCGCGTGCAGCTGCTCGGCGAGCTCACCCTCGGGGTGGTCTTCGATGAGCACCTCGACGGCGGTGCGCACGGCGGCGAGCGGGTTCTTCAGCTCGTGCAGCACCGAGGGGAGCACGTCGCCCACGGCCGCGAGCTGCATGAGGCGGTCGCGCTCGGTGCGCAGCTTCTGAAAGCCGGTGATGTTCTGGAAGACGACGATGAACTCGTCTTCGAGCTCAGAGACCTGGTAGCCGAACTCGCGCTCGCCTCCGGGCGTCTGCCGACGTACCTCGTTGCGGGCACCCGAACGGGCCGTCGATTGGAGCAGCGCGAGTGGCGCGAACACCGACTCCACGGGCTGCCCGTCGACCTCGCCGAGCACGGCCTGGGCTCGCGCGTTCGACCACTGAACGACACCATCTCGACCCACCCGAAGGCACGCTGTGGGTAACTGAACGAGGACTGCCTCAGCTGAAGTCGACATCTGGGTGCCGCCGCTCTGCAATTGCGGGGCGCAGTGGATCAGGACCTCTCGCCATCGCGAGGACCAACACGACGCATCGGCTGCGCATGGGAGAAAACGCCATGCACCGTTTGCGGCTCGGCTCCTGACAGGACCTGACACTGAACGGCAAGACAGTGGAGCCATGAACGAACGAGCTCGGATGTGGGTTGGTGTGATTTCGCGCGCGCACGTGCTTCGGGGCGTGGCGGGCGGCTTCACGCAGGTGTGTCACGGCAAGCGGGCGCCGCTCGCCCGAATGAAGGCGGGAGACCTCTTCTTTACGTACTCACCGACGACGGCGCTTCGCGGTGGAGAGGTGCTGCGTGCGTTCACCGCGGTCGGCGTGATTCACGATGACGTCATCGTGAAGTTCGACATGGGCGGCGGCTTCGTGCCGTTTCGTCGCTCGGTCGATTGGGCGCCCGAGGTGAAGCAGGTGCCGCTCGAGGACCTGCGGGCTCGGCTTCAGTTCGTGCAGGACGCAGGCTGGGGCCTGAAGGCGCGCTCGGGGCACTTCGAGATTTCGCGCGCAGACGGAGCGGTGCTGCTCGACGCGATGGGCGGGCTGCTCAGCGAGCGACGCGCCGCCGGGTGACGACGACGCGACGGGTGAGCCCTGAGGCGTCACGCACCTCGACGACGACGGTGGTGTCTTCGGCGCCGCGAAGGCGCTCGATGCTGCCGCCGAACCCGAGCATGACGACGTTGGCGCCGTCGATGGAGACGAGGCGCTCTGACGTGCGCAACCCCGCGCGCTCGGCTCCGCCTCCGGGAATGAGTCCATCGATGAGGAGCAGGTCGGCGTCGGCTTTGAGAACGGCTCCGATGCCGACGAGCTCGAGCTCTGGCGTTCCACCATCGGGCACGGGTGCGAGGTCGATGACGAGGCCGGTGGCGCCAGAGGCTGAGACCTCGAGCGAGAGCAGGCGCGAGTCGTGGCCTTCGGCTTCAGCGAGGAGCGAGCGTCGGCCTGGCGTCAACCCACCCAGCGAGAAGCGGCCGTTCTCGTCGGTGCGCGCGAGCGGCAGCGCGGTGTCGTCAACCGAGCGCTCGAGCGAGACCCGTGCACCGCGCAGTGGAGCCCGCGTGCTGCGCGACACGATGGAGCCCTGCACCTGAACGCCGCGCCCGAGCCTGACCTCGACAGAGCGAATCTCACCGGGCGGCAGCTCCAACACCTGCGGATTCGACGGCGCAAAGCCGGGCGCCGCGATGACAAGCTCGTACGCACCTGGTGTGACTCCGGAGACGTGGAACGCTCCGTCGGCGTCGACGACATGCCGTGGCTCGACCGCGTTCAGCTCGAGCGCGCCCTGCTTCGCTTGCAGCAGCACCGAGAACATCGGCACCGGCGCGCCCTGCTCGTCGCGCACGAGGCCCTGCAGCGTGGCCTCCCGCTGCACCCGCAACACCACCTCGCCACCCGCGCTGCGAACCCACGCAGACCCGTCGTCACCGTGTCTCGCGATGAGAAAGAACGAGCCACGCTCGGCCGTGAACGTGAAGGCGCCTGCTGCCGAGGTCTGGAGCGTGCGCTCGACAGCGCGCGTGAAGCCGAACTCGCGCCGGATGATGACGACCGCCTCGACGCCCGCATCACGCTCGTCGAGCACGACGCCGCGAATCTCGGTGGTGGAGCTGCCGCCATCGTCCGAGAGCTTCTCGAGCCGCACCGTGAGCGCGCGCGTCGTGCGCACCTTGAAGTCGATCTCCGCTCGACGCGTGAGGAACCCGGGGTGCGTCACCGTGATGAGGGCTTCTTCGGGCGCGATGAAGTGGAAACGGCCTCGCGCATCGGTGACGAATGATTGGAGCTCGGCCTCGCGCTCGGTGGTGATGGTGACGTGCGCTCCGACGATGGGCGCACCTTCCGCATCGACCACGTCGCCGACGTATTCGACGCGCGGTGACAGCGTGAGCGTGAGGCTCGAGACACAGACGCCGTCGATGAGATGCAGCTCGGCGCTGGGCGTGAGCTCGAGATAGCCGTCTGCACGAACGAGTGAGAGGTGCACCGTGCCCTCGGTCAACCCGCGCAGCTCGAAACGGCCCGTGGAATCCGTCGTGGTCTTGCGCTGACCCGCGAAGGTGGAAAGCGTGATGTCCGCGCCCGCGACGGCGAGCCCGTTGAGCGCATCGATGACGTTTCCGGTGACGCACGCCTGGCCGAGCGTGGGCGTGACGACGGCGGCGGGAAACGGAGCACCCGACGTGGTGAAGCCCGACTTTGGCGGAGCGATGGCGACGACGACGGCATCGGGAAGGCGCAGGCGGCGCGGCAGCTCGGGCGCAGGCGCGGTCGACTCGAAGAGCACGATGGCCGCGACTCCAGCCGCGACGACGAACACCGCGATGCCCAGCCAGCGGCGATTCACCAGGCCTCAGTGAGACAGCTGGTCGACGACCTCGAGCACCTGCGCATAGTTCGACAAGCTGCGCGTCGGCGTGACCGTCTGCGCGCCCTGCTCGAACACCGACGCGGCGTGCCGACGGGTAATGGCGTTCGACGAGACGATGTCGAGGCGCTCGCGGTACTCGGTCGGCACGTACGTTCCGTACTCGGCCCAGGCGTCGTGGCAGCCGAGCTCTTTGGCGATGGCGATGTCCTTCTTCACCGAGTCGCCCACCACCAGCACCTCGTCGGGGCGCATGCCGTACGTCGACAGAATCTTCTTCAGCCCCGCCGAGTTCGGCTTCTCATAGTCGCGCGGCAATTCGACGACGGGGCACGCAGGTGTGTAGGCGCCCTTCTCCTGCTTCTGCAGAATGTCGGGAGCCACCAGCGCGGCGCCATCGGGCCCCGCGGGAAACGTGAAGCCCGGCATCGTGTACATCGACGTCAGCAGCACATCGAAGCCGAGCCGCTTCGCGCGTTGCTCTGCCGGGTTCTTCGGCGCGTCGGTCAACGCCACCACGGGAATGCGCCGCGCCTTCAGCGTCGTCAGCGTCTCGGTCACGCCCTTGTACGGCTTCAGGTACTTCCGCCGCGCCTCCGAGAACGCCGCCCGCGCGGGCTCGATGACCAGCTTGTCGAAGCTGCCGAAGTCGGGAAACTCCTGGAACAGCGACGACTCCTGCAGGGCGAACGGGTACTCGTTCGACTCGTATTTCGTGTACACGGCCTTCAGCGATTGCACCACGCGCAGCCGCGGAAGACTGGTCGAGCGCACCACCGCGTCGACCATCGCCTCGACCGCCGGCACGACGTAGTCGATCCACGAGTACAGCGTGTTGTCCATGTCGGTGACGACGAGTCGAATGGCCATGCGCTCGCGTAAACCAGTTCGACTCCGCCGTCGCGAGCCAACGTCGCCGCGGCATGGTTCAGCAGTCATGATGGGCTTCGTCTCACGCGACAGTCACCAGCCGCGGCGCCACTCGCGAGGAACGGCTTCGAACGACGCGCGGCGGTCGAGCTGCTCCAGGTCGAACTCGGCGTCTCTCAACTCGACGCGCTTCTGCTCAATCTGCAGCTTGATGCGGTCGTGCATCGCGTTCGGCAGGCAACGTGTCACCACCTGCTGTTGCGGAATGACCTGCCCGTTGCTGTTGGTGTTGGCGACCGGCACGCGCGGCTGCGGCACACAGTCGACCTTGTTCGGCAGGCTCGCCTCGAGCGCGGCCAGCTCCTGCCTCCTGGTCACGAGGGCGCGGTTCAGTTGAATGAAGCGGTCTCGCCACTCCCGCTCGACGCTGGGGTTCGCCGGCGACGGCGGTGACGACGAGGGCTTCGGCGCCGCGGCCACCTCGACGACGGGCGCGGGCTGCACCGTCGGTCTGGCGTCATCCTCTCCAACCTTCGTCACCTTCGCGCCTTTGGGCACGGCCGCGACGTCGTTCGTGTAGTGAACGCCGTCTTTGTCCTCCCACGAGAAGACCTGGGCGAAGGCGGGAGCGCTGATCAACACGGCAACGAAGAGGTGGCGCATGGGTGGGCCCGTGACGACAGGATCCACGGGAAATTCACAACGGCCCATCGCGCGGCGTCGCTTTTCCGGGTTTGGTGTCGGAATGCGTCGCCTGATTCTCCTGCTCCTCGCGCTCGGCAGCTGCGCTCCGACCACCATCGAGGTGAAGGACCGCAAGCTGTCAACCACCACGCCGGTGGGCATCGACTCGACGAAGGTGTGCAACGGAGAGCCCTTCGGCTCGGCCGTCATCGACTTCGGCAAAGACCTGAAAGAGGCGGGCATCGACCTGTCGCAGGGGTGCATTCAGTCGGGCACCTTCGAGCTGGTGGCCGAGTACGGCGACGTCGGCCCCGGCCCCGGCTGCACCGCGCCTCGTGGCACCATCACGCTCAGCGGCCTCATCGTCGAGGCGACCTGCACCGTCGGGCTCGAGAAGCAGTCGCTGCGAACGTCGTGCACCTCGAACCGCCTCGAGGTCGCCGACGGCACCCAGGTCTTCCTCGCGCTCAACGCCTGCCTCGACGAAGTCGAGCGAACGCAAGTGGAGCCGTTTCGCAAGCTCATCAACACCTGCAAGCCGACGAAGTTGAAGGTGGTCGCCGAGGGCAGCTGCTCGGCCGACCTCTGCTTCACGGCCAACGTGCTCTTCGGGCTGCAGACGAAGAACGTCGTCGCGCAGCTGGGCGGCACCTGCCCCTGATCAGCGTCTCGTCGTCGAGCCAGCCACGAGCAGTGACATCGGGCGCCGCGTCGGCTCTGGTCCGAGGCATGGAGCGATTCGCGTTCATCGTCGGAATCATTCTCTTCGGCGCGCTCGCGGGCCTCGCGCAGGCGTACGGCCTCGTGCAGCTCGGTGCGTGGTTTCCGATTCTGGTGGGCGTCGTCACGCTCGCGTTCTTCGTCTTCCGCACCAAGCGCGCGAACGCCGAGTCGATCGAGGGCATCACCTTCTTGAACCAGGGGCGCTTCACCGAGGCGCTCGCGGCGTTCGAGCGCAGCCACCAGCGCTACCCTCGGTCGCACGTCTTCATCTTCAACCGGGGCATCGCGCTGCTCTCGTTGTGGCGGGTGGCCGACGCCGAGACGTCATTCCTGCAAGCGGCGCAGATGAAGGTGGCCAACTTCAGCTTCAACCTCGAGCGCATGGTGGTGCCGTACCTCGCGCTCACCGCGGGAATGCTGGGCCGCCTCGACGAAGCCCGTCAGCGCATCGCACAGGCCGAGCAGCTGAAGCTCGACCGCTCGGCGCACCTCACCATCGCGAGGGCCGTCGTCGCGCTGCGCACGAACGAGCTGAAGCGCGCTCGCGAGCTGCTCTCTGCGTACGAGGTGAAGCTGCTCGGAGGCCCGACCCGCGGCCTCGCCGACGCCCTCAACGCCTGGTCGGCCGAGCAGTTCCTCGGGCAGGCCCGCCCAGTCGACCGTGTCGCGCTGTTCGGTGAAGCCGGCCCCGATGCGCTGCGAAAGGTCTGGCCCGAGCTGGTGGAGTTCGTCACGCGCGCGCCCGAGGTCTGATCACTTCGCCGCGGTGCTGACGCCAACATCGGTCGGGCACGACACCGCGCCGAAGACCGTTCGTGTCTCACCGGTGCCGACGAGGTGCCCCGAGACGCGCCGCTCGCGAGTCCTCACGAGAAACTGCGCGCCCTCGAGGGTGACGTCGCCCTGCGCCTGCATGACGTTTCCCTCGGCGTCCGTCCACTCCACCGCCGACTCCGGAGCCGTGAAGCGCAGCAGCCCCAGTCGCTCCCCCTGCGCGTCACGCAGCAACGTCTTCACCCGCAGCTGGCCCTCGACGAGGCGCGCCGACCCCGTGAGGAAGCCGCACGTGTCATCGGCGACCGGCACCGCGAGCAGCCCTGCGCCGCGCCCCGACTTCAGCAGCTCGCCGGCCGACACCGCCACACCATCGAGCGTGACCTGGGTGGTCAACGCGGGCGGCGCCCACGCCACGACGAGCGCTCCGGCCGCGCGCCGCGTGCGCCATGAGACCTGATGGGTCGTCAGCGTCGGCGGAGTGCTCGAGGTGAGCAGCGTGAGCGCTCCATCGGCCGCGACCAGCGCGCTCTGCTTCGGCGTGCCCGCTGGCCAGCTCACCGCGATGAGCATCGCCGCGAGCGTGGGCTCTGGGGTGGCGGGCGCAGACGATTCGGAAGGAGCGCACGCGGCCATCAACACGAGAACAGCGAGGAGTCGTTTCACGGGAGGCACCGCGCCTCTCGTGTCTGCGAGCAGGCCGAGACGATCAGCGCGTTCGTGGTGATCGCTCCTTCGTCGAGCGCGTCACCAGAGCGGCATGAACCGACCGAACCGACGCCTCCTCGTCGTCCTCATCACCGCGCTCGCGACCACGCTCTCGGCCTGCGGCGGCGTCGACGTGAGCACCACCGACGGCGGCACCACGTCGTCACTCACCTCGTGCGTGCACAAAGACACCCGCTGCACGCAGTCGTGCTCGACCTGCCACTGATCAGCGCGCGTACCAGGCGACGACCTTCGGGTGCGCCTTCACGGCGGCGACGAGCGCGAGCAGCTTCGGAAACGCGTCGAACGTCGACGGCGGAATGAAGTCGACGACGCCCTTGAGAATCGACGAGGTCGCCACGAAGAGCTTGAGGTCGGCGACGCTCAGCGTGGCGCCTCCGACGAACGGCCCGACGATCTGCTTCTCCATCTGCCCCGCCCACTCGGGGAGAAAGCCGGTGGCCAGCGCCGTTCTCGCCGCCTTCTTCTCGGCCTCGTCCTTGATGCGCAGCGTGGGGCCCAGCTTCGCGCGCAGCTCTTCGACCGAGCACATGACGCCTTCGTGGCGCGCCGACTCCCACGCGTCGCTCGGCAGCAAGCCGTGCTGGCTTCCAATCATTCGCAGAATGGCGTTCGACTGGGCGAGCAGCGGCTTGCCCTCCATCGCCAAGGTGGGCAGCGCACCGTACGGCGTCGACGCCTTGCGGGTCGCCCATTGCTCGTGGTTCAGCCGCTCGTCGGTGAAGGGAACACCGGCGATGAAGAGCGCGAGACGGCACTCCTCGCCGCGGCTGGTGGGAATGTCGAAGTACGTGAGCGTGGGCTTGTTCATTCGCGCTGCGTAGCGCACCTGCGGTGAGCTGGAGCGAGCGCGTTTCGTGGGCCCGCACGAAGAGTCAGGGCCACGACCCCGACTTCGTGGCCGCCTCGCACCACGCCCAGAACCGCTTCGCGTCGTCGACGCTCCTCGACTGGGGGCTCGACACGAACGGCTGCTGCTCGGCCCAGAAGTCGCCCGTCGTCTCGTCGAGTGAGGGGTCGAGCGCGGTGAAGCACAACGAGTCGATGGCGTCGTCGAGTCGCGTGGCGAAGGGCATGTGCGGCATCACGTGGGCCATCACGAAGTGCATCACGCCCTTCGTCGAGGCCTTCGCCGTCTCGGGCACGAAGCCGGGGCAGACGGCGTGCACGGTGGCGCGCTCCTTTGGGACGTGGCGCGCGAGCTCGTTCACGAACCAGACGAGGGCCAGCTTCGAGTTCTTGTACGCGCGCTCGGGGTGGTAGCCGCGCTCGAGGTTCGGGTCGTCGAAGTCGAAGTGCACGGGCACTCCGCGCGAATCTGGCAGGTGCAGCCGCGAGGCGAAGGACGAGAGGTCGGCCTCGAAGCACTCGAGCGCGGCGCCTGGCGGCGCTTCACGCAGGGTGGCCTCGCCAGCGGCACGGCCTCGCGCGGTCAACACGACGTGATGGCCACGCGCCGCCAGCGCCAGCACGAGGCCCTTGCCCAGGCCGCGACCGCCACCGGTGACGAGCACCGTCTTGATTCGTCGTTCGCTCACGGCGTCGAGGCATGCCTGCGCCGTGCCGCGGCGTACGAGCCGACATGCCCATCGACCGCGGGCCTGGTGCAGCACCCTGAAGCCTCAGGGCGCGGTGAGGGCACCGAAGGCGGCCCAGTCACGCGGTGAGCCAAGCGCGCCCGTCACGACGACCTGCAGCCGGCCGGGCGGAAACGCGAGCACGAAGAGGTCTGCGACGTGGTGCGCGCGCACGTCGTCGAGCTGTCGTGCCCAGGGCCGCGCGTCGAAGGCGGTGCCATCTCGCAGCTGCCGTCGAGCGCTCTTGAGCGTCTGCGCCTGCACGGGGCGCCGCGCGCCGGCGTTCGAGAGCGCGTGCCGGGCCGACTCGACGACCTGCGGGCTGACGGGCCAATTCGTCCACCACCTGCGCAGCTCGGCCAGCACACGGCGCACCGACTCGACGGCCTTGTCGGCGCGCGTCGAGAACTTCACGTACACGGTGCCGAAGCCGGGCCCTGTCTCGACGTCTGCCGAGACCGAGTACACGTGGCCCACCACCTCACGCAGGTCGTAGTGCACGAGCGAGACGAGCACCGTCGCGAGCACCTCACCGGTGATTCGGTCGACGGGAGCCAGCGCTGGCGTGCGCCCGACGATGATGACGTCGACCCGTGAGCCGTGCAGCTCGGGGCTGAGCCACACCTGCTGCGTCGTGGGCGCAGGTGGCGGCGGGGGATGGATGACGCGCGCGCCTCGCGGCCTGGCGGCCAGCCCGCCGAGCGCCTCACGAACGGCTTCTGCGTCGAGGTCTCCCGTGAGCGCCACCACGAGGTTGGCCGGCTGAAGACAGCGGTCGGCTTGAGCGCGAACCGCTCCGAGAGTCATGGCTCTGATGGCCTCGGCGCTCTCCCGCTGGCCCAGCGCCGAGCCCTTCGACGTCACGGCCTGACGCATCAGGCTCACCAGGCCGAACTCGGGCTGACTGACGTTCGCGGCGATGGCGACGGCCAGCTTTTCGCGCAACCGCTCGAAGACCAGGCTGTCGAAGCGCGGCGCCGCGAGCGAGTCGTTCAACAGCGCCATCGCCGCGACGAGGTTGGCGCGCGGCACCACGAGGTGAATCGCCGCGTCGCCGTCATCGACCTCGAGCGAGAAGTCGACGCCCAGCCGCTCGAACGCGCTCTGTTGTCCGGCAGGCGTGAGCGTCTCGGTGCCCAGCGACAGGGCCGAGCGCAGGGCCAGCGACGTCAACTCGGGAGCGCCCACGGCGTCATCAGTACGGCCGCAGCCGACGAGCACCGAGACGTCGACGAGTGGGTCAGCTGGAGTCGCGGTCCACAGCACTTCGACGCCGTTGGTGAGCATGAGCTTCGAGGGTGCGGCAGGTTCCCGCTCCATGGGCTGACCCGCGAACGAGGCCGGGTCGTACTGCAGCGCGGGCGGCAAGACGCGCGAGGTGCCGGCGATGAGCGGCGCACAGGCGCTCGTGCAGAGCAGCGTCAGCAGCAGCGCTCTCACGGGGTCTCCTGAATGACGACCCACGCGCGGTCTCTCGTGAAGCCGCGCAGCACCCGCTCGACCTCGTCGCGCGTGACGGAGCGATAGCGCGGAGCGAGGACCGCCGACGCGTCGTCACCAAAGAGGAGCGACCTCGCCAACGCCTGCGCGAGCCCCTTGCGCGTTCGCAGCGTCCTGGCGCGCGACACCTCTGACTGTGCGCGGGCCCGCTCGAAGGCCTCATCGTCGACGACGAGGCTCGAGAGCTTGGAGAAGAAGTCGTCGACCACCGCGGTACTCGATTGGGCGGCAACGAGGTCGATGCTGACGCCGAGCAGGTGTGCGCGCTCGAGGCCCGGCCCAGTGGCGCTCTCGACATGAGTGCAGGCGGCACACGCGCGACCGACGACGCCTCTGTCGAGCCACAAGACCTGTTCGGCGAGTTCGAAGGCTGGAGACTCCGGGTGGCGCGAGGGTGGCGCTGCGAAGCCGATGAGCACCCTGCGCTCGCGGCCAACGATGGTGCGCGTCGCGGGAGGCCCGGTGACGACCTCGACCGAGGCGTCGACCTGCCGCGAGGGAATGAGCGCGAACGTCTCGTGCAGCCAGCGCGTCGCGGCGGCAGGCTCGAAGTTGCCGACGAGCACACCGACGGCGTTCGAAGGTGCGTACAGCCGCGCGTAGAAGGCCTCGACGGTCGACGGCCGCGCCGCGCGCACCTCGGCCTCGGTGCCGCTGAGCACCCACGAGCGGTCGCCTCCCAGCGCGAGCTGCCACAAGGCGCTGGTGGCGGTCGTCGAGGAGCGCTGTCGGTCGATGGACTCCTGCAGCACGACGGCGCGCTCACGGCGGAAGTCGCGAAACACCGGCGCGGCGAAGCGCTGAGCCTCGGCCGCGAGCCACAGGTGCAGCTGCTCGGGTGGGAAGTCGCCCCAGTACGTGGTGTCGTCCCACGTCGTCCACGCGTTGTGGTCGACGTCGTTGAGCGAATAGAGCAGGTCGAAGCGGTGGCTATCGCCCTGCTCTTCCCAGTCACGTTCGGCGACGATGAGCTTCGTCTCGAGCTGCATGGCGGCGGGGCTCGTCGGGCCCTCGTCGAGCTGAACGCGGGTGAGCTGCTCGGTGAGCTTCAGCACGTCGTCGAGCAGCGGTGCCTCGAGGCGCCACTCGGTGCGCGCGCCGACGATGGGCGTGCCTGAGAACGCGAGGTGCTCGAGCAGGTGCGCGATGCCGGCTTCACCCTGGCGCTCGTGCACGCCGCCGACGTTCACCATGACGAGGCCCGAGACGCGCGGCTCCGAGGGGCGCGGGAGCAGCACCCAGCGCATGCCGTTGGGCAGCTCCACGACGTTGGCGACGGGAGCCTGTGAGACGAGCGCGGCGACCAGCAGCGACAGCAGCATGGTGGTCGTCTACTCCGGGGCCGTCGTCTGAATCAGCTTGTCTCGCCTCGCGCAGACAGAACGCGCACCACATCGGCAAGCCATCGTCTCAAGTCTTCAGATAGGTGCTCGGTGCTGCGATTCCAGCTCGCGACGATGGACTCCATCTCGGCAGTCGTGAGTTCGCCGAGCGTCTTCTGTGAAGCGGTCTTGGTCCAGCCGTGCTTCTTTCGTTCTCCGCGAAGCTCGAGCAGCCAGCCTTCGACGCACGGGTCGACCACGGCAAGCGCAACTTCAGGATGTGCGTCTCTCAGCGAAGCCAGAAGCCGCTTTCGCTCTTCATCACCATCGACGTCACGTGCGTACAGCAAGACATCGCAGTCGGCTTCCCGCATGGACTGCTGAGCGATGCCGAATCGCTTCTCATCGATATCGAGACCGCCACCGACCTTGAAGACGCTCAACTTCTTCCACGCGCAGCCGTCTTCGACATGCCAGCCCGCCTCGACCTGCCGACGCGCGAGCGCACCGATGACACCGTCTCCCCAGCGGCCAATGTCATTGGGCCCCTCGCCCACGAGGAAGACCTTCAGCGACATGATCAGCGCTTCCGCTTCGGGTTGAGGAGCGCCTCTTCACTCACACCGTCGCTCAGCGCGATCCACAACTCTCCCAGGTTCCACGCCTTCGCCCGCTCCTCGAAGTGCGGCGTCTTGTCCATTCGCGTGAACCGGGTGCCTTCGCTCTGGTGCCGGGTGACGAGCGTGACCTCGTGAGGCTCGAGCTCATTGCTCAACAGCGGACTGTGGGTCGCCATCAGAATCTGGGTGGTCTTCGAGACCTCCCGCAGAATCTGAACCACCTCTTTGATCCGCGCCGGGTGGAGACCGTTCTCCGGCTCCTCGATGAGCAGCATCGACGGCTTCTGAATGTGGGGCAGCAATGAGAACGCGAGAAAGTAGAGCATCCCTTCCGACATCTGCTCTGGCGGCACTTCGGTTCCGTCCTTGAGCCGAACACCGATCGCGCGACCTCCGCCTCTCGTGAAGAGCCGAAAGCCATCGACGGTCGGGAACATCGAGCGAAGTCGGTCACCAAGCCGAGCGTGTTCCTCGGTGTTGCGCGCGAAGAGACCGTCGATGAGGCGGCCAAGGCCTTTGCCCCGCTCGTCGAGGAAGTCGAAGGGCTCCTTGTCGTCCAGAAGCGGGTACGCCGCACGCATCGAATCGGGGTCAAGCCGGACGAGCCTGGGCCCCCGACCGAACGCCTGCTGAACCTGAAGCAGCACATCGGCGCTGAACCCCAGACCCCGCTTCCATCCGAGGTCGTACTTCGGCTCTGCGGTGCGAAGAGACCATGACGCGCCGGCAAACCGGGTCCCTGAGGCTCCCTGAATCTCCGCGAGAATCGCGGAGACCGCGCTGAGCGTCATCGATTTGCCGGAGTCGTTCGGACCGATCAGTGCGTGCAACGGTGACAGCTCGAGCGTTGCCTCCTTGATGGGCCCGAAGCCTCCGATGCTGATCTGTTCGATGACCGCAGACATGAGCCGACCCTACTCCGACGGCGTGAATCGTCACCTTCCGGCTCACTCTCCCACGGCGCAGTAGCGGTACTCGCCGTCGTCGTCGTCGCGCTGGTCATCGACGACCGCGTTCGGGAGCGCGGCCTTCACCCGCTCGACGTCCTCAATCAGGTTCTGCGACAGGTCGAGGCGCTCGAGGTGCTTCAGCCGGTCGACGTTCTTCAACAGCACCTCGACGTCGGCATCGCCCAGAATGCCCTTCGAGAAATCGAGCACCTTCAACTGCTTCAACACCTTCGACTGCACCGTCGCCACCAACAGCTCACTCGAGAACTCGCAGTTCACGAAGCCCAGGTGCGTCACGCGCTCGATGCCACGCCCGTCGAGCAGCGGCTGAATGAGCTCGACACTTCCTTCGGCGCCATAATTATCACTGCCAAACCAGACATCGAGCCGCTCGAGCTTCGGCCACTTCGCATCGATGATGCTGCGCAGCTCGCCCTCCGACAGGCCACCCGACTCGCGAATGAACGTCTTCAGGTTCGGCAGCTCGAGCGTGCCCAGCGCGCCACCAGCGCCCGAGCGAATATGGAGCCACTCCAGCGCAGGCAGCTTCGACCAGAACGGCGCGAAGTCACCAAACGGTGTCCACGAGATCTCGCACTCCTCTGAGGTGTAGTCGTCAAAACACAACCGCGTCATCGCAGCTCCACGAGGCGAGTTCGCGACCGCGGCGAGCGTCTCGGTCCAATCATTGTCACTCTCGAAGCTGGCGAGCCCGAACCTCAGCTCGGTGACGAAGCGCGCGATGGGCAGCGCGAGGAACTCCGTCGTCAACTTCGCGAGGTCGGTGGTCGAGTCGTACCGCGCGCGCTTGAGCGTCGCGCCCACGAGAAAGCCGTGTGACCACTTCAAGTCGAGCAACTCAGACCCAAGCGCCGCGTCGGCCTCGCCCAACAGCGCGCTCGCGTGCCGCTCGAGAAACGAGGGGCCCTGCGCGGCCAGCTCTCCACGAGGGTCACCCTGACCCTGCAGCCAATCGGCGTAGACCTGCGCGGCCGCTTCACGAGCTGACGGCTCGGCGCGCTCGAACGCTGCCTCGAGCTCGGGGTTGCTCACGTGCTTCGCGTGCCCCTCGAGCAGAGGAAGGAACGTCACCCTCGTCGCGTGCGTCTTGAAATTGCCCTGTTCAGTCGTCACGTGGCGCTCGAACGCAGCGCGCGCCTCGTCGGCCGTGGCGTACTTCTCTCCGCTCTTCTGGAACGTCTGGTCGACGACCTGCGGCGTCTTCTGCGACGAACGTCCCGCGTTGATGCGCACCACGCGCCCGTCCCACGTCACCTCTCGGAAGAAGATGAGGCCATCGCGCGTGTTCTCGAAGCGCGTCGTCACCAGCTTGCGCTGGCCTGCAGGCACCGGCGCGTCGAGCTCGGGCACCTTCAACGGCGGCAATGGAGGCGGCGGTGCCCTCGTCACGGGAGGAACCACCGGGAGCGGCGCCGTCGCGGGCCGTTGCTTCGCGAACTCGGCCTGGGTCTCGGCGAACCGGGCGCTGTACGTCGCCGCGTCGGACACGAGCGTGATGTTGAGCGCGCGCTGGCCACCGAGCGGATGTGCATCGAGGCCGTTCACTTCGACCTCGACTCCAATCGCCGGCTGCCACCCCCGGCACGCCGACGCGCCAAACCGATACGTCACCCCGTCGGCGTGCGTGAGCGTGCCCACACCGTCGGGCGTGAGCGCCGTCACCATCGCGCGAAACGGCAACGAACGCGGCGGCGGCGCGGGCGGCTGCTTCTTCTTCAGGAAATCAAAGAACCCCATGACGTGACCCTCCTATTGCGCGCCGAACCGCTCGAAGACGACATCGCAGAACCGCAGAAACGCCGTCTCGTGCAACCCGGCCAGGTGCTGCGCGGCGTCCAGCGCTCGCGCACGATGAGCCGCGCTCCACCGCGTTGCTGCGCCACCGCGAAGGTGAATCTCTCCGACGAGAAAGCCCAGGTACCGCGCGTACGACTCGAGCGCCTCTGGCGGCAGCTCATCGACGCCCAGCTTGTCTTCCTTCGCGCCGAGTCTGGTGATGACGACCGGCAGCCGGCCCAGCCGTGACGCGCCGAAACACGCGGGCGGCTTCGGCAGCACGCGCTGCATCACCGAGACGAGCTGATCAGCCGACGCGGCCTTCGACGAGAACGCCGAGCCACGCACCTCTTTCACCTCGAGCAGCCACGGCGCGTCGTCGCCCTTCACCAACACCAGCAACCGCTCTACGCCGAGCGAGCCCGTGCCCGCGATGCGCCGCGTGACGTCGAGCACCTCGAGCGCTTCAGCCGCAAGCTGCAGCGACGGCTTCCACCCTGCCAACGCGGCGGCCACCTGCCTGCGCACCGCTACGGGAGCCTCGGGCGTCTTCTCCCGATTCCTCACCAGCCGCCCCGCGTCATCGACCTTCTTCTTCAGCACCGCGGCCGCGGGCAGCGCGTTCACCTCACGCACCAACTGCGTCACGAACGCCGGCGGACGCACCACGCCGTTACGCAAGCCCACGTCGTGTCCATCGAGCATCGCCCAGGCCAGCTCGAGCACCTTCACACCCGACACCTGCAGCTCGGCGCGCGCCAGCAACGTCGACGTCAGCAGCCGCACCACGTCGAACGCGATGGGCCCGTCGAACGTCTCGTCGAAGTCGTTCACGTGAAACGTCACGCCCCGCGCCGCGCGGAACACGCCCACGTTCTCGAGGTGCAAATCTCCCACGAGCGAGGCGACGCCCGGCAGGCCACGCAGCAGCTTCGGCTCCCTCGAGAGCGCCTTCGCCCACAGGGCCGACGCGCCCCGCAAGAACGCGAACGCAGACCTCGCCATGCGCTGCCATTTTCGCTCCAACAGCTCGGGCCGCTTCCCCAGCCGGGCCTGGTCTGCCTCGAGCTGCACCGCCGCCAGCGTCGTCATGCCGCCGACATACCCCGGGGATTGCGCGAGGGCGCCCGGGTCTGCACAGATGGCACGTCTCCTGTGTCTCTTCGCAGGAACATTCCCCACGGCCGGAATTTCCGTCATGAGGACCTGATGCGTTTCAGCCCCCGCCCCTTCCGCGTTCACGCTCTCGGCCTCGCGCTGCTCGTCGCCGTCGTCGGTGGCGCCTGCACCTGCACTCCGAAGAAGCCGGTCATGGAGACCCTCAAGAAAGAGGGCGAGGCCTGCATGGCCGACGACCGCTGCGAGACCGGCCTCTGTGACGGCACCCCGCCCGTCTGCGTGCGCAAGTGCTCCATCGGCTGCAAGACCGAAGAGGTCTGCACGCAGCTCACGCCGGGCCGGTTCTCGTGTCAGCCTGATCAACGCCGCCTCTGCCAGGCCTGCCAGCTCGACAGCGACTGCCCGTACCCCGCCGACAAGTGCATCGTGGTGAACGGCGAGAAGGTGTGCGGCCGCGACTGCGCCTTCGACCAGTCGTGCCCCACCGGCTACGTCTGCGTGAACGGCCGCGGCTCCGACGGCATGACGAAGGTGCAGCAGTGCTCTCCGATGGTGGCGAGCTGTGCGTGCCTCGCGCGCGGCGACCTCATGCAGGGCTGCTCGGTCTCGAACGACGCCGGCACGTGCATGGGCGTCAAGACCTGCGACCTCGTGAACAACGGCGTCGCCTGCAGTGCAAAGACGCCGAAGCTCGAGACCTGCAACGGCGAAGACGACGACTGCGACGGCCGCATCGACGAAGACGGCATGATGGTCTCGTGCGGCGTCGGCGCGTGCATGCGCACCGTCAACGCCTGCGCCGATGGCGGCGTGGCCCTCTGCAACCCGGGCATGCCCATCACCGAGCTCTGCAACAACGTCGACGACGACTGCGACGGGAACATCGACAACGGCTTCCCCATCGACAACGACCGCGACAACTGCGGCGGCTGTGGTGTGCGCTGCATGCTGCCCCACGCGACGCCGACGTGCAGCTCACGCATGTGTCAGGTCGCCACCTGCGACCCGGGCTGGGAGAACTGCGACACACTCCACCCGAACGGCTGCGAGGTCGAGACGGCGACCAACGCGATGAACTGCGGGCGCTGCGGCAACTCGTGCATGCGGCCGAACTCCACCGCGACGTGCGTGGCCGGCATGTGCCAGTTCCAGTGCGCGGCCGGCTTCATCGACCTCAACATGGACCCGATGGATGGCTGTGAGTACGCGTGCACCGCGACGTCGCCCACCGACCTGCCCGACCTCGCCTTCACCGACGCGAACTGCGACGGCATCGACGGAGAGCTCACCAACGGCATCTTCGTCTCGCCCACGGGCCTCGACACGGCAGCGGGCACGAGAGCCGCTCCCAAGCGCACGCTGACGGCAGCCGTCACCGCTGCGACGACGACCGGCAAACGAGACATCTACATCGCGGCGGGCACGTACACGGGCTCGCTCACCATCGCCGGAGCGTCGGGCATCAACGTCGCCGGCGGCTACCACGCCACCACCTGGCAACGCGCGACGACGAATCAGGTCATCGTGCAGGGTGGAGCGAAGGCGCTCGACCTCGACTTCGCGAATGACGTGCTGGTGCAGTCGATTCGCTTCGAAGGTGGCCTCGGCACGCCCAACGCGTACGGCGCCTTCATCAAGGACTCGTCGAACGTGCAGCTGCAGGCGCTCGAGCTGCGCGCGGGCAACGGCGCTCCGGGAGCGAATGGTGCGCCGCAGATGAATGGCACGCCCGGCAGCCCTGGTGGAAACGGTGGCGTCGGCTGCGGAGACCTGAGTGTCGCTGGGAATCCCGTGGACTGCGGCCTCTATTGGTCATGTGGACTTCCTTCGCCTGGGAACCCCGGCACTGGCTGCGGAGGAGCAGCGAACAGTGGCGGGCAAGGTGGTGCCTCCACGTTTGGCGCAATGAGTGGACCCGGGAGTGCTGGCCAGGCAGCGCCGGGCGGTGCAAGTGGCGGTCAGGGTGTGGGAGGGCAAACTGGTTCGATCACTCCACCCGCAATCTCGAATGGCCAGGCTGGCGCTGACGGTTCGACGGGCAGCAACGGATCAGGTGGAACCACGGGTAGCCTCAGCGCTTCGGGCTTCACCCCTTCGAATGGTCTTCCAGGCATGAGTGGAACGAATGGGCGCGGTGGGGGCGGCGGTGGTGGCGGCTGCGGCGGGATCCAGACGCTCTCTGCTTGCGTCAGCTACGGCAGCGCCGGAGGCGGTGGCGGAGGTGGTGGCTGCGGTGGGCCTGCGGGGCAACCTGGGCTCGGCGGCGGTGCCTCCATCGGCGTGTTCCTCTCGAACTCACAGGTCTCGGCACGCAATGTCTCCGTGACGGCTGGCACGGGTGGCCGCGGCGGCTCGGGTAGCGCGGGTGGTGGCGGCGGCATGGGGGGGTCGGGTGGCCAGTCGCCCTACGGCGGAAACACCGTGTTCGAAGACAGCGGTCAGGGCACGGCGTGTCGCGGCGGCACAGGCGGCAACGGTGGCAACGGCGGCGCTGGCGGGCACGGCGGCGGTGGCTCCGGCGGCCCCTCGTACGGCCTCGTTCGCAACATGAACAGCTCGTCGTGGAGCTCGACTGGCTCATCGCTCATCACCGTCGGCACCGGTGGCAGCGCGGGCACCTCGCCCGGCAACGCGGGCCAGGCCGGCCCGACGAGCACGCAGCTGCTCTACTGATTTCACAGCAGCCGTTCCGCAACGCCTCAGGCACGATGGTTCGATGCGTCTTCTTCGAGCGTCGTTCCTCGTGCTGCTGGTGGGTTGTGGGTCCTCTTCTTCTTCTGACGCCGGGCCCATCGTCAGCACCGGTGCCGGGCACTTCACCTACGGCTTCGAAGACAAGGTCTTCCGCATCGACGCGCGCGCGGGAGCGACGCCCGAGAACGTCAGCACTGCGCTCGCCCGCTTCGGCACCGGCACGCGTGACCGCTGGTTGATTCCCTCACTCGACGGCGCGTGGCTGGTGCTCTCGACCGACCGGCTCAGCTGCTCGCTTGGAGAGTGTCTGGCCATCACGCCCAGAGACCTCTCGACGCTCACGCTCGTCTCGCCCGGCGGCATGGAGCAGTCCATCGAAGGCACGCCCGCCGTCGACACCACGGGCTCCCTCGTCGTGTACCCGTCGCGAGAAGGGCCGCACGAGAACGACCTGTGGGTGACGCGCAAGACAGGCTCGACCTGGGGCGCGCCGGTGCTGATCACGGCAGCCTCCACCGCGCAGTGGAACAACATGCCCGCGCTCACGTTCGACCAACAACGCGTGCTCTTCGACTGCGGTGCTGACACGTACCCCGAGTCGGGCAACAACGACGCGTGCGAGGTGAAGCTCGACGGCTCGGGCTTCCGCGTGCTGGCGCGGCCCTCGACGCTGCCGAACACACGCGAGAACTTCGTGCAGTTCCCCCACGACTCGCTCGACGGGGTGCTGCTGCAGGGCAGCTGGCCCATCATGGGAAGTTCTCCCGAGACCATCTGGCTGTTGCCGGCCACGGGAGCGCCCACGCCCATCGCCCGCACCTTCGAGAACGCGGTGTCTCCCTGCGGCCTGCGTGACGGTCGGTTCGGCCTGTTGTGGCTCGGCCGCATGGGCAACAGCGCCGGGAAACACGAGCTGACGCTGGCGGGCCGCGATGGCGCGTTGATCAGCGTGCTCACGCCTGACGTCGACGTCTCCGACATCGGCATCGGCTGCTCCGACTGAGCCGGGGGACTTCCTTCGTGGTGACCAACGGACCTACCGTGCCGCGGCCACCAAGGGAGACCTCATGCTCGCGCTCATTCTTCCCCTCGTCGTCGCGCAGACCCAGGTCGTCGACGGCGCTCCGATGAAGAAGCCCGACGTCGCCCGGGTGGAGTTCACGCTCTACCCCGCGGTGCCGCAGCTGAACGGGAAGTACACGCAACACGTCGGCACGATGGGGCAGGTCACCTGGCACGTGCGCGAACACTTCGGGCTCACGCTCTCGGGTGGCGGCAATTGGTACAACCAGGAGTCGCGCCTCAACGCAGAGCTCGTCGACAAGGCCCGGGTCGAAGCACAGTGGGCGTCGTCGCTGCTGTGGACGTGGACTGCCATGGCAGGCGTCGAGGTCGCGCCGTTCGCGGGGGAGTTCGCGCTCTTCGATTCGGGGCTCGCGACGTTCAGCGTCGTCATCAACGCGGGATTGGGCGTGGGCGGTACGCGGCACCTGCTCAAGCCGGAGACGACCACGCCGGCGACGTACGTCGACACGGGCGCGCGCTTCATGTGGGCCGTCGGAGCCGGCTTTCGGCTGACGCTCGGTCAGCACGTCGCGATTCGGCTCGAGGTGCGTGACGTCATGCACACGGCGCGCGTCGACCGAGTGAACGGTTGCTCAGCGGCTGATCTTCCCCCTGACTTCGGGTTCAACGACAGCAGTCGGCCCGTATCGCCCGGCTGCACGACGGCGTTGAACCCATCGGACGCGGCGCGCGCGCGCGGGTTGATCAGAGCCAGCTCCTCTGAAGTGATCAACTCACTCGGCGGGTGGGCCGGCGTGTCGTTCTTGTACTGATCACTCCTTCGGGAGCGCGCGCAGCACCGCTTTGCCGTCTTTGATGACGACCTTGAACTCGACGCTCTTCGCGTTGTGCTGCTTCATCAGCGTCGGCACCTGCGAGCGCAGCGTGGTCGCGACCGAGTCGAGCGACAACCGCGAGGTGTCTTCGCCGCAGCGCCGCTTCGCCATCACGTACGCGTCATAGATGGCTTTGATCTTCTGTTCGTTGAGCCCACCGTCCGAGCCGACTGGAGCCGCAGGCCGTGACGCAGGTTTGAGCGCCGGGTTCGAGCCAGTCACGGCCGGGGGCTTGATGGCGGGGTTCGTCACCGGGCGTTGCAGCGCGGGCGTCGAGCCGGTGGCGCCGGCGGGCTTGAGCGCAGGGTTCGACCCGGTCGCGCCGGGGTGCACCGCGGTGATGGCGGGAATGCCAGACGAGGTGACAGGCCTGGCCACGGGCGCGACACCGGGAACGAGCGGCGCAATCGTTGGAACCGTCGGCGCGATGGCAGGCACCAGCGGCGCAACGGCGGGCACCTTCGGCTTCGCGACCGCTTCGGCGGCGGCGGCCATCGCGCTGTCGAGCGAGTCTCCATCACTGTCGAGATCAGACAGGTCGAGATCTTCGTCGATGTGCAGGTCGTCGAGCCCGTCAGACCCTGGAGCGCTCTTCTTCTTCTGCCGCTGCTCGAGGTGACGTTTGGCCTTGTAGAGGTCGCGGCGGTAGGTGCCGTTCTCCATCTCGAGCAGCGACCGCTCCCACAGCCGCTCGAAGGTCGTCACCCGCTGCTGCAGGTTCTGAATGCGGAACTTCACCGGCGTGGAGTTCACGAAGGTGTTCCGCAGCGCCTGCACGCGCTTCTTCAGGTCGGCGTGAAGCTGGGCGGGTGGGCGGCGCTCCTGGCCGAGAAAGTACTGCTCGTAGGCCGCCTTGAGCTCCATGAGGTCGGCTTCGACGAGCGTGCACTCCTTGCTGGCGCTCTCGGCGTCACCCAGCTTCGTCCCTGAAGTGCGCCCTCCCGGGCCACCGTTGTTCAACGCAGCCGGCACGGCTGAAAGCCTAACCCAAGCCGACGCGCTTCACGCGAGATCAAGCGCCGACCGTGGCGGTATGTCGGTGGGGTCGGCGCCTACCGCCCGACGGGGGAGGAGTCATGGGGTGGAACGCAGGCGCCTTCGGTTCGATGCGGTTTCCCGATGAAGCGGCGCGCGACGGGTGGCTCGAGACGACCGTCTCGCACGCCGGGTGGGACGACTGGTTCAACGAGCTCGAGGGCGCCTGGCAGGTCGACGAGCTGGTCAAGAAGCGGCTGGCGCGAATCGGCAAAGGCCACGACCCCGCCTCGTATTGCCTCCAGCAGGTGAAGGTCGATGGCCTCGAGGTCTCGCTGCGCTGGGACGATGGGGAAGATGGCTTTCGCGACAACGCAGGCGACTTCGCCGCGCTCCTCCGGTGCGCCGAGGGCGTTGGAGCCACCGGCCGGTTCTGGTTCCTGGGCACGGCTGGTGCCGAAGGCGACTTCACCTACGAGCTCTCGCTGAACGGCGCGAAGCCGTCGACGGTGACGCAGCTCGAGCGCAAGGCCGTGAAGGCCGTCTACGAGAGCGATGCGTACCGCGCGTTCATGGAGCGCAACCTGCAGGACCTCGAAGACGGGAACCCGGCCCTCAAGAAGCAGCTGACCCGCATTCGGGAAGGCTCGCCCACGAGCCAGGTCGGCGCGAGCGTGCACGACGAGGTGATGCTGCAGCTGAAGCGCTTCGACGACGCGCAGTTGCTGAAAGCCGCGGCCTCGTTCCCTTCGTACCTGCCTGACGGCAAGGGCCAGGTCCCTGCTTCGCAGCTGTTCACGAAGGCGCAGGTGCGCGCGCAGCTCGAGCAGGCGAGCAACGAGGAGCTGCGCGGCGTCGCGCTCTGGGCGCTCGGCACGCTCGACCTGACCGGCGCGAAGCCGTTCGTGAGCCGCGTCATGAACGATGCGAAGGCAACGGATCAGGTCCGCGCCGGCGCGGTGCGGGTGCTGGGCCTGATGAACGACGCCGACGCCGTGCTGCGCGTCATCGTGGAGTGGACGGTCGACTCCGAGCCAGCCCTGCTGTTCGCCGCCATCGACGCGCTGCGCAGGCTGAAGCTGCAGGGGCTCGAGCCGAAGCTGGAGCAGGCGCTCCTCGCGCTTGGCAAGAAGAAGCGCCCCGCTGGAATGCTGGACCCGGCGCTGAGTGTCGTGACGTTCGCGGCCCAGAAGCACCTCGCCACGAGAGCGCTGGCCCGCTTCGCCGTGTCGAAGGCCCAGGCGCAGACCCGCATCGTGGCGGCCGAGGCCGTCGTCGCCCATGGTGACGAGGCCCAGCGCCGGTTGCTGCTGACGAAGTTGAAGGAGGAGTACGGCATTGGCGTTCCGGCGGCGAAGGCGTGGCTGCTGGTCGACCCCGAGGCGGCGCTGAAGTTCGTGAAGACGGTGGGCGCCCGCAAGAAGCGGGTCCCGGTCGATGACCGCGTCGTCGGTGACGTGATGGAGGCGCTCGAACGACAGCTGAAGTCGAAGCAGGCGCTTCTCCTGACGGATCCGCGGTGGACTGACGCGTGCCTCGCCTTCATCGAGCTGAAGGACTTCTTCCTGGCCCACCGCGCGCTGGGCCTGCTGGGAAAGACGAAGCGGTCGGCGAAGCTCCAGAAGCGGCTGGTGACGCTGCTCGCGAGCGGCAAACAGTCACCGCTCGCCGTCGTCGAGGCGCTCAAAGGCCAGGGCGTGAAGAACGTGAAGGCGCTCGTGAAGCAACGGCACGCGGCGTCGAAGGACAAACGCGAGAAGGAGCTGCTCGCGCTCTTCGTCTGAGTTCACGGGGACACGGTGATGACTCCGCGTCGACACGGCCGGTGAGGGTTCACACCCTCGGCTGATCAGCCGCGCCGAGGGAGCGCGCCGTGGCACTTCAGCTGCACTCCCGCGCGACGCCGCCGACCTCGCGGCACTTCCGGGAGCCCACACGCATGATGCGCATCGCCCTGCCCTTCCTCTTCCTCGCCTCCGTCGCCGTCGCCCAGTCTCCCCTCGCCCGCTATCGCGCGGCGGCCTCGTCGCTCGGTGAGGCAAAGGCCGCGGTCGCGTCGGCGCAGTCCGAGTTCGCCACGTGCAGCAACGGCCGGCTGCAGCTCGCCTTCGCTGGCTCACTGCCGAAGCTCGAAGGAGCGCGGCGCAGCTTCGAGAAGAGCCGCAAGCAGGCCGAGCGCGCCCGACAAGACCTCGAGGTCACCCGCCGGCGCATCGAAGCGGCCCGCGGCGCGAAGCATGGCAGCGTCGCCGAGCGTGAAGCCGCCGAAGCCCGCTACGCGACCCGCCTCGTCGAGGAGTACGAGACGCCGATGGCCACCGTCGCCGCCGCCGTCGAGCGCTACCGCAGCGGCATGGTCGAGTACGCGGGCCTGATGAAGCGCTACGCCGCGTTCTGCGCGACGCCTGGCATCACCGACGCCTCGGCCCGCACCTTCGTGAACGAGCTCACGCCCGCCATCGACGCGCTGGCCGCCCACGCCGAGAAGAGCCGCGGCGAGGTGAAGGCTCCGGCGCGTGACGTGTCGGCCCGAGAGTGATCAGCCGAAGAGAACCTTCACGCGATTGCCGAGCCACCGCAGCAGTCCGAGGAGTCGGGGTGCGGTTGAGCACTCGGTCGCCCGTCGGGGTGAGGTCGCCAGCGCGAGCGTTCGCAACCGGGTTTCACGCCGCGGCGGTCAGCGCCGTGAGGTCGGCCTTCGGCTGCGCTGCGCGGTAGCGCAGACCAATGATGATGATGCTCGCGCCGAGCGAGAACATCACGATGGAGATGAACTGGCTGATGGAGATGTTGTACCAGGCCGTGTCGGGCACCACGCTCGCGAGCGCGTCGAGGCCGTTCGACTTCAGCAGGCCGTTCAACGTGCCGCGCTCACGGTCTCCGCGGAAGAGCTCGACCGACGTGCGCAGCACCGCGTAGCCCATCAGCCACATGCCGAAGATCTGCCCGTGGAACTTGCGCCAGCGGCGCGCCGTCAGCAGCAGCGCGAACATCAGCATCTGGCCGAACGACTCGTAGAGCTGCGTCGGGTGAAGGCCGAGCGTGTGGTCGTGGCCGCGCACCCACTCGCTGATCTGCACCGAGTCGGGCACCATCTGCTGAAAGACCTCTCCGGTGCGCTCGACGACGTAGCGGGTGTCATCGGCCATCGAGCTCCACGCGAGGCTCGCGGTGTCGCTGTGGGTGCCGAAGAGGGTCTGCGTCGTGCGCGCTCCGGGGAAGTGCGCCTGAAACGGAGCGTTGGGCCCCGCCGGCTTGCCCCAGCAGCAGCCGGCCGAGAAGCAGCCGAGCCGCCCGAAGGCCTGCCCGAGCGACACCGTGGGAATCGCGAGGTCGGCCAGGCGCATGAACTGAATGTCGTTCTTGACGCAGTACCAGACCGACGCGAGCGAGGCGCCGATGAGGCCGCCGTAGAACACGAGGCCGCCGCCCAGCATGTCGGTGAGCCCGGTGAGCCCGCCGCCCATCAGCATCGAGAGGCCCAGCCGCCCGCCGACCATCACGTAGACGAACCACTGGCCCGCGTTCTCGACCACCTTCGTCGCGAGGTCCTTCGACAGCTTGCTGCGAAACGCGATGGCGGCCGCGAGGGCGACCAGCACGATGAGGTCGAGCACCGTCGCGTACGCCTCGGCCGGCTTGCGCGAGATGTAGTCCTTCCAGTTCACCAGCACGAAGAGCTCGCGGCTGCCGACGATGCCACCAACGAAAACCGAGAACGCGAGGTCCATGATCTGGTCGCGCCGCTTCAGCCCCGTCTCACCCGGCCACTCCCGCCGCGCGAGAAACGCCGCCACCGTCACGGCCGACAGAAACCCCGCGCCGAGCAGAATGCCGTACGTGTGCAGGGGCACGCCCTCGTTCTTGCCCTTGCCCAGGAAGGGCACGTTGAGGTCGGTCGCGTAATAGATGCCGAAGGCCGCGAGCACCGTGCCGATGACGCCGTACCAGAGGGCGCGGTCGCGCTTCTGATTCGGCGTCGCGGGAATCACCTTGCCCTTGTCGTCGACGCTGTCGGCGTTGCGGTAGCCGGACCAGGCCGAATAGGCGACGAGCGCGAGCGCGATGGCCCACAGCAGCGGACGAGAGCCTTCGCCATCGAAGCGGAACTTGTAGAGGACAGGCAGCATGAAGGCGGGGCGTAGCATCAGCCTCGCGTCGAGACGAGCAAGTCCCCACCCTCCGGTCGGGTCGGCTCCACTTGCACCCTCGCCCTGGCTGACGAACTCGAGCGCAGCGGAGCGTCGTTCGAGCAGTGATACCGTTCCCGCCCATGCGAACGTTCATCACGGTCTTGCTGATTGTCGGTTGCGTCTCGTGCGGCGCACCGACCCGCAAGCCCTGCGACGGAGACTCCCTCGCGGACCAACCCGAGCTGTGCCTCGGCCTCAACACCGTGCAGGGCAGCGTGAACCTGGTTCGAACGGCCTTCGTCGGAGCGCGCCCCATCTGGTCGGTGCCCATCACCAACCGCTCGCTCCGCCCCCTCGAGGTGCGCAAGGTCTCGTTCACCGGCGCGACGGAGTTCAAGGTGCGCACGAGCTGGGCGATGGACGCCGAGCTGAGCGCCGTACCGGCGACCTCGGTCATGGGCGGCAAGGAGGTCTTCCTGCAAATCGAGTTTGCTCCCACGAAGGTGGGCACGTTCGATGGGAAGGTGACCATCGAGAGCAACGCCACGAACCTGCCGGTCGCCACCTTCGACGTGAAGGGCTGCGCGGTGCCTCCGGGTGACGACGGCTCGCAGCCGATGCCGTGTCAGTGATCAGTCGTATCAGTGATCAATCGTTCGGCGCGCCGAGCCGAATCCACGTGCCGATGGCGACGACCTGGTTCGGCGGAGACGGTGGAATCGCAGACGTGCCCCGCGGCATCACGTCTCCACACGCAGCCGGCTGAAGGCCCGCCATCTTCAGGTACAGCAGCGAGCGCAGCTTGTCGTTGGGCACGACGAGTGACGGCACTCCGGCGTTGCGGCACGCGGCGCCGTGGTTGTGCCCCACGTTCACCAACCGCTGCCACGCCGAGTTCGACGTCGCGCCCACCGTGTAGCTGCCCATCGAGCCGTGACAGCCCGTGCACTGGCCACCCTGCAGCACGTCGAGGCCCAGCATCGATGAGTAGATTTCAGAGAAGCGCGGCGGCCGCACCATCACCGTCACCTCACGCACCTCGGGCGGTGAGCGGCCATCGGTCACGCTCACCCGCAGCACGAACGTCGTCGGCGTCAGCGTCTCGGGCGCAAACCAGCGCTGGGCGTTGGGGCTGCCGTTCTCGATGAAGGTGCCCTGCTCCCCGGCGGGAGAGACCTGCGACCAGGTGAACGACAGCAGGTCCTCGTTGGCGTCAGTGGCCGAGAGGCTGAAGGGAAACAGCTGGCCCGCCCAGCCCGAGAGCATGGGGGCGTTGATGGCGGCGCCGACCACGGGTGGAACATTGGGGCCGGGAATTCCACCACCGGTGCCACCGCCACCCGCAGCACCACCACCGCGGCCCGCGTCAGCCACGCCCGAGTCGCGACGAGCCACGCCAGCGTCACGGCGGCCACCGTCGAGCGTCGACATGGGCGGCAGCTCGCCACAGGCGAAGCACGTCAGCGTGAAGACGACGAGGCGGGGGCGAAACACGTCGAGGAACAGCCTACTCCGCTCCGGTTTGACTCGCCGTGCTGCCGCTCCTATTCCCGCGAGCCATGACGACGCCCGTCAGCCTCACGCCCGTCACCACCGCGGCCGACAAGCGCGCCTTCATTCTCTTTCAGTACGAGGTCTACCAGGCCGAGCCGAACTTCGTGCCGCCGCTCGTGATGGAGCGCGAGCTGGTGCTCGACCCGAAGAAGAACCCCTGGTTCCAGTTCGGTACCATGCAGCTGTTCCTCGCCCGCAAGGCCGGCAAGGTGGTGGGCCGAATCGCCGCCATCGACGACCCTCGCTACAACGAGTTTCACGGCACGCGTGTCGGCTGGTTCGGCTTCTTCGAGTGCATCGATGACGTCGAGGTCGCGAAGGCGCTCTTCTCGGCCGCCGAGGCGTGGGTGAAGGCGCGAGGCCTCTCCGAGCTGCTCGGGCCTGCGAGCCCGTCGTCGAACAGCGAGTGGGGGTTTCTGCTCGAGGGCTTCGAGCAGCCGCCCGCCATCCTCATGCCGTGGACGCCGAAGTACTACCTCGCGCTCTGCGAGGCGGCCGGCTTCACGAAGGCGAAAGACCTGTACGCCTGGAGAATCGACCTCACCGGCGAGCTTCCACCCAAGGTCGCGCGCGTGGCCGAGAAGGTGAAGCAGCGCGAAGGCATCACCATGCGCCCGGCCGACCTCAAGGAGTGGGACCGCGAGGTGCGCATCATCAAGGACATCTACAACGCGGCCTTCGAGCGCAACTGGGGCTTCGTGCCGATGACCGACGCCGAGTTCGATCAGCTCGGCAAAGACCTGAAGATGATCCTCAACACCGACCTCGTGCTCTTCGCCGAGGTGAACAAAGAGCCCGTCGCGTTCTGCATCACGGTGCCCGACGCGAACCAGGCCATCAAGAAGGCCAACGGCCGGCTCACCACCTTCGGCCTGCCCATCGGCCTCGTGAAGATGATGCGTGAGCTCAAGCGCATCAGGCAGGGCCGCCTCATCGCGCTCGGCATCAAGAAGGAGTACCGCAAGCGCGGCCTCGACTCGGTGCTGATGAAAGAGACGTTCGAGGTCGGCAAGCGCCTCGGGTGGACGGGTGGTGAGATCGGGTGGACGCTCGAGGACAACGACCTGGTCAACCGGCCCATCGAGCTGTTCGGCTGCACGCGCACCAAGCGCTACCGCATCTACGGCAAACGCCTCGGCGAGCAGGGTTGATCAGCTCGACGCGGGCTCCTTCCAGGCGACGCGATACTGCAGCGTCGCTCCGTGCGGCGCGTGGAAGGTCTCTTTGACTTCGCCCGGCGCGCTCACCTCGAAGACGAACCGCAGCACGCCGAGCCACGACTTCACGACGTGCGCGGCCACGGGGCGCGGGTAGCTCACCTGCAGAATGCCGCCGGTCGTGCCTTCGGGCTGGAACATGATCTCGGCGCCGCGAATGGCGACCTTCACGAGGTCGTTCAGCTTTCGCAGCACCGCGCCCGGGTTCTGCTTCGCGAGTGAGCTCTTGATCATCGGCAGCACGATGGGGCCGAAGCGCTCCTTCATCGCGCCGTAGGTGAGGTTGTCGAAGGCCTGCTCACCCATGATGGCGACGGCGACTTCTCCAATCTCTTCGAGCAGCTTCGCGGGCTGCCACGTCTCGCCGAACGGGTCCTTCCAGAGGGTCTGCGCGGGCACCGACACCTTCGAGAGAATCTCGTCCTGATGACCCGTGCGGCGCAGGCCACGCACGATGGATTCGACGTACGCCGAGGCGAATTCGTAGTCGTTCACCCGGCATTCGTACCACGTGCTGCTCGTCGGGCCGAAGTGTGCTCGGCTCGTGTTCTTTCGGGGGTCGTCGATGGTGAAGAAGCTGCTGCCGCTGCTGGTGTTGTCGGGCTGTCTCGATCTCGTACTGCCGCAGCCGCCACCGGATCCCGGCCCGGGCTCACTGCAGGGGTCGCTGGTGTACTCCGAGCCGGGTCAGTCGACGCTGAGGCCGGCCGTGGGCGCCGTCGTCGAACTCGTCGGATCGGGCGTTCGCACGGTCTCTGCGGGCGACACCGGCTTCTTCACCCTCTCGCCCGTCGACACGAACGTCGGCGCGGTGCTGATTCGTTTCGACTCCGACGGCGACGGCAAGCCTGACCGGCAACGCCTGCTCCAGCTCGAGCCGCTGCACACCGGGCGTGGGAAGGTCGTGAACGTCGGCCAGGTGGCGGTGGGCAGCAACGCGACCATCAAGGGCAAGGCGCTCCGTGGCGACCTCGCTCCCGCGACCTCTGGGCACGGAGGCACCGCCGTCTTCGTGCCCGAAGGCCCCTTCTTCTCGTACACCGCTGATGACGGCTCGTTCCTGTTCGAGAATCTGCCCGAGGGCCGCGTGACGGTGGCGGTGTTCCGCGATGGCTACCGCTCGCTGTCAGAGAGCATCGAGCTTCGGGCAGCTGAGATCTTCCCGCTGCGCGAGCTCACGCTGACCCGCGAGACCGGCCCGGCCAACGCCGACATTCGTGGCCGCGTGTTGTTGCCCGAAGGCGGAGCCGCTGCCGACGTGAAGGTGACGATGTCGAGCGGGCGCTCGACGACGACCGACGCGCAGGGAGCCTATTCGTTCTCTCGCGTTCCCCACGGCGTGTACTCCGTTGGCTTCGTGAAGGAGGGCTTCAAGACGGCTGAGCTGATCAACATCGTCATCGGCGCGCCCGTGGTGACGTTGCGAGACGTGACGCTCGCTCCTGGCAGCTCGACCATGCCGCTGCTCGATGGCGGGCTGGCGCCGTACGACGCGGGTGTGGACGCGGGAATCGACGCGGGAATCGACGCGGGTGTGGACGCGGGAATCGACGCGGGAATCGACGCGGGAGTGGACGCGGGAATCGACGCGGGTGTGGACGCAGGAATCGACGCGGGTGTGGATGCAGGCATCGACGCGGGTGTGGACGCGGGAGTCGACGCGGGCATCGACGCCGGCGTGGACGCGGGAGTCGACGCGGGTGTGGACGCGGGAATCGACGCGGGCGTGGACGCAGGAATCGACGCGGGTCCGTGGCCGGTCGCCA
>JBEOKA010000101.1:0-3676 GCA_040275325.1 Myxococcaceae bacterium | reverse complement strand
ACCGATGCAGGTTTCACCGGCTGCAACGGGTGCAAACGCTTCCCGGAGTGCGGATCCATCGGCTGCCACGGGTGCGGAGGGTGGGAGGCGTGTCGGATTGGGCCCGCTCCACGGTTGCGTGCGCTGCTTTGGATCGTCTTTGGGCGAGCGCAACCGGAGCGGACGGTGGAACCAGCGTCGTCAGGCGGGCTGCGTCGGAGTCGGCGTGGGCTCGGGACGCTGAGACGAGCGTTGGACGCGGAAGAAGAGATCGGGCCAGTCGCGCGGAAGGTTGCGCTCACGGGCGCGCTGGCCGAGGGCGGCGTGCAGACCGTCGCGTTCGCGGGTGAGCGACTCTGCAAGGGCTTCGCGTTGCTGCCACATCTGGCCTCGCACCGAGCCGGCCGCGGCCGTCTTCACCTGCGCGTCGGCGGCGGCGTCGGCCCACTTCGAGAGGGCCGCGCGGTGGGTGTCGAGCGTCGGATCGGTCAGCGCGAGCCAGCCCTTCACGAGCTTCACCTGACGATCGAGCGCCTGCTTCACGAAGGCCGTCACCGTCTCGGAGAAGAAGGTCTTCCAGCGGGCCGACGCGCGATCCTTCTGCACGGCGGTGTAGAGCGAGTCGCCAAAGGCAGTACACGCAGCGTCGAGGCGGGCGTTGCTGACGATGCGGAGCGCGTCAGCCTTCGCGACCTGCTGGCGAGTGGAGAGCGCATTCGCCCGCGAGGCAGAGATCTGCGCGAGCCAGGTCGAGGTCATCGGCAGCAGATCGACCGCGTCGGGATCTGCCTCGAGCGCCGCCATGGTGAAGGTTGCTTCTTCTTCGTGCTCGTCGTGAGTGGTGTTGACGTCGAGAAGTCGTGCCACGTGGTGTTCCCCCGATTGCTCCAGCGAGATGCCGAAGGCGCGCGGACGATACCGAGCGCGAAATCGGGACTTCAAGCCCCACCCGGGAGCGTTGGTATGGTGAACGCCATGAACGCGCTGAAGGTGAACCCGGCTGCGATGCTCGGACCATGGGTCGAGGGGTTCACGCTCGACGAGCACATCTCGAGCAGCGAGTTCCTCGGCTACGACCAGACCGGTCGGCCGATGTTCGACAGCACGCGCACGCAGGTCGGCGAAGCGGTCTACCAACTCAAATATGGTTCTCGCGATTCGGCCCATGCCAGCGCCCTGGCCGCGGCAGCAGCGGCGTTCATCGGGTCACAGTGGAACGACCTGATAGAGGTCGTTGTGCCAGTACCGCCCACCCGAGACCGTGCAGTGCAGCCCGTGCCACTCGTCGCGAAGCTGGTCGCCGATCAGCTCGCAGCGACCTTCGAGCCCGCAGCCGTGACCCGCACGAAGTCGACGACGGCACTGAAGGACCTGCCGATCGACCAGCGATCCGCGGCGCTCGAAAATGCGCACGCCGTCGACCCTGCAAGGGTGAAGGGGCGGCGAGTGCTGCTGTTCGACGACCTCTACCAGTCCGGAGCGACGATGAACTCGGTGGCGGCTATTCTGACGAGCCAAGGCGGCGCTTCGAAGGTCTACGCGCTCGCCCTGACCAGAACGAAGAAGAGGTCTTCATGACGTGCGTCGTGCTCGGTGGATCCCGCCACATCATCCGACTCAGCGAAGAGGTTCGCGCTCGTCTCGATCGCATCATCGAGAAACGCCTTCCGGTGGTCGTGGGCGACGCGAACGGCGCCGACAAGGCGTTGCAGGAGCACTTCTCGAGCAAGGGCTACCGCGCGGTCGAGGTGTTCTGCTCGGGCCCGGCACCTCGAAACAATGTTGGCCGGTGGCCGTGTCGTTCGATCGCTACCGAGGCGGAGCCGGGCACCTTCTCGTTCTACGCGGCGAAAGACCGCGCCATGGCTGAGCAGGCCACGGTCGGCTTCATGCTCTGGGACGGAAAGAGCGCGGGCACGATGGTCAACGTGTGGCGGCTCCTTCAGCAGCGGAAGACTTCGTTGGTGTTCGTGCAGGCAGAGAAGACGTTCATCGAGGTGCGCGGGCCCGGGGAGTGGAAGCAGCTGCTCTCGCTCGCGTCGGCGGCAGCGCTTGCTGACATTCAGAAGAAGGTCAGGCTCGAGCGAACCTCCGAGACCAACGAGCTCCCGTTCACCGCGGAACTCGCTGCTGTGCAGTAGGTCCATTCAGAGGGGGATCCAATGAGACGCGCCGTGCTGCTGGCAGGAGTGCTGAGTCTTGTGGGCTGCACGAGCGGGCCGCAGGGACCGAAGGGCGATCCTGGTCCGCAGGGGCCGGTGGGTCCGCAAGGGGACGCGGGCGTTCAGGGAGCCGTGGGACCGCAAGGGCCTGCGGGTGATGCGGGGCCACAGGGGCCGATGGGAGCGATGGGCGCTCCGGGTCAGGTGGTCGTGCTCGCGTCGGCTGACGGTGGAGCGCTGGTCGTCGACGGTGGAGTCGTCATCGTCGCGGGACCGCCGGGAGCAGCAGGGCCTCCGGGTCAGGTCGTGGTGGTGAGCACGGTCGACGGCGGCACGATCGTCGTCGATGGCGGAGTGGCGATCGTCGCAGGCCCGGCGGGACCGCAAGGTGCGCCAGGCGTCGCGGGCCAGTCGGTGGTGGGCAGCAGTGAACCTGTGGGAACGAACTGCGCAGCAGGTGGAGTGCGGTTGGTCTCGGCGTCAGGCAACGCCTACGTCTGCAACGGAGCGCCGGGTGCGGCTGGTCAGTCAGTCGGTTTCGCAGTCGAGAATCCCGGAACGACGTGCCCAGCAGGCGGCGTTCGCCTCATCGGCGCGAGCGGAACGTCGATCGTTTGCAACGGAACTCCCGGTGCGCAAGGCCAGCAGGGAATTCAGGGGCAGCCAGGGCAGGCGTTGTTTGTCTTTGCGGCCGACGGTGGCTCAGCCGCCATCGACGGCGGAGTCGTCATCGTTGCGGGACCACAAGGGCCGGCAGGCCCAGAGGGACCACTGAGCCCACCTGACCCAGCGGCTGTGATCCTCAACGGCAGCGCCGCTCAGCCTGCATCCTTCAGCATCACCGGCGATGCTGGCATCGGAGGGAACATGAACATAGGCGGTGTACTCAGCGTTGCCGGGAGTGTCGGGGGAAACGGGAGCAGGCTATGCTTCGGCCACGCGAATTGCGTACAAGTGATGAACCCCTGTAGCGGTCTCCAATTTCAGTGCCCGCCCGGGAAGACCGTAGCTGGATTGAAGGCAGGCGTTTGCTGCGGCTGCATCGACGCTCTGCTCTGCTGCGAAATGGTGCTTGTACCCTGCCCCTGAATGCCCCCGCCAATACCAGCCACACACACCAGGAAATTCGCAACCAATGACACAGACGACACTAACAACTCTGACCATCCATCTTTCACCAGATTGCAACGACCATGCCGCGGCTCAAACACTCTCGTCACTCGGATTTCAACCCGATCCACTGCAAGTCAAGTGGACTTCGAAATCGCTCCCCTCGCTGACAAAGGCAGAAGCAGAGGCCTTCATTCACGACCTACGGCTTGAGCTCGAACGCATCAGCGTTCGACCCACCACCCTCAGAATTGAGCAAACAATAACGCAATCAAACAGATAAATATCACCAAAACCACCAGACTTCAGTCGTCGTCTATTCAGAACAACTAGCAGGCTGTTGAAAAAGCCGCGGTCGGCGATCGCCGTGAGGGCGTGAAGCGTGATCAGGTGGCCGACATGCGCGGTCCCAAGAAGACGCAGCA
>JBEOKA010000100.1:0-22268 GCA_040275325.1 Myxococcaceae bacterium | reverse complement strand
GAATGCCCGATCGGCTTCACCGCGGAATCGCTGATCGACATGCGTGGAATGCGCAGCGACGGCAAGCCACGAACGGACGCGGCGAACAAGTGGTCTTCAGCGGGCGCGGCGAAAGCCGACGCTTGACCTGCCAGCCGCAGCCGAGTTCGCTCGTGCCGTGGCCTTCCAACTCAAGGTCTCGAAAGGCGCGGGCGCCGGCGAGGAGTTCTCGTTCTCAGACGAGGCTCGATTCGGCCGCACTGCGGACAACGACGTCGTCGTCAAAGACGGCGCCGCGTCACGCAGTCATGCTCGGGTGTTCGAGAAGGGTGGCAAGTACTTCGTCGAAGATCTCGGGAGCGCCAACGGAACGCGGCTGAACAACGCTGCCGTGAAGCAGGCGAAGGAGCTGAAGAACGGCGACGCGATCATGATCGGCGACACCGTCTTCAAGTTCGAGCTGGCCCCCGATGAGACCATGGAGCCGGCTCCATCGGGCACGATGGACGACTCGGGCGACGAACCACAGGCAGAAGACGACCCGAACGTGACCCGGCTGCCCTCGCGGCCGAGTGGCGCGCGGCCAGTCCCCTCGCGAAAGCTCGCAGCGATTGCACGGCCTGACGCCACCAACGCCGAGGGAGACGACGAGGCGCCCAGCGAGACGGGTGACGGCGAGCCCGACTCGACGGGCGAGGTCGGCGGCGAAGAAGAGCAGGGCGACTCCACGATGTTCGTCGACGTGCCCAAGCCGAAGGCGCTCGCACAGCGCCCCTCACGCAGCGGCGTTGCGCCGCGGGCTTCGGGCCCAGATCGCGCCTCTCGAGCCGGAATCGAACGACGGCCGGCTCGAGCGCTGGCCCCATCGGGCGGCGAAGACTCCGAGGTGGTCGAGCTCACGGCCGCCGAGAAGGCGCGAATGCGCCGCCAGCTGCAGCAGTCGACTGGCGGGCGCGTGCAGTTGCTGTGGCAGGATCTTCCAAAGCCCGCCCGCGCGCTGTTGGCCGTGTTCGGGACCCTGCTCATCGTCGGTACGGTCGGCCTCGCCGGTTATGTGGCGTGGCCTCGCGGCAAGGTGAATCGACCCGAACCGAAGAGCTTCCCCGCTGACGGCTCGTTGATCGAGGACAGCTTCGGCGCTGGCAACGTCACCTTCCGAACGCCGGACCAGAAGGCTTTCACGTTCACCGCCACGTCTCCGACGCGAATCGTGGGAGTGCTTCACTACCAGGCCGCGAACATCTCGACCGACGAGGTCTCGCTGAACCTGAATGGTCAGGACCTCGGCATGGTTCCTCCCGACAACATCGACGTCGACTCACGCGAGGTCGAGATGATCTTGCCAGCGGCGACGCTCAAGCCTCGTGACGAAAACCTGATCGTCTTCGACAACACCAAGAACCCGCCAGGCGACGAAGACTGGAAGATCTGGAACCTCTGGGTCGAGATCATTCCCGTGCCTGAGATGTCTGCCGAGGAGGCTCGGCGCCGCGCGCAGGGCGAGATCGATAAGGCAACCAAGGCGTGGGAGCTTCGTGAGGTCGGTGCGGCGAACCTGTTTCGTGCGTGGAAGATCTACCGCGAGGCGTGGCTGCTGCTCGAGGCCACCCCAGACGCGCCTGCCGAGCTCCTCACGCTGTCGAGAACGCGGATGAAGGAGATTCGTCCCGAGCTCGATCGCAAGTGCAACGCCATGATCATCAAGTTCAAAGGCATCGTGAACACGAGGCCCGGTGCGTACGCAGAAGGTCGACAGGTGCTCGAGAACATTCCCGAGCATTTCCCCACCCGGGAACACCCCTGTTACAACTACTCTCGCGCGCTTCTGCGCACGATGGACGGCTTCGACGACTTCGAGGCGGCAGGACCCGAAGCGGTCGAGTAACTGAACTCGCTGAATTCACTCGGGTTTCTGGCGGTCCACCTGACGGATGGTCGAGCGCCATCGTGGGCCCGACAATCGCCTCATGATGGAACAACCCACCAGCATCGGTCAGCTGGCCGAACCCCTCCCAAGAAGGCGTTTGGCGCGACAGACTGGCAGCATGCGACGGTCACAAGCGCGCGGTCAGGTCGTGGTCGAGACGGCGATCATCATGCCCGTCTTCGTCTTCCTGATCCTGGGGCTTCTCCAGTTGGGGTTGATGCACCACGCACGCGTGATGGCGAAGTACGCGGCCTACAAGGCGGTTCGTGCGGGTTCGCTCAACCGTGGCGAAAAAGAAGTCATGGAGAAAGCCGCGCTGGCGGTGCTCGTTCCGGTGCTCGGTCGGAACAGCGCGTCGGGTGCACCGAACAAGACCGACAGTGCCGGCGCGTACAACACCGGCTGGAACAACCTGAAGAACAACCAGCAAGACAGCGTGAAGTTCGTTGAAGTCGTTGTCTGCAACCCCAAGCGCAGCCAGGTGAAGCAAGACGGCAACTTTGACGACCCTCGAGATTCGCAGGGCCAGGGGAGCGGCAACAATGAGGCTTCGGGAGGCAACGACCCCACCGCCGCTGACACGAGCGGTGGCGGCGGGCTCAGCCTGCCTACGCCAGGCGTTGGGTCAGCGCAGAACTTCGGTTGGCAGGGTTTCAACGCGACCAAGATGCAGATTCAGCTGACCGTCTTCTACAGAATGTACATTCCCTTCGCCAACTGGATGGTCTTCCGTCTGGCGGTCGGTGAAGAGACGGGCAGCCCGAAGAAGATGCGCTGGCTGGGGTGGAAGAAGGACCCGAACAACCCCGAATCGCAGACGCTGAAGTCGCGGCTGATGGGGCTTGCCAACAGTCGCAAGTACATCATGCCGATTCGCACCAGCTACGCGATGCGAATGCAGTCGAACTTCAGTCAGAATGGCCATTCGGCGCTGCCGAACGGTGGCGGCAACGGAACCAATACCGGCAAGTCCGACAGCCAGTGCCGAATTCCCTGGAAGACCAAGTAACACCGGGAGCTCTCATGACCAACGTCCACAGTCTGCACTCCAAGCGTCGTGGCCAGACCATGGTGCTCTCTGTCGTCACCATGCTCATTCTGGCGCTGATGATGGCGATTGGCTTCAACGTGGCGCACACTGCGCACGAGAAGATTCGCATTCAGCAGGCGGCAGATGCGCAGGCATACAGCGTGGCCGTGCTCCAGGCGCGAGCCATGAACGTCAATGCGGTGCTCAATCGCACCATCGCTGCTTTGACCGTGGCGCAGATGTCACTCCATGCGTGGAACACGATCGCGACGCATGAGGTCGACATGCTGAACGCCGGGTTCTGGAGCTTCCTGGGCGTTGCCGCCTGGGAGGCCGGCAAAGCCAAGTGTTCGAAGTGGACGCCATGGCACTGCTGGGATGCCATCGAAGCGACCATGATTGCCTTCGACTACCTGAGTGAGAAGGGTGACTACGAAGACAAGCTGCAGGGCAAGGAGCAGCAGTTCAACCAGGCGGTCAGGGAACTCTACGAAGCGAAGAAGTCGCTGTACGACCAGGAGCTCAACCTGGTGAACAAGATCAAGCGCGAGATCAACGGCGGGAGCATCTTGAAGGACATGCTCAAGAAGACGGCACCACAGGCGAAGTACGCCAGCGCTCTCGACTCGGTCAACGTTCAGAACTTCATGTGCACGCTGGACGGGCCTGATGGCGATCTCGGAGCCTGCAGCGGGTCCGAGCCCCTCGTCTTTCAACGTTCCCGCCAGCCGGTTTCCGAGCGCTCGAAGGCGATGGAGAACTCGGCCAACGCGGCCCGCAGCCTCTTCAACCGCGCCATGAACCCCACGGGTGGCGCAAAGCTCGACCACAACGACTTTCGCGCGCAGTCGCCCTTCAGCGTGCGCAACCCGCCCAAGATGATGGACATTCAGAGTTCGGGTACCTACCAGGCGACCTACATTCCCGGCGCGTTCGCCTCGCGGGTTGGCTCGAGCGAGTTCAGCAAGGGCTCTGACAACGGAGAGACGGCCGCAAACGTCGGCTCCGCGACGGGCTTCGGGTTCGTGAACGTGCAGTGGCGACACGGCCGCGGCGCGTGGATTCTCGGGTCGAGCGTGTTCTCGTCACAGAATGGCGGCGAGCACACGGGCGCGGTCGGTGACAATCACTCTGAGTTCAAGACCATCGCGCTCGTGCCTGGCGAGGCCACCTTCATCAGCTTCAACGCCCACCCCAGCGCGTCAGCTGACAACGATTGGGGTCAACCGAACGCGTATGGCGCGGTGACTCAAGACATGCGCCTGTTGCAGAAGGGCGGAAAAGGCGCGTTCGAGGTCAACCAGTCAGGCACCATCAACATTCGCATCGGTGACGAGCAGCGGAAGATCACCCTCGTGCCCAAGACTGAAGGCGTGGCCGTGGGCAAGGCAAAGGCTTATTTCCACCAGCTCGGCGGGGACTGGAAGCTGCCGCCCAACGGCTTCGACCCCTTCTGGCGTGCCAAGCTGCATCCGTTCAAGCGTGACGAAATCAGACAGGTGTTGAACATGGCCGGTGATTCGAACGCCAACGTTCAGGGTCCAGTGGAAGGAGTGGAGTAACTCATGAGCGCACTCAATCGTCGTCGTCGTGGTGCCGCCGCCGTCGAACTCGCTGTCTCGATGATCTTCCTGGTGCCGTTGATCATGTACATGATCTTCCTCCAGGAGATGCTCATCATGAAGTTGAACGGCCAGGAAGCGGCTGTACAGGCATCATGGGACTTCACGGTGCTCGACTACGGCAGCAAGGTCGAAGCCGATGGAATCGCGCGTTTCAGTCGGCTCACCTACTGCGATCACTCGGCGGCGTATGACTCCTACGACCGTGACTACGACTGCCAGGACGTCGTTCACCATAAGTCGATGACTGCGCACGAGTGCTGGATCGGCAAGGACGCGGCGGCCTACGGCGGTCAGGTGCGTTGTTCGAAGTCCGAGCAGCTCAGTCCGTCAGGTGCGGCCGCGAGCGCGGTGGCAGGGTTCGGTCAGGGCGGCGTGGTGACGTGCAGCTCGCGGCTTGGCATCATGAACTACTACCTGCCCAACAGCTTCTTGAACAACTTCCGTGGCGGCAAGGGCTTCACCATCAACGAAGACGCCAGCGGAACGAAGAAAGACCGGCAGAAGTCACGGTGGGCGGGCACGGGAGGCGCAGTCGACCTCACGGGCGGTCAGGCCCCCTCGCAGGACCAGGCACACGATGATCGCATGAACGCGAAAGAGAAGGGTGAGACGTCGCTGGGGTCGAACTACTGGCGCCTTGCCAAGACGGAGCACGCCATGCTGGTCGATACCTGGGCGCTCGGGCTCGAGGGTGGCAAGAATGACATTCCATCCATCAACCCCAACGTGCCGTCGGCCTTCAGCAACAACAACCCGCTCTACGCGCGCATCGCGGCTGCGTACAGGACTGCGAACGGTGCAACGCAGAAGGCCGAAGACTGGAACCAACAGATTCAGAGCGCCGGCATGATCAGCGGCAACTCGCGTCAAGACGGCCAGGGCGACAACCTGTCCACCGCCGCTGCTTCCTTCGAAAAGAACGATGCCAAGCAGGAGTTTGGCGACCACTGGTCTGCCCAGTGGGGTGATTCGCGAGTGCAGTCGACCTACAACAACCGCCAGAGCGGCTATTTCGGGCTGCAGCAGTAGCAGTATGGCGAAGGGCCGCCGCATCAACATCGTGGTGCTGCTGCTGGGCGCGGCAGTTCTGGGAGTCGCGCTCGGTGGTGTGTTGGGCAGCAGGCCAGCGCCAGGCGAAGACGAGGCAGAGGTGATGTTTGCGCAGGCCGACGAGACGGCCGATCGGTTGATTCCGATGGGAGCTCCGATGGGGGCCGGGAAGACCGACCCGATGGCGGCCGACCCGCGGTCGTTGCGCGGAATTCCGCCGTACCCGGGTGCCCAGCCAAGACGCCTCTCAGACGTGAGTCAGGTGTTGGGCATGCCGCTCGTGGCGTCGTGGTTTGCGACCCGCGATCAACCCGAGCAGGTCATCGAGCACTACGAGTACACCTACCTCGATGCTGGGATGCCCATCGTGAGTCACATGTTCAGCCAGGACATGGGCTACGTGGCGTGGCTCGAAGAAGAGAAGGTCGATGGGGGCATCGCCGAGGGCATCGTGCACATGGTGTCGGTGGTGAAGAACACACCGCAGTCGACCGAGACGATGGTGTTCGTCTCGGCCTCGCGGCCGCAGCGGCTGCTCGATGCTCAGCGCACTCTTCCCCGCGGTCTGGTGTTGCCAGACAGCGCTGCACCGCCGCAGGTGGTCGAGATGGCGCTCGAGGGCCGCACCCGCAGCATCGTCACCACTCGACGTCGCGGCGAGTTGAATGGCACCGTCGAAGAGATCGTCAGCCTGATGCGCAAAGACGGGTGGGTGGTCGAGGACGTGATGGGGGGCGAGAACAGCCGGTCAATCATCGGACGGAAGCCGGGCGTTTCTCAGTCGGTCTCGGCGACGGTGGGCTCTGGCGAGGTCAGCCTCATGTACAGTCTCGAATCTGAAAGGAAGTCTCCATGAAGCGGCTCGTGTTCTTCTCGATGTTCCTGGGCGCCAGCCTCGCCCTCGCCAACGGCAGGGCAGACTGCGCGCGCAACTGTCAGACCACGGCGAAGAACTTCGAGAAGCAGTGCAAAGAGACGGCAGCGGGAGACCCTGACTCGAAGACTGGCTGTGACATGGTGCTCAAGAAGCTCGAGCAGACGTGTCAGCAGGCCTGCGCTTCTGGTCAGAAGCCGAAGAAGCCCACCAACACGAACAGCTTTTGACGAGGAGAGCCGCCATGACGACGACACTCGAGAGACAGCCGAAGACGCGCTCCCGGCCAGCGCTGAAGCAGCGCCTGCGGCGCGGGCAGTCGATGGTCGAGTACAGCATCGTGACGCACGCCCTGCTGCTGCTCGGCAGCGGCGCGGTGATGGGCATCTCGCAGTACCTGCGGCTCTTCGACTCGCTCGATATCTATCTGCGCAGCGTCTACACGGTGCTGGCGATGGGCGCCGTTTGAGCGCTGTTGCACGGTGAGCGGGTTCGGCTAAGCCGGCCGTCATGGAATCAGCCGCTCCGAAGCAGCGTTCGCCGTGGGTGTACGTCCTTCTCGGGTGTGGCGGCTTCGCAGCGCTCACCTGTCTGGGGTTCGCCATCTTCTTCGGAGTGGTGGCCAAGAAGACCAGCGACATGGTCGCCGGCGTGACGGACCCGAAGACGCGAGAAGAGAACGCGAAGAAGATGCTCGGCGAGATTCCGCCCGGCTACTACCCGGCGATGTCGATGAGTGTGTTCGGCCTCGTCGACACCGCGATTCTCACCGACACCCCCATCTTGCCCGACGGCGGGTTCGAGCTGGGGCAGCGCATGTTCACCTATCTCCGGGTGATGGCGAACGAAGAGAACAAGAAGACGAAGACGTTCTTCACGACGGGCGAAGGTGATGTGAACCACCTGCGCAGCAATGGCATCAACATCGACTCGCGCGACGTCATCAAGCGCGGGAACCTCACGGTCGATGGTCGGCGCATGTACTACGTCGTCTCGCGCGGCTCGTTCGGCATGGCGAACAACAACGGTACGGAGGACGGGCTCAACGCCTCTGTGCTCTTCGACTGCCAGGGCGACCAGCTGAACGTCGGGGTGTGGTCGATGCGTGATCCAGCGCCCGAGAAGCCTGCATCAGAGCTCGAGCTGACCGGAACGGTGGCTGACGAGGCCGAGCTGGCGAAGTTCCTCAAGCCGATCAATCCCTGCGGCCGCTGACGCAGTCGTCTTCTTCGTAGCACCGAGGTTCGGGGGCTCCATGGTGTGGACGTTGGTGGTGTTGTCGGCTGTCGCGCAGCTCGACGGCGGTGTGGAGATCGCGCCTTCGGAGCCGGCAGTCACCACAGCTCCAGCCGACGCGCCCGTGGCCCAGCCGCTCGCCGTGACGACCGACGTGTCGGCAGAGACGAAGGCTCCGACGGGCGGCTTCGTGAAGGGGGAGCTGTCGGTGTACCTGGGCAGCGATCGCCTGGTGGTGAAGAACAACCGCATCGGGGTGTCGGCCGGTCTCGACCGGTTCGAGACCGCGTTCTACCTGCTCGTCGAGCCGATGGTCGACTTGCGCTTCCTCGAGGGGAAGCTGGGCCTCGGCTTCGGCGTGCCGCTGCGACTCGAGCTGGTGAACTTCGCGACCGACCCTTCGACGGGTTCGCCCCTGCTCACCAAGCGCCTCGGGCGGCTGCGCACGGAGGACTACGACAGCGTTCACGACTTCGGGCGCCTGCTGAAGTACGTGACGTGGGGGCGAAAAGAAGACCAGCTCTACATTTCGGCCGGGCAGCGGTACGCGTCGTCGATTGGCCACGGCTCGCTCGTTCGACGCTACGCACCGAACATCGACATCGACTACCCCCGCGCCTCGGCGCAGGTCGACGCCTACAACGACTTCGGCGGCTTCGAGCTCTTCACCAACGACCTGCTCGAGTGGAACACGCTGGCGGGCATCGGCTTCATCAAGCCGCTCTCGTTCCTCAAGAGCGAGAACCTGCTGGCGAAGTCACTCTCGGTGGGCGTGAGCGGCGCGACCGATTGGCGCGCGCCCTATCAGCTGACGACCGACGCCTCGGGGCTGCGGCAGATTGACGGGCAGGGGCGGCTCCTTTCGCAAGCGCGACCAGTGGGTCTGGTGGGCATCGACGCCGAGGTGAAGGTGCTGAAGACGCGCAACGTCGACCTCAAGCCGTACGTCGACTATTCGATGCTGCTGGGCGGCGATGGTGGCCTCACGGCGGGCCTGCTGGCGCGCCTGAACTTCGGCAGCGACATCGTGAACGCGTTTCGCTTCGTTGGTGAGTTCCGCGTGCTTGGGAACCGCTACATGCCGAGCTACTTCGACACGTTCTACGAGATCGAGCGCTTCATCTTCGCGAGCGAAGAGGTGCCTGGGCAGGCCGCGCGGAACGCGCTGACGCGACAGCAGTTCGTGATGGAGCGAGGGCTGGGGCAGCGCGTCGGCTACTACCTCGAGGCGAGCTGGGGCATTCCCGGCAAGGTCGGCCTGACGCTCGCGGCGGAGGGCGTGTCGAACGCGCCGAACACGAACCTCATCGCGCACCTCGAGGTGCCGGTGCTCGACTTCGTGCAGGTGTTCGGCAGCTACTACAAGCGTGGCATCACCTCGGCGGCGGCCATTTTCCGCATCGACCCGCAGACACCCGACACGGTCTTCTACGCAGGCGCGCGGCTGCGCATTCTGCCGTTCCTCTTCGTGAACGGGCGCGCGTACCAGACGTTCCGGTTGAACCCCGAGGTGCGGCGCTATGACAGCCAGCTGGGCTTCGTGGTGGACATCGAGATTGGGTACGAGTTCAAGGGCAAGAAGAGCGAGACGGTGGCGACGCAGCCTGTCGAAGCGCCACCGACCAGCGAATCGACGCCTGCGACCGACCCCGCGGCTCAGCCCGTCGAGCAGAACGCGCAGCCAACGGCGCCCTGACTCCTGCTCAGCCGTCGATGGGCTCGGCCGCAGTCCACGCGCCAGCTGCGAGCATCAGCGCCAGGCCTGCCAGCGTCGACAGCGTCGCGGTCTCGTGCAGCACGACCACGCCCAGCAGCGCAGCGACGAGGGGCTCGAGGTACGTGAGTACGCCGGTCAACTGAGCGCCAACCCGGGGCAGCCCGAAGTTGAAGAGGAACGCGCCCAGCAGCCCGTTGATGGCGGCGCCCGCGAGCAGAATGGCGAGGCCCGAGTCGACGCGGGTCGGCAGCACGCGCTCGCGAAAGACGAGCAGCAGGAGCAGCGTCGACAGCACCGCATGAAACGACGTGACGGCGATGGGAGAGAAGGCCACGGACGCGCGGCGGGTCGCCAGCACGAGCGCGGCGTAGAAGATCGCTGACCCGGCTCCCAGCAGCCCGGCCTGCCACGCGGAGCCACTGGCGCCGACCGACGGCAGCACCAGAAACAGCCCGAAGAGAAGGACCGGCAGCGAGATGAGCGCCCGACGCGAGCGGCGCTCGTTCAGCAGCACCGGGGCGGCGAGGGCGACGAGCAGCGGCGCGAGGTAGTGCGTCATGACCCCGACGACGACGGGCCCGGTCTCGAGCGCGGAGAAGTAGAGCGCGACGTTGCCGGCGTCGGCCACGCCGATGATGGCGAGCGCGACGAGGGCGCCACGATCGTCGGTGCGAAAACGCCGAACGAGGAACAGCGACGGCACCGCCATCACCGCCATCGTGAGGAACCCGACGACGAGCCCGCTCTGACCGCCCGCGCGCACGTAGAGCGGCCAGGTGCCCCAGCACGACGCTGCGAGCGCGACCACCGAGAGGCCCACGGCGCGTGACGAGTTCACGGTGCGCGGCTGTACCTCAGGCGAAGGCTCATCACGGAGCGAGAACGGTGACGACGCCTGAAGCAGCGCAGGGCGGCTGGCAGCCGAGGCCCGACAACGGCGCCTCTGCGTAGGTGAGCTGCAGCGATGGCTGAGAGAGCGAACCGCGGAGCGCCTGAGCCGACGTCCACCTGCAGCCATCTGACCAGTCGAACTCCGAGCCGAAGCAGACATCGAGCTCGTTGGCGTTCACGACACCGGTGAAGCGCGCGCGGGCGAACCGGACCTCGGCGCGACCCAACGGTCGATCGCATTCCCACTCGAGCACGCCCTCTTCGGCGAGATCGATGCGTACGTCGACGAAGCACGTGGCGCCCGACCTCGAGAGGGAGTCGAGGCGCAACCTGCGCTGACAGCGCTGTCCACCCTGAGGGCCCGGCGCGTTCGTGCACGAGGTTGGAGCGCCCGCGTCTCGAGCCATGCCCGCGTCGAGAGTTCCTGCATCGCGAGGTGCTCCCCCATCACGAGCTGTGCCCGCGTCACGCGACAGTCCCGCTTCGGAAGCGGCACCTGCGTCGATGGCGATCGTCTCGCTCAATGGCTCCGTGCGGCCACAGCCGAACAACGACAGCAGCACGACGAGGACTCGAAGCACCACCAGAGCAAAGTGCCTCTGGGGCCGCTCGTCGAGACGTGGGCGACGGCACTGTTGAGGCCCAGCGAAAATGTCCGCAGTTGTGGGCCCGCTGTTGCTTCGCTGTGACGGGCGCGGCGGGCACGACGGAAGCGCATTGGGCGCTTCCGCAAAGTGCGTGTGCCGCCGTTCGTCGAGTGGTGGGATGTGCTCGTGCTTCCCTCTGTTTCACTGCTCGCCGAGTTGCGCATCTCACGCCTGGCGCGGGTGACGGACATGGACCGGGTCGGGGTGGAGGTGGTGGCGGCGGTGCGCCCGACGGGGCACGTGCTGCAGGTGACGCAGGGAAAAGGCGCGACGTTCGAGCAGGCCGCGTGGAGCGCAGTCGGAGAAGCTGCGGAGCTGCACGCCGCCGAGCAACCGCAGAGCGCGCTCCTTCGGTTCTGTGATGCGGCCGAGCTCGAAGGCGCGGTGCTCGACGATGACGGGCTGCGACGTGCGTGGGTGCAGGGGCGGCGCCTGTCAGATGGTGCACCGGTGTGGCTGGCAGCCGAGCGGGTGTTCTGCGCTCCGACCGGCACGACGTGGCTTGGGCCTTCGATGACGTCGTGGTCGAGCAATGGCTTCGGCGCGCACTCTGTGGCGGGCAGGGCGGTGGAGCACGCGGTGCTCGAGCTCTGGGAGCGGCACGCGTTGACGCGCGCGCTGCCCGATGGGTGGACTGAAGCCGCGCTCGAACGATACCTCGTGGAGTGGCGCTCCCCGCTCGTCGACACGCTTCGCAGCAGAGGTTTTCAGGTCGCGTGTTGTTCACTCGAGCGTTCACCCCTGCCGCTCGCGGGCGCGCTGCTGTTCGATCTCGAAGAGCCCTCGGTTCCACTCACCGCCGGGTATGCGTGCCGGCGAACGACGGCCGAGGCGCTCGAGGCCGCGCTGCTCGAGGCCGTGCAGTCTCGTCTCACCGAAATTCATGGGGCGCGTGATGACGTGGCGACGGGTGAGCGCGAGAGCGGTGCCTCGTTGCAGGCGCTCCTCTCGAGAACCGCCACGCGGCCGGTGCGAAAACACGCGCGCGTGAAGGGCTGGCCGAAGGAGGTGGCTGATGCCGTGGTGATCGTGCGCGTGCGTGAGTCACCGCTCCACGTGGTGAAGGCCATCGGCATCGGCCTCGAAGAGTCGGAGCTGCTGCGATGAGCGCGCGAGACGTGGCGGTGTTTCTGGGGCCGACGCTGCCGCTCGCGACCGCCAGACGAACGCTGAAGGCGACGTACCTTCCACCCGCGAGGCAGGGCGACGTGTTTCGTGTCTTGCCCGATCGCCCGCGCGTCATCGTGCTCATCGACGGCGTCTTCGAAGCGGTTCCTTCGGTGTGGCATCACGAGCTGCGCGCAGCGCTCGCGAGCGGTGTGCACGTCATCGGCGCCTCGAGCATGGGCGCGTTGCGCGCGGCCGAGCTGCACGAAGAGGGCATGCTCCCGGTCGGCCGCATCGCTGGCGAGTACGTCTCGGGCGCGCGAATCGACGACGCCGACGTGGTGTTGCTGCACGGTGACTCCGACTCGGGCTTTCAGGCCCTCACCGTTCCGCTCGTGAACGTCGAAGCGACCGTGGCCGAGGCGAAGCGGCGACGGGTGCTCTCGATTCGTGAAGCCCGCGTGCTCATCGAGACGGCCCGCGCGCTCTTCTTCAAGCGTCGAACCTGGCGGGCGATCGTGGCTGTACTGCCCGAAGCACGTCGCGCGCCGGTGTTGTCCTCTCTTCGCGAGAACCTGGTCGATCAGAAGGCGCTCGACGCGGTGCAGGCGCTGAAGGTCGCGCAGCAGTTGCTCCGAAAGCCGGCACGCCCATCGACTCCGCTCCCGTTGAGTTCGTTCGTTCGCCGCAAGCGCCTCCTCGATGCGCACGGCCCCGAGCTGGAGCGCCTCCAACGTCTTCCCGAGGCCGATGCGCTCGCGAAGCAGGGCCTGCGACGGCTGCTCCTCGCCTCGTTCGCGAAGCAGGCAGGGCTGTCAGTTGCTGTCACGGCACATCGACACGGGGCGGTCGACGAAGCGCTGAGCGACGCTGAGGTCGAGACCCTCGAGGCGCTCGTCCTCTCGGCGCCGGAGCGCTTCGTGCCCGATGGGCCTACCTGGCTGGAAGGGCTCGCGCTCGAAGCGAAGCTCAGCGGCCGATGGCGCGGGCGTTAGACTTCGAAAGAGACCATGCGACTCGTCAGCTACAACGTTCGCTACTTCGGGCACGCGCTCAAGGGGCTCGCCAGCACCGCGACCTCGAAGCAGGACATCGCCGACGCCATCGCGAACCTCGCGCCGCTGGCCGACGTCGTCGCGCTGCAGGAGGTCGAGACGAAGTCGATTCGTTCCTCTGCCGCGCACCGTGGCGGCGTGCCGTCGGAGACGCAGCTCGAGGCCTTCATGCGGCACCTCGGCGCCTCGATGCAGCGGCGTGGCGTCGCGATGCCGTACCGCGCCTTCTACTTCCCTGCGCACGTCTACGGCGTGGGCCCGCTGAAGGTGTACACGACGGGGCTCGCGATGCTGGTGAACCAGCAGACGGTCAACGTGCTCAAGGGCAACTCCGACCAGCCCTTCGACATCACGCACCGCACGCCGTCGACCATCAAACGCATCAAGCAGACGCGCATCGCCGCCCACCTGCACCTGGAGGACGTGCGCGGAAAGCCCTTTCACCTCTTCAACACGCACCTGTCGCTGCCGACGCCGTGGGCGAAGGAGTTCTGGAGCCAGAAGGTGAAGATGGGCCACGGGAAGAACCAGCTCACCGAGGCGAAGGCGGTGACGGACTACGCGCAGCACGTGGCGCGGAGCGAGCCGTACCTCATCGTCGGCGACTTCAACTCGGCGCCGTCGACGCCCGTGTACAAGCTGCTCACCGCCGACGCGAAGCTGCTCGGCGCGCAGGAGTCACTGAAGCAGATCGACGCGAGCCGCCCCGACTCGTTCTCGACCGCGGGCTTCATGCGCCTGCGCATGCACCTCGATCACATCTTCGGCAAAGACATCGCCTTCGCAGACCTCAACGACACCCGCGCGTTCGGCGACGAGAAGAGCCCGTTCCACGGCCTGTCTGATCACGTGCCGCTCATCACGTGCTTCGAGCCCGGCTGAGCGGAGCGCGCGCGTCGAGATCGAACAGCTCGTAGTGCTCTGGTGCGGTGTGGAACATGCCGCCGTCGGTGAAGAAGAGCCTCGCTCCGGCTTCGCAGCCCATGACGTACGAGACGGCGTCACCGTCGACCTTCAGCGTTCGCAGCGGGCCGTCGACGCCCTTTCCCGCGGGGCTCCACGAGGGCATCAGCTCACGGCACTTGGCGTCTCGAATGTGGCCGATGGCCTGAGGGAACGCGGCGGGAAGGTGGCGCGGGTCGAACCGTCGGCGGGGAGGTCCATCCATTCTCGCGGGCGGCTGCGTCGAGGGATCGCACGGGCGGTGGTACAGCACGCCGCGGCCTTCGCCAGTCGCGGCCGTTCCCGGCCGATGGAGTGGGGTGAGGTCGAGCGGTCCATCGCTCCAGCGGGCGATTCGGTCGTCGAGGAAGGCGTTGAGCCCATCACTCACCGTCGCCGCGTCGGTGGCCGCGATGCCTGCGAGCTCGAGATCGTGCGTCGTCAAACCGGCGTGAACCAGGAGCAGCCCGCGATGATGCGCCGCGAGGCGCAGGCGCTTCGTTCTCAACAGCTCTGTCACCAGCACACGCTGAGAGGCCGCGAAGCACGAGTAGTCACGCGCGAGACACTCGGCATCGGGCACGAACGGGTACTTCGCGAGGAACGCCTCGGCCGGAGCGTTCGCCGTGTACAGCGCGCGCGCTTCACGGTGCGCTTCGAGGAACGACTCGTCGGTGAAGGGGAACAACTCGCACACGCGCGCGAGGTCGTGGTTGCCGAGCAGAATCGTCACCTGCGCAGGCGAGTGCGACGCGAGCCACGAGAGAATGGCTTCACCTTCCGCAGCCGCACGTTCCCGCAGCTCTGGCTTGCCGTAGTCGAAGTGATCGCCCATCGAGACGAGGTGCACGTCTCGGCGCAGCCGCCCGTCGTCTCCAAGCAGGCGATGCCCGTCGAGGATTCGCAGGAAGATCTCGAACGGAGCCTGCGGGTCTCCGATGGCGACGTGACGCATGGGGCGATTCTGCTGCATTCCCGGCACAACGGTGCGGGCGTGTTAACTCTCTCGTCGTGTTCACGTGGGTGCTGCTGACGTCAGCTGCCTTTCTCGCGGGAGGCCTCAACGCCATCGCGGGCGGCGGCACGTTCCTCACCTTTCCTGCGCTGGTCTTCACGGGCACGGCGCCGCTCGCGGCGAACGCGACGAGCACGGTGGCGCTCTGGCCCGGTTCGGTGGCGAGCGCGTGGGGCTACCGCTCGGTGATGAACGAGGAGCGGCGCTCCCTCGTTCCGCTCGTCATCGTCAGCCTCGTCGGTGGGCTCGTCGGTGCGTTGGCGGCGCTCGCGACGCCGGGAGACACCTTCGCGAAGGTGGTGCCGTTTCTCGTGCTCTTCGGTGCAGTGCTCTTCACCTTCGGCGAGCGGCTGCGCGCCTGGCTCGAGCGCTTCGGCAACCCCCCGCTCTGGGTCGTCGTGCTGACGCAGGTGCCCATCAGCCTCTACGGCGGCTACCTCGGCGGAGGCATCGGGCTGCTGATGCTGGCCGCGCTCACGTTGCTCGGCGGTCGCGATCTGCACCGGCTCAACGGGCTCAAGTCAGTGCTGGGGCTCGCCATCAACCTCACGGCGACGCTGACCTTCATCGTCTCGGGTCTCGTCGACTGGCATCACGCGGTCGCCATGGCCGTCGCGGCCTCGATCGGTGGCTACGTCACAGCGCGGTTCGCGCTGAAGTTCGATGTGCGAGTGGTGAAGCGAGTCGTCGTGGTGTTGGGGTGGACCATCACCATCGCGTTCTTCGTGAAGACGTTCGCGTGACGCTCAGTCTTGCGCAGTGGCGCCGGACACATGCGTGAGCGACTCCGGGTACATCGTGCACAGCTTCGGAGGACACGACGTGCCGGTCGTGCCCGCGAAGATGCCGATGCGTGGGCTGCTCACCGAGACGATGCCTGGCGTCGAGTACATCGTGACGGCCCACGTGCAGCCATCGGCTTCGACGTTCTCTTCACTCGCTCCGCAGATGGCCTTGAAGCCGGGCGCGTAGGTGACGACACACTGCACCTGCTTGCCGCCGGCCGACGCGAACCGTGAGCTCACCGTGTACCTGGGCCCGCCCGCGTAGCGCTTGAAGATGGCGTCGGGGCACTCGCCCTCGGTCACCCATCGGTCGATGTTCCAGGTCTGCTCGGTGAGGCTCTTCGTGGGAAACGGCGTGCCGCAGAGGAACGAGCCTGCGTTCGCAGCGACCTTGTCGGAGCAGTCGTGGGTGGTGGTGCTGAAGCGCCCCTCGACCTGGTGGTTCTCGCTCGAGGTGCCGCTGACGGTGCCCTCCATGCGGAACGGGTAGGCGCCGTCGTTCTGCCAACGCACGCGCTCGACGACCAGCGACAGGGTGAGGGCTTTCGCCGACGCCACCGTGTCAGCGCCGAGGTGCAGCCTACCGCTCGATCCGTACCGTCCGGGCTGCAGTGGCGCGATCAGCATCGACAGGCCGAGGGGCACGTCTTTGTTCCACTCGGCGAGATCGGGGAACGACGCGGTGGCCCGGGTGCCCGAACCTTCGAAGAGAAAGCCCGTGTCGTCGTTCAGCGTCTTCGTCTGCACCGTGCCGTTGGGCATGGTGAGGGTCAGCTCGAGCGACTTGTTGCCGCCGCCCGAGCAGGCCGAGAGCGCGAAGAGCGAGAGGAGCGCGCCGCGCATCACACCTCGGCGACGTTGCCCGCGTAGAAGGTCTCGATCATGTCCTTGTACTTGGTCTCGACGGCCTTGCGCTTCACCTTGAGGCTCGGCGTGAGGTCGCCCGCGTCGAGGGTGAGATCCTTCGGCAGAATCGCGAAGTTCTTGATCGACTCGTAGCTGGCGAGGCCCTTGTTGAGGTCCTGGATGAAGGGCTTGATGAGCGCGTGGGTGCGGGGGTCCTTCACCACTTCTTCGTAGCCGCCGTTCACGCCGTTGCTCTTCGCCCACTCCATGATCGCCTCGGGGTCGAGCGCGATGAGCATGACGCAGAAGTTCCGGTTGTTGCCGTGCACCAGCGCGTTCGACACGTAGGGGCACGACATCTTGAACTTGCCCTCGATGTTCTGCGGCGCGACGTACTTGCCGCCCGAGGTCTTGATGAGGTCCTTCTTGCGGTCGGTGATCTTGAGTCGGCCAGCCTCGTCGAGCTCACCGATGTCGCCGGTGTAGAGCCAGCCGTCTTTCAGCGTCGCGGCCGTCTCTTCGGGCTTGTTGTGGTACCCGCGCATGATGCCGCGGCCCTTGATGAGAATCTCGCCGTCGCTCTCGATCTTGAGCGTGGTGCCCGGCAGCGGCGGGCCGACGGTGCCGAACTTGAACCCGGTGGGGCGGTTCACGAACGACGCGGCGCTCGACTCGGTGAGGCCGTAGCCCTCGAGGATGAGAATGTTGCAGGCGTGGAAGAACTCGGCCATCTCGCGCGAGAGCGGCGCCGAGCCCGAGACGAAGTAGCGCAGCCGGCCACCGAAGCGCTCCTGCAGCTTCGAGAACACGAGCTTCTGCGCGACGCCGTTCTTCATGGCGAGCAGGCCCGAGGGCTCCTGGCCCGCCTGGCGCAGCTTCGAGACCTCTTTGCCGACCTCGATCGACCACTTGAAGATCGACCACTTCAGGCCGCCGGTCTTCTTCGTGCCTTCGACGACCTTGTTGTAGACCTTCTCGAAGATGCGAGGCACGGCGGCGACGAACGTCGGCTTCACCTGCCCGAGGTTCTCGACCAGCTTGTCGACGCGGCCGTCGACGGCGGTGTGGAAGCCGATGACGATCTGCGCGACCTCGAGCACCTTGCCGAACGAGTGCGCGAGCGGCAGCCAGAGGAACTGCACGTCTTCGGGCACGAGCAGCTTCATCTCGTTGATGCCTTCGCCCTCGTAGACCCAGCAGTCGTGCGTGAGGATCACGCCCTTGGGCTTGCCGGTGGTGCCCGAGGTGTAGATGAGCGTCGCGATGCCATCGTTCTTCGCCTGCTTCGCGGTGGCCTCGTAGTCGGCCTGGCTCGAGGGCTTGCCGAGCTCCTGCAGCTCTTGCAGCGTGATGACGAAGCCGTCGCCGCTCGCCTTGCCGTCGATGACGATGACCTTCTTCAGCCCCGGCATCTGGGCCTTCACCGACATCAGCTTCTTCACCTGCTCGTCGTTCTCGGCGAAGGCGAACACCGAGTCGGAGTCGCTCACGATGTACGAGCAGTCTTCAGCGAGGCTCGAGGGGTAGATGGTGGTGGTGGCGCCGGCCGCGCAGAGAATGCCCATGTCGCAGGCGATCCACTCGTAGCGGGTGCCGGCGAGAATGGCGACGCGCTGCTCGGGCGTGAGGCCGAGGGCTTTGAGGCCCATGGCGATCTGCTTCACCTGCTCGCCGAACTCCTTCCACGACACCGTCTTCCAGCCGCTGCCGGCGGGGTACGAGTACGCGGTGTTGTTCGGGGTGGCGCTCACCCGGTGCAGCAACACTTCAGGAACGGTCTGGAAGCCCATGCGTCGTCCTTTCAGGGAAACGAAGGACGGCATGGTACGGACGGTCGCACCGCCCGCAAGCGCTATTTCGGGTGATTCGTCGTCAGGGCGCCTTCGGGTACCAGCCGGGAGAGATGGCTGGCAGCGGCAGCAGCTCGGTCGCGCCGATGCCCAGCAGCCCGTTCGGCTTGAGCACGTTCATCGCCTTCTGCACGACGGCGCGGCGGGTGGCGTCGGGGAAGTAGATGAGCACGTTGCGCATGAGCACGAGATCGAACCCGATGCCCGGCGGCGCCTGCGTGACCAGGTTGTGCGCGAGGAACGTCACCTTGCGGCGCAGCTTCTCTTTCACCTTGAAGTTCGCGTGGTGGCGCTCGAAGTGCTTCACCAGCCTCGGCGCGGCGAGCCCGCGGTTGGCTTCGTAGACGGTGTAGACGCCCTCTTTGGCCTGGTTCACCGCGCCTTCGCTCACGTCGGTGGCGATGATGGTGGTGCGCTCGTGCAGCGAGGGAAAGTTCTCTTCGAGGAACATGGTGAGCGAGTACACCTCCTGGCCCGTCGAGCAGGCCGCGAGCCACACGCTGAACGACTTCGTCGAGCCCGGGGCGTTGACGCCGAGCTTCGGAATCACGAGGTCCTGCAGCGCCTTCCAGAACTGGGTGTCGCGAAACCAGTAGGTCTCGTGCGTCGTCATCGCGTCGATGAGCGGCGCGGTCACGCGATTCGGAGCCCCCGGCCGCACGGCTTCGAGCACCAGCTCGTCGACGGACTTGAAGTTGAGCGTCTTCGCCACGGGCGAGAGCCGCGCCTCCATCAGGTAGTGCTGGTCGTCGGCCAGCGACACCCCACAGCTCGAGGCCATGAACGTGCGCAGGGCGGCCCAGCCTGGCGTGGGCTCAGGCATGGGGAATGGCCCCCACGACCCGCTCCTTGAGCGCGTCGACGCTGAAGGGCTTCATCACGAAGTCATTCGCGCCGGCGTCGAGGGCTTCTTGAATCGACTCGAGCACGGCGTTCGACGACACCATGATGATGACGGTGTTCGCGAAGCGCGCGTCGGCCCTGATGCGCTTCACCATCGCCAGCCCGTCCATCACGGGCATCTGCCAGTCGGCGAGCACGAGCTGCACCTCGCCCATGCCCTGGAGCGTGGCCAGGCCCTCTTCGCCATTGGCCGCCTGCTTCACCTCCCACCCGAGTGACTCGAGCGCGCGCTGCTGCACCAGCCTGACCATCTTGGAGTCGTCGACGACGAGGGCTTTCATGGCAGCTCCTTCACTGATCAGCGCAGATGACATCGACCCTGAGGCCCAGCAGCACCTGGCCCTGCATGGGGAAGACGCCGAAGACGAAGCTGCGGTGGTTCGACTCGAGCGTGTCGGGCACCGGGCGCCAGCCCTTGCCCTCGAGCTCGAACACGTCGCCGATGTCGTCCACCACGACCGAGACGGGCCCTTCGGCGCCGCGCAGCACGAGCAGCTTCTGCGCCTGCTCGGCACCGTCGGGGAAGCCGAGGCGCCGCCGCAAGTCGATGGCGGGCATGATGGCCCCGCGCAGGTTGAGCAGCCCGAGGATCTCGTCTGGCGCGAGCGGCACGGGGGTCAGCGGCTGCTTCAGCAGCACCTCCTGCACCTCTTCGACGGGCAGCGCGAACTGCTCGCCGCCGATGTGAAAGGTGGCCCACTGGCCCGTCTGCACGTCGTTGTGGCTGAAGCTCATGGAGCGGCTCCTGCGTGGCTGAAGATGCCGGCGTTGGTGAGGGCTTCGAGCACGGCCTCGCGCTCGAGGCGCTTCACGACGGTGAGGGCTCCCGCGGCGCGCGCCGACTCGGCGTGACGGTCGGCTTCACGCGCGGTGCAGACGATGGGCAGGGCCGGTTGCTCGAGGCGCGCCATGCGCACGAGCTCGAGCCCGTGGGCGTTGCCGTCGAGGCTGGCGATGAGCGCGTCGACGTCGCGGCCGTGCTCCGAGCGCAGCTCCTTGACCGCCGCGTCGTTCGACAGCTCGATGACGTCGACGCCCGACGAGCGCAGCCAGCCTGCGAGCGACGCCCTGATGGCGTCGACCTCGTCGGCGAGCAGCACGCGCGGCCGCCGCAGCGTCTTCTCTTTCGAGGCCTCGAGCGCGTTGGGGGCGAGCTGACGAACGAGGCCGAACACGTCGACCAGCAGGGTGGTGCGGCCGAAGCACACCGAGCTTCCCAGCACGTGCGGCAGCTCGGTTCTCGCGGCCTTGCTCGTCTCGACGTCGCTGACGTCGACGATGGAGCTCACCGCGAGGCCGACGGGCGTGCCGAAGTCGAAGACGATCATGCGCTGCAGGCCGTCGTCAGAGGGCGTGCTCTGGCCGATGGGCAGCACGTTCTCGGGCCGCAGCACGGGCATGATGTGCCCGCGGTACTGGAGCACCTCGCTGCCGCCGACGACCTCGATCTTCGTGCGCTCGATGGTCTCGAGCCGCGCCACCATCGAGACGGGCACCGCGCAGGCGGCGTCGTCTCCGGCCTTGAACACCAGCATCGACTGCCGGCCGTCGAGGAGCGCGGTCGCTGCCTTCACCTCGCGGGTCGCCGCGTTCGCGCTGACGTCGATGCCCGCCATGCTCGCGATGCCCGAGACGTCGAGAATGAGCGCGACGTTTCCATCACCCAGCACCGTCGCGCCCGCGTAGCAGCCCAGCCGCTTGAGCTGGCTCGACAGCGGCTTGATGACGATCTCTTCGGTGTCTTGAATCGACTCGACGACGAGGCCGTAGCGGCGCTGGCCGATGGCGACGACGACGATGTTCACGCCGTCGGTCGTGGGCGCCTGGGGCTTGCGGAGCAGCGGAGCGAGGCGCACGAGCGGCAGAATCTCTCCACGCAGGCGGTAGATCGGCGCACCACGCACGTACTCGATGGCCTGCTTCGAGTTCTCCTCGTCGAGGTACACGAGCTCGAGCAGGTTCGACTGGGGAATGGCGAAGCGCTGGCCGGCCTCTTTCACGAGCAGCGCGGGAATGATGGCGAGGGTGAGCGGCATCTTGAGGCGAATGGTGGTGCCCTTGCCGAGCGTCGACTCGAGCTCGACCTGCCCACCGCTGCGCTCGACGTGCGTACGCACCACATCCATCCCCACGCCGCGCCCCGAGATGCTGGTGACCTTCTCTGCCGTCGAGAAGCCGGGCCGGAAGATGAGGTTGATGGCCTCGCGGTCGGCCATGCCATCGGCCTCGGCCTGGCTGATGACGCCCTTCTTCACGGCGATGGCCTTCACCTTCACGGGGTCGATGCCGCGGCCGTCGTCTTTGATGTCGATGCTGACGGTGCTGCCCTCGTGAACGGCGCGCACCGACACCTTGCCGATGGGTGACTTGCCCTTGAGCACGCGCTCGTCGGGCGGCTCCATGCCGTGGTCGATGGCGTTGCGAATGAGGTGCATGACCGGGTCGCGAATGGCCTCGACGAGCGCCTTGTCGATCTCGGTGGTGGTGCCGTCGATCTCGGCGTTCACGCGCTTGCCGGTCTGCTGGCACAGGTCGCGCACCTGCCGGGGAATCTTCTCGAAGACCCGCGCGACGGGCTGCATGCGCGTCTTCATGATCTGCTCCTGCAGATCGCTGGTGACGATCGAGAGCCGCTGCGCCGCGCCCTGGGCCGATTGATCTCTCAGGCCGCGCACGGTCTGAATCATCTGGTTGCGGGCCAGCACGAGCTCGCCCATCAGGTTCATCAGCTTGTCGAGCACGCCGACGTTCACGCGAACGGTGCCATCGGACGACTCGTGCTTCTGCTT
>JBEOKA010000099.1:0-17192 GCA_040275325.1 Myxococcaceae bacterium | reverse complement strand
GAAGGCGAGCCTCGGCGGCCACCTCAACGCGAAGGAGCTCTACCGCGGGCCCAGCGTCGACGTGTTCGCGTCGCTCGACAAGAGCCTCGACACCACGCGCGACGTGCTCACGGTGCTCGGCAGCATGATTCGGCGGAACAACTTCGGCTCGCGCTCGCGCTTCAAGCTGTTCGAGGTGTGCCCCGAAGGCTCGCCCGAGCAGGTGACGAAGCCGCAGGCCGCCTGACGCGCTTCAGGGCAATACCGTCATTCCCACGAAGGCTGGCGAGTTCACCGTGGCCTGCTGGCCGAGCGGCGTGAGGACTCCCGTGGTGGCGTCGACGCGCAGCGCGTGCACGTTGCCCGAGCCCTGGTTGGCGACGAGCAGCAGCTGGCCCGAGGGATCGAGCTCGAAGTGGCGTGGCGTGTTGCCGCCCGTGGGCGCGTGGCCGACGAGCGTGAGGGCTCCGCTCGTGTCGTCGAACGAGAAGGTGACGATGGAGTTGTGGCCGCGGTTCGAGCCGAAGATGAAGCGCCCGTTCGGGTGCACCTGCACTTCGGCGCACGTGTTGGAGCCCGAGAAGCCCGCCGGCAGCGTCGACTTCGTGTCCACCGCGGTGAGCCTTCCATCGGCTGCGACCCGCAACGACGTCATCGTGTCGTCGAGCTCGTTGATGAGGAACGCCCATTGCCCGCCGGGGTGGAGCGCGAGGTGACGTGGCCCCGCGCCGTTGGCCGTCGAGACGGTCGCAGGTGCGAGCGGAGTCACCACGCCCGCGTCGGCGTCGAAGCGGTACTGCGCAATGTGATCGGCGGCTTTGCACGGCACGTAGACGAAGCGACCGGTGGCGTCGGCGATGATCTGATGCGCCTGTCCGCCGGAGGGATCGGTGTCGGTCGCGGCTCCGAGTCCGCCGTCGCGCACCGGGAGAATGGCGATGTTGCCGCCGGTGTAGTTCGCGGCCATCACGAAGCGGCCAGAAGGGTGAACCGAGACGTGCGCGGGCCCGGCGCCTTGCGAGCTGACGCGGTTGATGAGTGAGAGGCCGGCGTCGGGACGGAGCTCGAACGCCGCGATCTGTCCCGGGTTGCCCTCGTTCACGGCGTAGAGCCGGCTTCGCGGGACATCGAAGGCGAGGAAGCTGGGGTTCGTTCCGCCGTTGGTGGCGCCGAGCATCGTCATCGAGCCGGTGGAGGTGTTGACGGCGTACGCAGTGATGTTGCCGTTGCCACTGCCGACGTAGGCGACGAGGCGACCGGTCGAGACGGAGCCTCCCGCACTCCCGCCAGCGGTCGCAGTTCCTCCAGCGGTCGAGCCGCCCGCGCTGGCGCTTCCACCGGCCGCTCCACCAGCACTCGCGGCTCCTCCAGCGCTCGCTGTCCCGCCCGCGCTCGTGCTCCCACCTGCAGCTGAAGACGTTCCGCCTGCGGTCGGAGCTCCCGCATCAGGTGAGGCGACGGGCATTCCACACGAGGCTGAAACGAGGAGAGCTGCGATGAGTGCGTTCTTCACGCTCCGAGCATGTCACGGGACGGCGAAGTCGCGGGTCGCGTCGACGCGCAGTCGCGTCGAAGTTGGCAACCGTTCACCGTGCGCCGGCTACGGAATGACGATGTCGCGCGTGGCGTCGACGTTGGTGATGTTCACCGTCGCGTGGCCGGGCGTGCTCGAGAACGGGTTCACGACCCACGTCAGCGCATCCGTGATCGGGTTCGCGCCAGCCGCGTTCGTGAACACCCGCAGCGTCACCGTCTGGTTCGCCTTGAGCGCCGCTCCGGAATACGTCGAGCGCGCGTCCATCGTCATCGGATCGCGGGTGAAGAGCACTGGCATCAGGACCGCCTGCACGCCGTCTTGAATCGACACGATGCGCGCCGCCACGATGCCGAACGCGAGCCCACCCGTCGGAGCGCTCGCCGAGGCCACCGTGATGTTCCCGCTCAGCGTCACCGGCCCGAACGCGAAGTCCTTCACCGTCTCTTTGTCGGCCTCGATGAGCGTCGGCGAGAGCGGGTTCGCGAGCAGGTTGATCGCGATGCCTCCACCACCAAACCCAATGAGCGACGGCACGGGCAACACGCGGCCCGGCTGCAGATCGGTCACGACATACGGATACTCGGTATCCATCGGCGTGGTGAAGATGCGGTAGCCGTTCTGCAGCTGCTGCAGCAGCACCTGCGGGTCGAGCCCGCCCATCAGCGCGTCGGCGGGCAGCACCGACATCGACAGGTTCTGCAGCGGCGGAGGCTTCGGCAGAATGATCGTGCCGCGCAGCGTGCCCAGGCCCGTGCCCGAGGCTCCGACGAAGACCTTCACGCCTTCAGCGCTCGCCTTGAACGGATCGGTGAGGTCGAGCGCGACGTTCACGGTGTCTCCGTTGAAGTCGAGGAAGGGAGTCAGGTTTCCGTCGCCGTTGCGATCGCAGTACGCCGTGAGCCGGTGCGTGCCGCTCTGCAGCCCCTCGTAGGTGAAGGGGAAGGTGCCAGCCATCATCGGCGCCTTGCCGAGCTTCTTGATGTTGCCGTTCCTCCCGATGCCGATCTCTTTGTTCGCGCAGAACGCGCCGAAGACGACGGTGCCGCTGATGGAGCCGACCGGACCGCCCGCGCGCACCCACGTGCCCTCGAACAGCTCGCTGTCTTTGCCGCCGTTGCTCGCGAAGATCTTCAGCGAGGTCGTCTTGTCGATGGTGAGCATCGCGGGCGCCTCGGCCTCGGTGCGACCGCGTGACGTCGTGCGGGGATCGCTGCCGTCCGAGCTCCAGAACACCGTGCTCTTCTGATCGGAGGTGATCGCCAGCGTCACCGTGCCGTTGAACGGGCCGGGCTTCGGCGTGACGGTGACGATCGGCGCGGGGACGATGGCGTTCGGCACCGGCTCGAGCGGGAAGGGGCCCTGAGGGCCACACGCGGCAAGCAGCATCAGCCCGACGAGAGGAAACGTTCGCATGATCAGCCTTTGTTACACCGGCCCGTCAGCGGCGCACGTCGTACTCCACTTTTCGCACCGCGTCCTGTTGGGCGTTGGCCACTTCGGTGGGCATCGAGAAGGTGACCTGGCAGGTGTCGGAGTCTCCCAGGGCGTCGAGCTCGGCGAGATCGACCAGCGGGCACTGCTTGATCGTCACCGCGACCCGCACCTCTGCGCCGAGCTCATCAGCCGCCTTCACGAGCGCGACCTGACAGCGCACCAGAAAGGCGCCATCGCGAGAGTGAAAGACCTGCCAGTGGCTGGTGACGATCTGCGCGTCGGGATTCACGAAGCGGGCGCCGTTGCAGTGGGCGTTGACGGCCTCGACGGCGCGCTCGAACGCGGTGTCGGCTTCCTTCGTGCGAAACGTCGAGCCCTGAACCGTCCAGGTGCAGCCGGCGATCACGAGCAGAAGGGCCGCGCGCATCGGTCAGCTCTTCTTCGGCTGCGGCTCGCGATCGCTCGTGACGAGCGGTGAGAAGAAGCAGTCTTTCTTCGTGTACTCGTCGAACGAGAAGGCGAACCGGTAGCTCGCGGCTGCGCGTTGGTTGCAGTCGGTGCGCTCACAGAAGCGGCAGCTGATGCCCGTGGGCACGGCGTCGCGCTTGAGCTCGAGCATCGGCAGGCCGTACGCGAGGTACTTCGCGTTCTCGGCGTGGGTGCCCAGGCCGATGGAGTACGCGGTGCCGCGCACGATGCTGCCCTCGACCGGCTGCAGCTGCACCTTGGCGAAGTCGAAGTACGTCGCGCCGTCGGGCATCTGCGAATACTGCCGGGTGATCTGCGACGGGTTGAGGAAGGCGAGGTGCACGGCCCACTTCGCGCAGCTGCCCATCGACGCGAACTTGAGCCCCGTGCCCGAGTAGCGCTTCGAGATGTTCCCGGCGATGTCGCAGCGCAGGAAGTGAAACGGCAGGCCTTTGCGTTTGGGGTCGGCGAGGTTGCAGACGCGGTGCGCGACCGTCTCGTACGTGACGTTGAAGATGTTGGTGAGCAGCTCGATGTCGTACCGCGTGCGCTGCACCTCTTTGTAGAAGTCGCCGTAGGGCAGCATGAGGGCGCCAGCGAAGTAGTTGGCGAGGTTCACCTTCACGAGGCGCGGCGTCTCGGCGTGGCGGGTGCGCTGGCCGATGATGCGATCGATGAGGCGCGTCTTGTCGAGCGCGAGCAGGCCCAGCGTGGCGCCGAGCTGGAACTTGAGCGTCTGCTCCGTCAGCCCCGGAGAGAGTTTCAGCTGCTTCTTCTCGGGGTCGAGGCGCCGCACCACCGAGCTGCCCGACGGAGAGTCTTCGAACGAGACCTGGTAGCCGAAGCGCTCCTCGACCATGCGGAGCATCTGGGTCGAGACGAGCTGCCGTTCGAGCGCGAAGTCGTGGCGCAGCGCTTCGGCCTCGGCCTCGAGCTCGGGAAAGTAGTTGCCGTGCGACTCGAGGAAGTCGGTCGTCTCGTCGAACGGCGAGTAGTCGAGCCGGCCCTCGGGGGTGGCAGGGCGCTCCTGGCTCGAGAGCTGCGTCATCACGTTCTCGAGCTGCATGCGCGTGTTCTTGTAGAGGTTGAACAGCGCAGCGACGGTGCCGGCCAGCTTCGGCTCGGCCGAGAGTGACTGCAGCGACTCCTGATCGAGGTTGAGCGTCTTGAGCAGCGGCTCGTCGAGCAGGCTCGCCAGCGCTTGATCGACGCGGCCGTCGCCGATCTGCGCCATGAACTCTTCGGGGTCGACCTGGAAGAAGCGCAGCGCCTTCCACAAGAGGGGGAACGGCGTGACGCGCTTCCCCTTCTCGATGAGGTTCAAGTACGCCGGGCTGACGCCGAGCTCTCGCGCAGCGTCTGCCTGTTTGATGCTCTTCGACAGCCGGAGCGCGCGCAGGCGGTGGCCAACGTTCGCGTTGAGCGCGTTCTCGTTCATGGCGTGTGAATCAGCCGACCGACAGCAGCTCGACCTCGAAGACGAGCGTCGAGTTGGGCGGAATGACCGGCGGGTAGCCACCAGCGCCGTAGCCGAGCTCGGGCGGAATCGTCAGCTTGCGCATGCCACCCACCTTCATGCCGGCCACACCCTGATCCCACCCCTGAATGACCTGCCCCGCGCCGAGGCCGAACGAGAAGCCCGTGCCGCGATCGCGGCTCGAGTCGAACTTGGAGCCGTTGGTGAGGGTGCCGACGTAGTGAACGGTGACGCGCTTGCCCGCGACGGCCTCGGCGCCAGTGCCGACCTTCAGGTCTTCGATCTTCAAAGCCATGAGACTCTCCAGATGGAGCTGCGTTGAGGCCGCCGAGCGTAGTGATTCGCGACAGCTCAGGCCACGATGCCGTGGGCCAGCTGCGCGAGACCCTTCACGTCTTCGATGGCGTCGCCGAGGTACGGAGTCGCCACCGCGAACGCCGTCGACGGCACTTCGGCCGCGAGCTGGGCGAGCAGATCGCGATCGCGCTTCACGCGGTCGAGCTCGAGCGTCGCGAGTCGTTTCAGCTTCTCGAGCGCAGACTGGGCGGCCGGAGCCCCGGTCAGGGTGAGCTGTGCTGGCTCGAGCAGGCCGTCGGTGCGCACCCACGAGCGGTTCAGCACGAAGCCGGCGAAGGGCAGTCCCATTGCCTTGATGCGATCGCGGAAGTACCGCGCGTCTTCGAGCGCCGCCTGATCGGGGCTCGTCACCAGCAGAAACGCCGCGTCTTTCGACATGAGCAGCGTGCGAACACCCTCGGCGTGCGCGCGCATCGGGCCGAACATGCCGGAGAACGCCGCGAGGAACTCCTGCAGCTCCGAGAAGAACTCCTGGCCGAAGACGCGGCTGAAGACGCTGCCGATCAGCTCCTGGGCCTTCTTGAAGAAGCCGCGCGTGGTGCTGGGCAGGAAGAGGCTGATGATGCGCTCGTCGAGGAAGCGGGCGAGCTTTCCCGGCGCTTCGAGGAAGTCGAGCGCGTTGCGGGCGGGCGGCGTGTCGAGCACGACGAGATCGTACTTTCCGCTGGTCGAGAGATCGTAGAGCGCCTCGGCCGCGGTGTACTCCTGCATGCCGGCGACGAGCTCTGAGAGGTGGCGGAACAGGCGGCTCTGCAAGACACGCTCGGCCTGTGCGGGCGTGGGCGCCATGCGGTGCACGAGGCTCTCGAAGACGACGTCGGGGTTCAGCATCCACGCGTCGAGGGTGCCGGTGGTCACGCCCGCCTCGGCCAGCGTCTCTTTCGAGAGCGGCGTCGGGTGGCGCATGTGTTCACGAATGCCGAGCGCCTGCGCGAGCCGCTTCGCCGGGTCGATGGTGAGCACCAGCACGCGCCGGCCTGAACGTGCGGCTGCGAGCGCGAGGGCTGCAGAGGTGGTCGTCTTGCCGACGCCTCCGGCTCCGCACGCGACGATCACCTTCTTGGTGGTTACCAGGGTGTGCAGCTCGCCGGCCGACATCGTGAAGTGATGTTAACGACCGCGCGGGTTCGTTGCGACGACGATCGCGGCTCACTACATCGCGCCCGAACGGAGACGCACGACATGGGAACGATGACGGGCAAGCGGGTGCTGGTGACGGGCGCGACTGGCGGCATTGGCTACGAGACGGCGAAGGCCATCGCGAAGGAAGGCGCCGAGCTGATCATCGTCGGCCGCAACGCCGAGAAAACGAAGACGGTGACCGAAGAGCTCAAGACCGCCTCGGGGAACCCGAACATCACGTTCCTGCTCGCCGACCTCTCGTCGATGGCAGCGGTGCGCAAGCTCGCGGCCGACTTCCTCGCGAAGTACGACCGGCTCGACGTGCTCGTGAACAACGCGGGCGGCGTGAACATGTCGAACGAGAAGACGGTCGACGGGTTCGAGCTCACCTTCGCTGCCAACCACCTGTCGTATTTCCTGCTCACGAACCTGCTGGTGCCCGCGCTGGAGAAGGCGGCGCCGTCGCGCGTCGTGTGCGTGGCCAGCGAAGCGCATCGCGGAGCGACCATCGACTTCGGCGATCTGATGACCCAGCCCTACTCGTCGTTCAAGGCGTACGGCCGCTCGAAGCTGGCCAATATTCTCTTCGGTCGTGAGCTGGCGAAGCGCCTCGAGAAGAAGCGCATCACGGTGAACACGCTGCACCCGGGCGTGGTGAGCACGAACTTCTTCGCGGGCAAGCCGGGCATCTACGGCGTCATCGGCAAGGTGGCCGGAGTGTTCATGATCACGCCGGAGAAGGGCGCGAAGACGAGCATCTATCTCGCGACGTCACCCGAGGTCGAAGGCGTGACGGGCAAGTACTTCGACAAGTGCAAGCCGAAGATCCCCAACCAGCAGGCGCAGGACGACGCGGCGGCGCAGCGGCTGTGGGTCGAGAGCGAGAAGCTCACCGGCTTCACGGCCTCGTTCTGATCAAAGCGACGGCAGCAGGTTGAGCGTCGCCTGGCTGCCTGCGCCATCGACCTCGGAGAGCACCACGTGTTCGGCCGACGCGCGCTCCTTCAGGAAGTGGAGCGCTGCTTCGGCGCGTTCGATGCGCTTGAGTTCGCGCGTGCCGAGCACGGTGGTCGTGGTGCCGCTGAGCATCGTCTTGAGGGCCTCACGCTCGTCTTTCGAGAATGGATCTCTCGGCACGCGGTTCACCACGATGGCGGTGACGGGCAGGCGGTGACTCGTGAGGCCGGCTTGCAGCTCCATCGCCTCGGTGACGGGCAGTGTCTCGGGCAGCGTGACGATCATCGTGCCGGTGATGCGAGGATCCGTCAGCACGGCGAGGCCCTCTTCGGCGACGCGGCGAATCGGCCCACCGGGGATGATGCGAATGAGGAACTCGGGGATCTGCGCGAGCGCCAGCGCGTGCCCCGTCGCAGGAGAGTCGAGCAGCACGATCTCGTACGCGTGCCCGCCAGCCGGGTTCTCACGCTTCATCAGATCGAGCATTCGGTACATCACGCCCATGTCGCTGAAGCCCGGCGCCGCCGAGAGGAACTTCTTGAGCGCCTGTGAGCGCATCGCGGTGTCGGCGAGCAGTTTGATCGGCAGGCTGTCTTGCAGGAAGCGGTGGTGGCCCGAGGTCGGCGTCACCAGGACGAGCGAGACGTTCGGGAGCACCATCGCGGGCTCCTCGGTCGGCTTCTTCACGCCCAGCGCGAGCGCGAGCTGCGACGGCGTGTCTGCGTTGGGCACGATCTCGGCGGCGAGCACCCGTCGGCCCTGCGAGGCGTAGTGGCGGGCGAGCGCGGCGGTGAGCGTGGTCTTCCCGACTCCACCTTTGCCAGTGACGATGATGAGCCGTCGTTGCACCAGGCGCCCGAGAGACATCGCGCGGCACCTTTATTCTGAAGGTGCCACCGCCGCCACGTGCATTGAACGAGCGACCCTGGTGTGGCAGCACCGCGACATGAACGTGCTGCTGTGTCGTCACGGTGAGACGCCGTGGAATCGCGAAGGCCGGTACCAGGGTCACACCGACATTCCGCTTCATGAGAGTGGAGAAGGGCAGGCGAAGGCGCTGGGGAAGCGGTTGGCCGAGGTGAAGATCGTTCGTGCGATCGCCTCGCCGCTGGTTCGCGCCCGAAAGACGGCCGAGCTCATTCTCGGGCCCTCGCGCGCGGGCATGCTGGGCTTCGATGACGGGCTCAAGGAGATTTCGCACGGAGGCTGGGAAGGGAAGACGGTGATCGAGATCTCGGTCTCGCACCCCGAGCTGTTCGAGGCGTGGAAGAACAAGCCGACCGCGACGCTGCAGGCTGGCCCGAACGCGGAGTCACTGCAGAACGTGCTCGATCGTTCCTGGCTGGCGCTCGGCCGCGCGGTGCAAGGCCTGGGCTCGAACGACACGGTGCTGGTCGTCGCTCACGACGCCGTCAATCGCGTGCTGCTCTGCCGCATTCTCGGCCTGCCGCTCGAGCGCGTGTGGTCGTTTCGCCAGGCCCCCGCGACGCTGAACGTGTTGTCGGGCGAGACGCTCGAGTCATTGCAGGTCGTGCGGCTCAACGACGCCGATCACGTCGCGCCCCTGTTTCAAGAAGCCGTTCACAAGGCCGTCTGAGGAGTCCCCGTGCGAGTCATCAACTTCAACGCTGGTCCTGCTGGTCTTCCGCTGCCTGCGCTCGAGCGCGCGCGCGACGAGTTCCTCGACTTCAACGGCTCGGGGATGTCGATCATGGAGCACTCGCACCGCGGCAAGGACTACGAGGCCGTGCACCAGGAGGCGATCGCGCGCCTCACGCGGCTGCTCGCGATTCCCGACACGCACCAGGTGGTGTTTTCGACCGGCGGCGCGTCGATGCAGTTCGCGCTGATTCCCACCAACTTCCTGCATGCAGGCAAGAGCGCCGACTACGTGCTCACCGGCGGCTGGTCTGAGAAGGCGCTCGATGAAGCGAAGGTGCTCGGCAAGACGCGCGTCGCGGGCAGCACGCGAAACCCCGATGGCCGGTACACGCGCGTGCCCACGCAGGCCGAGGTGCAGCTCGACGCGTCGGCCGCGTACGTGCACACGACGTCGAACAACACGCTGTTTGGCACGCAGTTCCACTCGTTCCTCGACACGGGCGCGGCGCCGCACATCTGCGACATGAGCAGCGACTTCTTGTGGCGGCCGATCGACGTGTCGAAGTTCGACTTCATCTACGCCGGCGCGCAGAAGAACCTCGGGCCGTCGGGCGTCGTGGTGCTGGTCGCGAAGAAGTCGTTCCTGGCCCAGGCGCGAAAAGACATTCCGAAGATCTTCCGCTACCAGACGCACGCCGAGGCCGACTCGCTCTACAACACGCCTCCGACGCTCGCGATCTACCTCGTGCGCAACGTGCTCGGGTGGATGGAGGAGCAGGGCGGGTTGCCCGCGATGGAGCAGCGCAACCGCGCGAAGGCCGAGCTGCTCTACGGCTGCCTCGATGCGCTCCCGGGCTTCTATTCGGCCCCCGTCGAGAAGGCGTCGCGCTCGACCATGAATGTGGTGTTTCGCCTGCCGTCGGAGGCGCTCGAGGAGCAGTTCGTCGCGGAGGCGAAGAAGGCCGGCATGGTCGGGCTCAAGGGGCACCGCACCACCGGTGGCATCCGCGCGTCGACGTACAACGCCGTGTCGCAGCAAGACGTGGCCACGCTCGTCGAGTTCATGAAGTCGTTCGCGAAGTCGAAGGGCTGAGTCTAGCGTTCGCCACCTTTCTCAAGCCGGGAGTGATCACACATGAAGCGTCTGGTGCTGCTGTCGGGTCTGGTGATGGCCTCGTTGTCGTTCGCGGGCGAACTCAAGGGCGTGAAGATGCCCGATGAGGTCACGGTCGAGGGCAAGGCGCTCAAGCTCAACGGCATGGGCCTGCGCGTGAAGTTCATCGTCAACGTGTACGTGGCCGGCCTGTACGTCGAGAACAAGAGCACCGACCCGGCGACGATCCTCAAGAACGACGAGGCCCGCCGCGTCGACATGAAGATGCTGCGTGATCTCGACGCGAAGACGATCGTCGACGCAATTCGCACGGGCTTCGAGAAGAACTCCGGCTCGCAGATGGGCGCGCTCAAGGAGCGGCTCGACAAGTTCTGCGCGCTCATTCCCGCGCTCAAAGAAGGCCAGACCCTGACGCTCACCTACGTTCCCGGCAAGGGCACCAGCGTGGTCGGCGCGGGCGAGGCGACGTTCATCACCGGCAAGGACTTCTCCGACGCGCTCATGTCGGTGTGGATCGGCAAGTCGCCCGTCGACGACGGCCTCAAGAAGGGCATGCTCGGTCAGTAAGCTGCCGTTCCTGCTGCGGAATTCGAGATTCTCCGCGGCGCGTAGATCGTGGTTCGGGCTCTTGCGTTGAAGGCCTCACACCCTTCGCAGGAGCCACACCTCATGAAACGCAATGCTCTGCTCGCCGCGTGCTGCGCGGCGTTGATGGCCGTCCCTTGCTTCGCTGCCGAGTCGAAGCCGGATCCGAAGATTCAGATCGCGATCCTCATCGACACCTCGAGCTCGATGGACGGCCTCATCAACCAGACGCGTGAGCAGCTGTGGAAGATCGTCAATACCTTCGCGACGGCCAAACGTGACGGCAAGCGCGCGAAGCTCGAGCTGGCGCTGTACCAGTACGGAAACGACAGCCTCAGCGCGTCGAATCACTACGTGCAGAAGATGTCGGATCTCACCTCGAACCTCGACAAGGTGTCGGAGCAGCTCTTCGCGCTGCGCACCAACGGCGGTGAAGAGTGGTGCGGCGCGGTGATTCAGCACGCCATGAAGGAGCTCGAGTGGAGCGGCAACGCGAGCGATCTCAAGCTCATCTACATCGCGGGGAACGAGCCGTTCGATCAGGGCCCCGTCGCGTACCGTGAGATCGTGAAGCAGGCCATCTCGCGCGGCATCGTGGTGAACACGATTCACGCGGGTGACCAGGCGACGGGTGTCTCGCAGAAGTGGCAAGACGCGGCGAAGCTCGCTGACGGCGCGTTCCTCACGATCGATCAGAACCGCGCCGTGGCGCGTGTCGATGCTCCGCAAGATGCCGAGCTGGCCAGGCTGAACGAGCAGCTCAACGGCACGTACATCGGCTTTGGTCCCCAGGGTGGCGAGGCGATGGCCCGTCAGCAGGCGCAGGACTCGAACGCGAAGGGCATGTCGGCCGGCTCGCTGGCCACTCGCGCCGCTGCGAAGGCCTCGGTTCAGTACAACAACGCCGACTGGGACCTGGTCGACGCGAAGAAGGAGGGCAAGAAGGTGGCAGACATGCCGGTCGCCGCGCTGCCCGCTCCGATGCAGGCGATGAAGCCGGCCGAGCGTGAGGCTTTCGTCGAGCAGAAGTCGGCCGAGCGCGCCGAGCTTCAGGCGAAGATCGCGAAGCTGGCGAAGGATCGCGACTCGTACGTCTCGGCCGAAATGAAGAAGCAGGCCTGGAAGCCCGGCGCGAAGGCGATGGATGAGGCGGTCATCGAGTCGGCGACCTCGAAGGCGAAGGCTGCCAACTACGAGTTCTGATCGACGTCCTTCGTGACGTGCGCGGGGGTTCCGGCCTGGTGCTGGAGCCCCCGTTCTCGTTGGCGCTCGAGGATCGCGGCGACGATCGGCGCCGGGCAGACGTGATCGATGGGCGCACCCGCTTCGACGAGGGTCTTGAGCCCAGACGAACTCACGCCCGACAGCTTCGGGTCGGCGGTGACGAAGAAGGTGCGAACTTCGGGAGCGAGTGAGGCGTTGAGGCCGGCGAGCTCCAGTTCGGCCGCTGCGTCGGTGGTGGTGCGAACGCCTCGCACGAGCCACGTGGCGCCGACCTGCCTCGCGTACTCGACGACGTAGCCCTCGGTCGACGCGACGATCACGTTCGCCCGACAGACCTTTCGGAGCAGGTCGACGCGCTCGTCTCGCGTGAACCACGTCACCTTCTTCGGGTTGACCGCGACCAGCACGTGCAGCTCGTCGACCAGATCGGCCGCCTTGGTGACCACGTCGAGGTGGCCGAACGTCACGGGGTCGAAGCTGCCGGCGTAGACGCCAACTCGTCGGGGCTGCATGCGGGCTCCTGCTGGGTGATGCGGGGGAAGAGAACGAAGGCGAGCGCGGCGGCGGCGAAGGTGAGCAGGCCGGCGAGCTGGAAGTGGGTGGTGTAGCCGAGGGCCGAGGCGCTCCAGCCACTGAGCGCGCTCGCGAGCCCGGTGGCGATGACGACGGTCGAGGCCTGCACGGTGGCATCGGTGGCGGAGTGCGCTCGGCGTGACCAGTCCATGATGCAGGTGAAGAGCGCGGCGGTCGCGAGGCCTCCCGCGAGGTGCTCGAACCCGATGATGGCGGCGAGCTGCGCGGTCGAGGTGGTGGGCGTGACGAAGACGTAGGCGAGTACGGCGGCCGCCTGTGCGCCCCCGAACCCGAGGAGCGCCCGGCGTCTTCCGATGACGCCGATGAGCGCACCGCCGAGCACCGCGCCGATGAGCCCCGCGACGAAGCCGACCGTTCCGACGAGCAGGCCGATCTGAGGAAGCCCGATGCCGAGATCGACGAGCCGCGGCTTGAGCATCGCGACGCCGAACGCCTCGCCGAACTTGAAGACGAAGAGCAGGGCGAGCAGCGGGCGCGCGTCAGGGCGGGTGAAGAAGGCGCGAAGGCTGGCGCGCGTGGTGGTGGAGCGTGGGGCCTCGCTCCAGCGAGAAACGGGAAGGGTGGTGAGCAGCACGCCCGTCGTCATGAGCAGGAACACGCCGCGCCATTGCAGCAGGTCGAAGGCCATCAGCAGCGAGCCGCCTCCGATGATCATGCCGACGCGATAGGCGCCGACCTGCAGGCCATTCGCGAAGCCGCGCAGCGACCGTGGAACGAGCTCGACTGCGATGCCGTCGGTCGCGATGTCCTGCGTGGCGGCGAAGGCGTTCACCAGCATGACGACCACGAGCACGAACGGGAGCGCCTGGAGGAATGACGCGATGAAGAGCAGCGCTGCGGTTCCCAATTGGAGCGTGAGCAGCCATCGACGTCGCGAACTCGTTCTGTCGAGCCGTGGCGCGATGAGGAACTTGAGCGCCCACGGCAGCGCGAGCAGCGACGTGAGTCCGATGCCCTCGAGCGAGACGCCCGCCTGCCTCAGCATCACGGGGAGCGCCTGGGTGAAGAACCCGAACGGCAGTCCCTGAGCGAAGTAGAGCGCTCCGAGCAACCCGAAGAGACGAGTCGGCTTCATGGCTTCACCGGGAGCAGGCCACGCGCCATCGCCTTGAGCGCAGGCGCGGCCGTGTAGCGGGGAATGAGCTCTCGCGCGGTGGCGGCGACGACGAAGTAGCCCTCGATGGTCGCGAGAATGGCCGAGGCCGAGACGCGGGGCAGGGTGTCGCCGAAGCGCCCGCAGTCGATGCCGTCGCGGATGATCGCGAGCAGCCGCTCCATGATCGCTTCCAGACCCGCGGCGTAGCGGGCACGCACGTCTTTCGACTTGATCGCCTCGGCTCCGAGCGAGACCCAGACCGAGAGGGCGTGCGGGTCGGCGCTGTCGCCCGTCGCGAGGTGGTGCTCGATGAAGGCGTCGAGCTGATCGAGCGGGTCGTCTGCTGCGTCGGCGATCTTCCGGTCGAGCCCGGCGAGGTGCTGCGTCAGGAGCCGGTTCATCAGCCCTTCGAGCACCTCGGCCTTGGTGCCGAAGTGGTAGTGGACGAGCCCCGGGCTGAGCTTCGCGGCGCGCGCGATGTCTTGCGTCGAGGCGCCCTCGTAGCCCTTCTTGCTCATGACCTTCAGGAGGCCGTCGATGATCTGCTCTCGGCGTTCATCGGTGTTCGGTGGTCGTGGCATGGTGAGTTAATTGGTTGACCAACTTATAAGAGAGGTGCGGTCGTGATCGCAAGGCGAGCTGCAAGCGCTTCAGTTCATGAAGGTCAGGCCCAGGCCGACGGCCCAGAGCATTGCGCCGAGCATCACGAGCCGACGCCAGGTGTCTCTGGCGGGCGCGAGAACGAATGGCCCGAGCGAGAGCCCGAGGACCAGGGCACCCGCGACCATGACCGCGACGCCAATCAGGGGCGCCAGTCCCGAGAGTTCTGGACTCGTGAAGCGCAGAATCGGCACGAAGAGCCCGATCACGACGGTCGGAACGGTCACGAGCAGCGTCGTCGATGGCCTTGTCACTCCTTCATCCCAGACGCGAGGCGCAGCAGCCCCGCCCACCACGGCGTCTCGGAGAGCGTCGACTCGACGCCATCTCGACGAACGAGCACGCCCTTCGGCGAGAGCAGGGCCCAGCCCACCTTCTTGCCGAGCGCCTCTTCGATCGCGGCCATCGTCGACTCGTCTTCGGCGCTGAAAGCGTGCGGCCCGACCGGGTGACTGTGAACGACGAGCTCGATCTCTTCCCGATGCCGCCACACGGCTTCCCACCGTGCGCGCGAGTCGGGCAGGGCGAGGGCGCTGTCCGACGCGTCGCTCCACAACACGGCGCCACCACGACCGATCAGCAGGAAGACCTCTCGCGCGTTCATGGCCACCTCAGAATCACCAGCGCGCCCGTATCCATCGCTTCCTGAATCACGCCGATCAACGACTCGAGCGTGACGAGATCATCACGCGGTGGATGCCCCAGGCAGATGCCCGAGTCGATCACCTGCAGCGTGGCGGCGTCGACGATCGAGATGAAGCGCTCACCGCGATACTGAAAGACGATCTCGAGCTGATCGGGGCCCAGGCGTCGCAGTGTCTCGAGCGTCGCGCCCGCAGCTTCGAGCGCTGCTTCGGCCCGCTCCTCGACCCGGCCCTGCGCATCACGCCGCCGCCCCGGAGCCTCGGGCACGTTGCCCAACCGCCGACCGCCGCGCGCCATCTGCAGCCGCACGGCTTCGATCTCGGCCCGAGCCCGTGCCGCTTCTTCCTCCCGCTGGGCCCGCAGCAACTGCCGCTGCAGCTCGACCTCCTGGCGAAGCAGCTCCTCCTGCCGGCGGCGCTCCAGTTCGGCGAGTTCACGACGCGCGAGCTCACGTTCTTCTTCCAGCGCGTGCAGCACCGCTTCGGCCTTCGGTACCCCTTCTTCGCCAATCGCGCCGAGCGACCGCCAGATCTCCTGCGGCGCGAACCGAACGTTCTTCTCCCGCGCGACCCGCTCGAGCAGCGCGAGCCCGTACGCCGCACGCACCGGCGACGGCACGCCCTTCACGTCGCGCAGCGGCTTGCGTTCACCGAGCGCCTCTCGCGCCGCGCCCTCGGCCTCGCTCTCGAACTCGAGCGACTCGAAGAGCAACACCGTCGGGCTCCAGCGCCGCGCCACGACGGGACTGAACATCGCGGGCTCTTCTTCTGGCATCAGCTGCACGACCTCGACGACGCCACCTTCACGGAACAGGCGATCGCCACGAAGCCAGCCGCGCACCTTCGGCCGCTTCGAGAGATCGGCCGGCTCTGCAGGGCCCTTCACCGTCGCCTTGCGTCCAGCGATCTCGAACGCGTACCAGCCGGGCTTCGGCGGCGGTGGCCCGTTCAAACGAAGGCGGCGGTCCCCCGCGTCGACGTCGCGCCCACCCAGCCACGGCAAGGTGAGCGTCTCGGTCTTCGCGAGGAACCGCCGGTAGTCGACCATTCGAATCCCCCAGCGCTACTTCAGCTCGAGCAGCGGCGTGCGCATCACCCGCTCCACCCAGCCCTGCTGTGGAGCAGCACCCACCGCCACCGGCGCATCGAGCAGCGCCTTGAGCACGCGCGTGACCTGGTACGGGTCATCGAACGAGCTCACGTTCACCTCGCTGAACGGCACCTTCAGCTGCGCCGCCGCCGACCGCACCGAGTTGCCGCGCGCGCCGTGACCCGCCACCGACACGAGCATGGCCATGGCCGACGGCGAGTAGCCGAGATCGCGGAAGCAGCGCGCGAACTGATCGCCAGCCTCACCGGCCTCGTCACCCACCACGATCACCACCAGCCGCGCCGAGTCGGGGAAGCGCACGCCCGACGAGTGAAGCGCGCGCACGGCCGCCGCGTGAACGGTGCCGCCGCTCGCCTTGATCGACTGCAGCATGTGCTTCACCGCCGCGCTGTTCGCCGCCTTCGGCACCAGCACGGTGCCCACCGTGTCGAAGGTCGCGATGTGCACCTTCTCGAGCGGGAAGCCGGCGAGGATCTTGGTCAGCGCCTCCTTCGACTGTTCGATCGCGCCCTCCATCGAGCCCGACTTGTCGATGAGGAACATCACGCGCACGTCGACGTCCTTCGTCGCCTCGGTGACGGCCTTCTTCGTCGCGTTGTCGGCGGCCTCGACGAGCTTCTCCTTCAGCGCCTGCGACCGAACGTTCTTCGCCACGTTCAGCGAGCGCTGATCGGTCGCCTCGGCGATGGCCTTCTCCCAGCGCTGACGAATCTCGGCGTCGGCCATGAGCCCGAGCGACTCGAGGGTCGGCGTGAGAATGCGCAGGTCGCGATCCGACAGCGAAGGCACCAGCGCCGCCATGATGGCCGGCGTGAGGCCCACGTCCTTCGGCAGCCGGCCCACCACGTCCTTGTAGGCGAGGCGCTGCGTCTCGATGGCCTCGCAGATCTCGACCTCCGACAGCCCGTCGAAGCGGTCCTTCTTCTCGAGCTTGAGCGCGCCGAGCCCGACGGTGCGGTGACCGCCCTCGGCCTGCTTCTGCTTCCACCCGAGCACCTCGAAGAAGCGCTGCGACTTCGGCTTGTAGCCAGCCTTGCGGGCGATCGCCTTGATGGTCTCCTTGAAGCCGGCCTTCACGAGGCCCTCGAGCAGCTGGGGGTTCGCCTCGCGGTACTCGAGCCACTTCTGCGCAGCGCGCTTCCAGCGGCCCATGGGCGCCTTCTTCGACGCGGGGTCACCGAAACCGGCCTTGCGATTGAGCTTCGTGATCTCGTCGGTCTCGAGCAGCTCG
>JBEOKA010000098.1:0-5300 GCA_040275325.1 Myxococcaceae bacterium | reverse complement strand
GAAGAAGATCGAAGAGAAGATCAAGGAGCTGAAGAAGGAGAAGAAGGAGCAGCCCAAGGTCGAGAAGCCGGTCGTCGCGAAGGCCGTGCCGCAAGAGACGAAGAAGGCGCTCAAGTCGGTCGAGAAGCTGGTGGCTGCGGGGCCTGCGATGAAGGATCTGCTCGCTGCGGTCGACAAGCTCGGCTCTGGCCCGGGCGCGAAGAACGCAAAGAACGACTTCAAGCTGTCGGGGCTGATCGGCAAGGCCCCCATCGCCAACGCGGGCATCGGCACGTTCGGGCTCGGAGGTGGCGGCGGCGGCGGCATGGGCATCAAGGGCGCTGAGCTGCTGCGGGGCAAGGGCGGCGCTGGCATTGGCGCCCTCGGTGCGGGCAACATCGGCAAGGGCAAGGTCGGCGGCGCGGTGACGTCGGCCGTGAGCCGCAACGTCGGAGCCCAGGGCACCATCGACAAGGAAGCGGTGGCGAAGGCCATCAACGCGCACCTGGGCGAGGTCTCGAGTTGCTACGAGCGCGCCCTTCTCAAGGAGCCGGGCCTGGCAGGCAAGATCGTGCTCGAGTGGCAGATCACCACCTCAGGCAGCGTCGGCTTCGCCAAGACGAAGTCGTCGACCATGAAGAGCTCGGCGGTCGAGCAGTGCATTCTCGGCTCGCTGAAGACGTGGCGCTTCCCGCCTGCGAAGGGCGCTGGCGTCGTCATCACCTACCCCTTCATGTTCAACTCGGTCGGGTACTGACCGCTGCTCCAGCGCCATCGCGTGACTCCAGTCAGCGGCATGGCGCGTGCTCAGCGGCTTCTGCGATGAATTAAACGTTTGTTTTCGAAGGCCGCGGCCTATCATCGCGGCCGTTTTTCTCGACGCTCGCGCTCGCCTCTCATGGTGCGCGGGAGGGGTGACGTGCACAGAGCGATACTCGCGCTGAGTCTTTTGGCTCCGGTCCTCTCGTGGGGGCAAGGAGAGCTACTCGAAGCTCCACCCAGCAGCGTGAACGCGCTGCAGGACCGGGCGTACCGGCTGCAGAACGAGTTCACCGTGATGGTGGGCCTGCTGCCGTCGGACCCGTACACCAAGGGGCTGTTCGCCCAGGGCAGCTACGCGTTTCACTTCAACGACTACTTCGGTGTTCAGGCGCGCGGCGCGTACTCGATCGCGATGCCGACGTCGCTGAGGCAGCAGCTCGAGCGTGACTTCTCGGTGTTGCCGACGGCCTTTCAGCGTGTGCTCTTCTTCGTCGGCGGCGATCTCATGTTCCGGCCGCTGTACGGGAAGCTCTCGGTCATCAACAAGACCGTCATTCACGGTGAGATTCACCTGCTCGGCGGCGGCAGCGCGTTCGCGTTCACCGACAGCCTGACGCCCTCGCTCCGCCCCGCGGTCGACATCGGTGGTGGCGGGCGTCTGTACCTGGGCAAGAACGCCAGCCTGCGGCTCGACGTGGTCAATCACATCGTGCTCGCGGCGCCGGGCTCGATGACTGGAATCACCAACGTGCTGGCCATCAGCTTCGGTCTGGCCGTCAACTTCGGCGGGACGGAGTGAGCGCCATGCGACGACTCTCACTGGTGCTCTGTGTGCTGCTCTCGGGCTCGGCCCTGGCGCAGGTGCAGGAGCTCGAGAACCCGGGCGTGACGTCGGCGATTCAAGACCGCCCGTACCGCATGCTGCACGAGCTCGACATCTGGGTGGGCGTGCTGCCGCTCGACGCGTTCTACGTCGGCGTGTACGCGCAGCTCAGCTACTCGTACCACTTCAGCGATCGTTTCGCGTGGCAGGTCGGTCGTGGCGCCTATGGCCTTGCGGCGCGCACGGCCCTTCGCGGTGAGCTCGAGCGCACGTTCGGCGTGCAGCCCACGGCGAACGACGAGGTGCAGTTCTTCGTCGGCTCCGACGTGATGTGGAAGCCGCTCTACGGAAAGCTCGCGGTGCTGAACCGCGCGGTCATTCACGGCGAAGTGCACCTGCTCGGCGGGGCAACGCTCTTCCGCTTCACGAACTCCGGGTTCCGCCCTGGCATCAGCCTCGGTGGTGGCGGCCGAATCTTCGTGAACAAGTACGTCAGCTTTCGCTTCGACATGACGCACAACATCGTCCTCCCGACGAGCGGCGGCACCACGAGCTTCGGCAACGTGATGACCGTGAACCTCGGCCTCGCCCTCAACTTCGGAGGGAACGACTGATGAAGACCGCCACTCGACTGCTGGCTGCCTGCTTCTTCGCCGCCTCGTTCAGCGCCCTCGCGCAGGGTGCGCCTCCGCCTCCCAAACCCGCTGACCCCGTCACCGGGGAGCCTGCACAGCCCGCCGCTGCCGCACCTGCGGCTGCCGACGGTGGAGTCGCCTCCATCGCGCCGACGGCAGGCACGGGCGCTGGCGCTGCTCCGGTCGCGGCACCTCCGCCTGCGCCGAAGAAGATCGACCCGAAGCTCTTCGACGACGCGCTCAACGACTACTTCGCCGGCCGCCCGAAAGACGCCGCGCCGAAGCTGTTCGACTACACCGAGAACGTTCCGTCGACCGACGAGAACTACGCGTGGGCCCAGTTCTTCCTCGCGCGCTCGCTCATCGAGCTCAAGCTCAACCACGCCGGCGCCGTGTACCTCGCGCGCATCGCCCGCGAACGAACGAACCCGGCCGTGCTCACCAAGGCGCTCGAAGAGCTGCAGCTGCTCACCGATCGCCCGCACGACGAGGTGATGATCGATGAGCAGGTGTTCGGCGCGCTCGACCTCGGCTTCTTGCCCGAAGAGATCGCCGGCTACGCCCACTACCAGCAGGGCCTCGTCGACCTTCGCGTCGGCAATGAGCGCTGGGCCACCACACACTTCTCGAAGCTGCCTGAAGGCGGCGCCGAGGCCTCGCGCGCGAAGTACGCAATGCTCGTCACGCGTCTGAAGCAGGCCAAGAAGGACCTGCCCAAGGAGATGATCGACCAGTTCTTCGAGCTCGCGAAGGACCCCAAGCTGACCCAGGACGCGCGCAACGACGCCATGCTGGCGGTTGCTCGCCTTCGCTACGAGCTCTCGGATTTCACGGGCGCGCTCGACGCCTACAATCTGGTCAAGCTGCCTGCCCTCGACCCCGGGCGCGCGGCGCTCTACCTCGAAGAGGCGTGGACGAGGTACCAGCTCGGCCAGGTGCATGCGGCGATGGGTCTGCTCACCACGCTCGACGCGCCCTCGTTCCGCGAGGAGTTTCTGCCGGACAAGTTCCTGCTCAAGGCCCTCATCTACCGCGACCTCTGTCACTACCTGCCCGCCAAGCGCTCGGCGAAGGAGCTCACGCGGCGCTACAGCGAGTCGCTCGACGCCGTTCGTGAGCGCGACGATCTGACGCGTGACCCGCGCCTGCTCCGTGCAGCGTCGGCCCGTGGCAGCACGCGCCGCGCCCGCGTCTTCCTCGAGTCGCTCGAGCTCGAAGGTGAACAGCTCGGTCGTTACGCCGGCACCTTCGGTGAGCGCATGTTCGGGTACATGACGCGCGTGTACGATCTCTCGCGCGCCGAGGCCGTGCGCATCTACCAGCAGCGACTCACCGAGTCGGTGCGTGTCGAAGCCGACAAGCTGCTGCGCGCCGCCGAGCAGGTTCGCCTCATGGAGTACGAGGTCGGCCTCAAGCTCTACGAGCGCGTGAAGAAGGGCTCGAAGCTGGTGGCGCTGCTCGAAGAAGAGCCGCTGAAGGCCAACCAGGTTTCTTTCAAGTTCGCCGATGAGTACTGGAACGACGAGCTGCGGACCTATCGGTTCTCGCTCAAGTCCCGGTGCATCGAGGAGACGGCGCGATGACTGCGGTGAGTATTCTGCTGACGGCGGCGCTGCTCTCGCAGGCCCCGGTGTCGAGGCTCGAGAACCCGCTCGTCACCCGGCAACGAGAGAAGCAGGATCTCGTCGACAAGCTGCGGCGCGACATCTTCAAGGTCGATCGCAGCATCAACGAGACCGAGAAGCTCATCGCGAAGAGCCGCAACGCGCCCTATCTGCCCGACCTGCAGTTCCGGCTCGCCGAGCTCTACGTCGAGAAGAGCCGCTACGTGTATTACCTGCAGGCCGAAACGCGCCCGGAAGGCTCGAAGGGTGCCCTCGTCTCGCCCGAGACGAAGCTCTACAAACAGAAAGCGATGCAGATCTACAACCGCATCCTTCGCGAGTTCCCGGACTTCAAGGACGCGGACAAGGTCACGTTCTACCTCTCGCACGAGCAACGCGAGATGGGTGAGTTCGAGAACATGCTCAAGACGCATGCCGACCTCATCAAGAAGTACCCGAGCTCGCCGCTGCGCCTCGACTCCGAGCAGATCCTCGGTGACTACTGGTTCGACAAGGCCGATCTGAAGCAGGCCGAGGAGCACTACAAGGCGATTCTCGATGCGCCGCCGTCTCCGGTGCACGACCTCGCCCGCTACAAGATGGGGTGGATTCGCATCAACCAGCAGAACCACAACGAGGCCGTGACGTTCTTCGAGGCCGCGGCAGCGTCTGCTCCGTTGCCTGGCGCCGACCTGAGCAAGGCGCTCAACGTCAAGCGTGAGGCCCTGCTCGACCTCGTCTACTCGTACACCGAGGCGCGGCCAGCCAAGGGCGCGATTCAGTACTTCGAGAAGCTCTCGGAGTCGCGCGCCACCTTCGCGCTGGCTCTCGACAAGCTCTCGAACCGGTACTTCATCAAGCAGCAGTTCGAGTTCGCGATTCCCGCGCTGCGCAAGCTGCTCGAGATTCAGCCCGACCCCGAGCTCGAGGTCGAGCGCGTCGGCAAGCTGTACGACTCCCTCAAGGCCGCCAAAGGCAAGGTGCAGCCCAAGCCTGAAGACGTGAACTTCATCGTTCGCTCGGCGGTGCAGGTGAAGCTCGACCCCACGAAGGACGAGCCCAGCCGCAAGCGCACGCTGGGCGAGCTCGAAGAGATGGCGCGCGACCTCTCGACCTCGATTCACGCCCAGGCCCAGAAGAAAGACGACAAGCCGCTCTACATCGAGGCCGCGGGAGCCTACGAGCGCTACCTCGGCCTGTTCCGCCCGAAGCAGTACGCGACCATCATCATGCAGAACCGCGCCGACGCGCTGTTCGCGGCCCGACGCTACGTCGACGCGGCCCGTCAGTTCGAAGAGCTGGCCACCTACCTCGACATCAAGGACCCGAACGCCGCGGCGAAGAAGGCCGACGCCTCGAAGGACACGGTCGACGTCACCAAGGAAGCCAAGGAGCCGGCGAAGGACGCGCCGAAAGATGCTGCGGCTCCCAAGGACGCGCCCAAGGACAAGAACGCACCGAAGGACGCCAAGCTCGCAGCCGTCGCGTCGATGGGCG
>JBEOKA010000097.1:0-2625 GCA_040275325.1 Myxococcaceae bacterium | reverse complement strand
CGGGGAGCTGCTGCGATAGCGTGCGCCCGGTGCGACGACTCGCGCAGACCCTCGACGCGGCGAAAGCCACCCGCTCGAGGAAAGAGAAGGTGGCGCTGCTCGCCGCGCTGCTGAAGCCGCTCGATGACGCCGAGCTCATCAGCGCCGCGCGCGTCATCGTCGGTGCGCCGCTCGCCGTGGGAGATGAACGAACGCTCGGCGTCGGCTGGGCGATTCTGCTCGAGGCAACGTCCGCTGCATCCGGCAAGACCGAGCGCGACCTGATGGTGGCGACCCGCACCGCCGGCGACTTCGGTGAAGGCCTCGAGCCGTTGTGGCCGGTGAGCAATCAGACGCTCCCCCTCGCGCGCGTGGCGCCGTTCTTCGACGCCGTCGCCGCGACCGACAATCGCTTCGACAAGCTCTCGATTCTGCGTGACACCTTCCGTCAGGCCAGCGGCGCCGAGGTGAAGTACCTGGTGAAGGCGCTGCTCGGTGAGCTGCGCATCGGCGTGCAGCGCAGCACCTTCGACGACGCGCTGGCCGAAGCGTTCTCGCTCGACGCGAAGGCCGTGCGTGCCGCCTCCGCGCTCACCCCAGACGCAGGCTCGCTGGCGGTGCTGGCGCGCGCGGGGAAGCTGCAGGACGCCTCGATCGAGGTCGGGCGCGTCATCGCGTTCATGCTCGCGACCCCAGCCGAGTCGGTGAAGGAGCCCGTCGACCCCGCGCTCACCATCGTCGAAGACAAGCTCGACGGCGTCCGCGTGCAGGCCCACGTCACGAAGGAGCGCGTCACCCTCTTCGCCCGCGGCACCGGCGACGTGACGGCCTCGTTCCCCGAGGTGGTAGCGAAGCTGCGCACGCTCGAGCGTCCCGTCATCATGGACGGAGAGGTGCTTGCGGTGACGAAGGACGGAGGCCCGCGGCCGTTTCAGGCGCTGCAGGCGCGGCTCGGCCGCGTCGCGCCCGAGGAGTCGGTGCTGCGCGAGACGCCCGTCGCCTTCGTCGCGTACGACCTGCTCTTCGATGGCGCGACGCTGCTCGACCTGCCGTGGAGAGAACGCCGCGCACGCCTCGAGACGCTGTCACTGCTGGTGAACGCGTTCACGCCGCTCGACGCCAACGCGCCGGTGGAGCGCCAGCTCGATGAGCGCTTCGCCGCCGCCCGCGCGCGTGGCCACGAAGGGTTGATGCTCAAGCGCATCGACGCTCCGTACGAAGCGGGCCGCCGCGGCAGCGCCTGGAGAAAGGTGAAGCGCGCGCTCGCGACCCTCGACGTCGTCATCACGAAGGCCGAGTACGGGCACGGCAAACGCACCGGCGTGCTGAGCGACTACACCTTCGCCGTCTGGCGGGGCGCGCAGCTCGTCGAGATTGGCAAGGCGTACAGCGGGCTCACCGACGCCGAGATCGCCTCACTCACGACGCGGCTGCTCGAGCTGTCGACTGGCCGCGACGGGCGCCATCTGATCATTCCGCCCGCGATCGTCCTCGAGGTCGCCTTCGACGGCCTGCAACCCTCGAAGCGCCATGAGAGCGGCTTCGCGCTGCGCTTCCCCCGCATCGCCAGGCTGCGTGACGACAAGCAGCCGAAAGACGCCGACCGCCTCGAGACCGTTCGCGCGCTCTTCGAGGCCCAGGTCGACTCGGGCCACCGGGAGCATGCGCCACAAATGGGCCTCTTCGACGAGTGACAGGACGCAGCGGGGCTCCTAACTTCGAGCGCCCGTGGAGAACCTCGGCTCACCCGTCTGGATCGGCCGGTACCGCCTCACCTCGCGCATCGCGACCGGTGGCATGGCTGAGGTGTACGTCGGCCGTCACATCGCCGAAGACGGCGCCTTCGGGCCCATGGTGGCGGTGAAGAAGCTGCTGCCGCACCTGGTGAAAGACAGCTCCATCGTTCGCATGTTCTTGAACGAGGCGCGCATCACCGCGCAGATCAACCACTCCAACGTCGTGCGCATTCACGAGCTGGGGCAGGTCAGCGGCGAGCCCTTCATCGCGATGGAGCTGCTCGAGGGCCGCACCTTCGCCGACCTTCGCTCGCGCGCCGCAGAAGACGGCAAGCGCATGCCGTTGCCCGTCGCGCTGCGCATTCTCTGTGAGGCGTGCCGTGGCCTGGGCGCGGCGCACGACGCCAAAGACGACGATGGCCAGCCGCTCGCGCTCGTGCACCGCGACTTCACGCCCGACAACATTCACGTCGGCGTGAAGGGCGAAGTGAAGGTCATCGACTTCGGCATCGCCAAGACGGCGAACTGGGGCGCGGGCACCGAGCCCGGCACGCTCAAGGGCAAGTTCTTCTACATGTCGCCCGAGATGATCCTCGCGAAGCCCGTCGACCACCGCGCCGACATCTTCGCCGCGGGCGTGATGCTCTACGAGCAGATCTGCGGTCGCCGACCCTTCACCGGCAACAGCGTCGACGAAGTGGTGATGAAGATCGCCGAGGGGAAGCTGCAGCCGCCCTCGCAGTTCGACCCCTCGCTGCCGCGCCCCCTCGAGGCCGTCTGTCTCACCGCGCTCAACCGAAACCCCGACTCCCGCTTCCAGTCGATGGGCGTCTTCATCGACGCGATGGAGATGGTCGGCGGCGAAGCCCAGCTCGCCACCAACGAAGAGGTCGCGGCCTACGTCGGGCAG
>JBEOKA010000096.1:0-5848 GCA_040275325.1 Myxococcaceae bacterium | reverse complement strand
CTGCTGCTCACCACGAGCACCAGCGACACCCAGAAGTCGCTGCAGAAGTTCGTCGACGCCTACAACGACGTGATGAAGCTGGTGCGCAAGAACACCAACATCGGCGAGCTGACCGATCGCTCGAAGACGCTCGGCGGAGACCCGTCGATTCGCGGGCTGCAGTCGGCGCTCCAGGCGATGGTCGTCAACCAGAGCAACCCGACGAGCTCGGTGCGAACGCTCGCCGACGTCGGCATCAAGACGGGCACCGACGGCACGCTGAGCATCGACGCGGCCCGGCTCGAGAAGGCCATCGGCACCGACGCGGGCGCGGTGAACGCCCTCTTCCAGACCGCCACCACGGGCATGGCCGCCGTCACCACCTCGCTCGTCGATCGCTACAACAGCGGGTCGAGCGCCATTCTGGTGGCGCGGCAGTCGGGCCTGAACAAGTCGATTCGCACGATGGATGATCGCATTACGAACCTGCAGCTTCGTGTCGATGCCTACCGTGAGCGGCTGGTTTCGCAGTTCGCCGCGATGGAGCAGGTGGTCGGCACCTTCAAGAGCATCGGCAGCTTCCTGACGTCGCAAGAGAATCAGGGGACGAAGAAATGAATGCAGCGCGCGCATACGCCCGAGCGACCAGCGAGACCGCGTCGAAGGAGCGGCTCATGGTGCTCCTCTTCGAAGCAGCCCTGCGGCACATGCGCGTCGCGGCTGGGCACCTCGAGGCGAAGAACGCGAAAGAGGCGCTGCCGCTGCTGACGAAGGCCTCCGACATCGTCACCGAGCTCGCCGCCACCTTGAACCCGCAGACGGCGCCCGAGCTCGCGCAGACGCTCGGAGAGGTCTACCTCTTCGTCGCAGAGCGCCTGGCCATGGGCTCGGTGTCGAAAGACGCGCGCGCGGTGCGTGAGGCCGAGCGGGCCTTCGCGCCGATCGTCGAAGGGTTTCAGCAGGCGGTGGCGAGCCTCGCGGGCAACATGGTGGAGGCCCGGTGAACGCCGCGACCGCCCACCTGGTGTCGAAGCTCGAGGCGGTGCTCGCATCGCTCGAGGCTGGTGACGCCGAAGTGGTGGCCGGTCAGATGACTGAGTTGAACGCGGCGTTTGGCGCCGTCGAGAACCCCGGCAGCGACCCTCGAGTCGTCGAGCTGTTCACAGCGTGCCAGGGCAAAGCGAACCAGCTGCACGCGCGTCTTCACGCCGAGCTCGGTTCCCACGCGACCTCGAGACGGGCCGCGACCGCGTACGGGAGTCAGCCGTGAGCACCGTCACCATCGCGATGATCGTGAAGAACGAAGCCGAGATGGCGCCGGGCTTCCTCGAGTCGGTGCGCGGCCTGTGGGACGAGCTGCTGGTGGTCGACACCGGCTCCACCGACAACACCGTCGAGCTCTTCGAAGCCGCGGGCGCGAAGGTGCTGCGCCACGCGTGGGCCGACGACTTCTCAGAAGCCCGCAACGTCTCGCTCGCCAACGCCACGAAGGACTGGGTGCTGGTGCTCGACGCCGACGAGCGCGTGTCTCCGGCCTTCATTCAGGAGTTCATGGGGCGCAGTGACGACCCGACCGTGGGCGCGCTCACGGTGCGCATGTCGAACCCCCTGCCCTACGGTCATCGCCGGGAGTCGTGGGTGCTGCGTGCGTTCCGCCGCGACGACTCGATTCACTACCGCCACGCGATTCACGAAGACTGCTCGAGCGACGTCGCGCGCATGTTGTTCAAGACGAAGACGACCATCGAGCGCGTCGAGGCTCCGGTGGAGCACCTCGGCTACGTGCGCAGCCGCGCGGCCTCGAAGGAGAAGAAGCAACGCGATCTGTCGCTCTTGCAGAAGTGCCTGTCGGCGAACCCCAACGACTTCTACGCGCACCTCAAGGTGCTCGAGCTCGCCCGCTTCTGGCGTGACAGCATGCTCTGGCGTGAAGGCGCGCAGGTGGCGATCGACAGGCTCGAGCAGGCGGGACCCGAGGTGCTGAAGGGCATGCCGTGGGGCGGCGAGCTGATCGCGCTCATCGCCGAAGGGCTCTTCCGCACGAATGGGCCGGCGGGGCTGCTCTTTCTCGATCGCTGGGAGTCGATGGTGGTGCCCGGAGCGCCCTTCTTCCACCGCCGCGCGCAGCATCACGAAGCGAACGGTGACTTCGAGCAGGCCGCGAAGGACTTTGGCCGCTGCCTCGAGCTGGGCGAGCTGCTCGGCGATCATCAGCTGACCGGCGTGCGGCCGCGCCTGGGCCTGGCGAGGCTGGCGTTGATGCGAAGTGCTCCGCTGGAAGCGCTCGAACATGTCGATGCGGCGTTGGAAGTGCAGCCGCGCGATCCCGAAGCGCTCGTGGCGGCCGCTGCGCTGCGGTTGCAGCTCGAAGGCACTGGCGGCCTCAACGCGTGGGTCGCGGCGCATGAGCTGCGGCACGGCGATTCACCTGAACTCTCGTGGGCGGTCGGAGACGCGGCCCTCACCCTCGGTCACGTGGCGCAGTCGATCGCGCCGCTTCGGCGTGCGGCTGGTGTGCCTCCCTCGGGGCCAGCGGCACTCCGCCTTGCGCAGGCCCTGCTCGCCGACGGCCAGTTGAAGCCGGCCGAGCAGCTCACCCGCAGCCTCTTGAGCTCGGAGCCAGAGGCCGGTCTCGGGGTGCTGGTCTTCGATCTGCTGCAGGGTCAAGACACGGCGCTCGAGCTCGATCTGACGCCCGAGACCGCGCACGCGGCGATGAAGCACTGGGTCGACGCGCTGGTGAAGTCGAAGAACCTCGAGTGGCTCACCACGATGCGACGCAACGCGATCGCCGTGGGTGAAGTGTTCCCCTGGCTCGACGACTACCTGCGCCGCGCCGGCTGATCACTTCCGACGGTTCTTCTTCTTGTTCTCCTTCTCGCGCTTCCGACGCTCCTTGAGCGCCTTCCGCTCGGCGTCACTCTGCTTGTTCGCCGCGGGCCCCATCGAGTACCCCTGCAACCGGGCCTGCGCGAGCTGCGACTTCGACATCGGCGGCGTGTAGCCCGCAGGCATTCCCGGAATCTGCATGCCCATGCCCGGCATTCCCGGCATGCCCATTCCCATTCCGGGGCCGCCCATGCCCATGGCCTGCGCCATCATCGGGTCCTTCGACATCAGGGAGCCCAGGTTCATGTCTTTGAGCTTCGACATCTGCGCGAGCTGCTTGAACCCGGGGATGTTGCCGAGCAGGCCGGGGTTCTGACCGATCGACCCCATCATCTGCTGCATCACTGAGAACTTCTGCAGCAGCTCGGTCACGTCCTTCACCTGGCGGCCCGAGCCCTTGGCGATGCGCTCGATGCGCGAGGTCTTGATGAGCGCGGGGTTCTTCCGCTCCTGCTCGGTCATCGAGTTGAAGAGCGCCTCGATCTTGTCGAGCTCCTTCTCGTCGGGGTTCATCTGCTCGGTCATGTCGCCGAACAGGGGGAACTTCTCGAGCAGGTCCTTCAGCGGGCCCATGCGGCGCACGGTCTGAATCTGCTCGACGAAGTCGCGCATGTTGAAGTTGCCCGAGAGCAGCTTCTTCGCGTCTTCTTCGGCCTTCTTCTCGTCGACGACGCCCTCGAAGTCCTTCATCAGGCCGACGATGTCGCCGAAGCCGAGAATGCGGCTCGCGAGGCCGTCGGGCCGGAACTCCTCGAGCTTGTCGAGGCCTTCGCCCATGCCGAGGAACTTGATCGGCTTGCCGGTGATCTCCTTGATCGACAGCGCGGCGCCACCACGGGCGTCACCGTCGAGCTTGGTCAAGATGAAGCCGTCGATGGTGAGCCGCTTGTTGAACGCGTCGGCGGTGCGCACCGAGTCCTGGCCGATCATCGCGTCGCAGACGAGCAGGATCGCGTCGGGCGTCACGTTCGCCTTGATCGCGTCGAGCTCGGCCATCAGCGCTTCGTCGATCGCGAGCCGACCGGCGGTGTCGATGATCACCGTGTCGAGCTTCTCGGCCTTCGCCTTCTCGTACGCCTTCTTCGCGAGCTCGGGGGGCTGCAGCCCCGCCTCGTGGAACACAGGAACATCGAGCTGGGCGCCGAGCACTTTCAGCTGATCGACGGCGGCAGGCCGGTAGATGTCGGCGGCCACGAGGAGCAGCTTGCGGCCCTCCTTCTTGAGCTTGTTGGCGATCTTCCCGGTCGTCGTCGTCTTCCCGGAGCCCTGCAGACCGACCATCATGATGCCGCTGACGCCCTGCCCCTTGGGCTTGAGCGGAATCGACGTGTCGACCGGCCCCATCAGGGCCTCGAGCTCGTCGTGGCAGATCTTCACGAAGTGATCGCCGGGCGCGACCTTCACCTTCTTGCCCTGCTTGTCCGTGACGGTCGTCTGCACCAGCTCGCCGACGGCCTTCTCGCGAACCCGCGCGACGAACTTCTTCACGACGTCGAACGCCACGTCGGCTTCCAGCAGCGCCACACGAATGTCGCGGAGCGACTCGTCGACGACTTCCGACGTCAACTCGGCCTTGCCCATCAGGCGGTTGCGCGCGGCTTTGAATCCCTTCGTTACGGTCTCGAGCATGGGGCGTGCGGTATACCCACATGGCTCGAGTGGCGAAACTGGTAGACGCAGCGGACTTAAAATCCGCAGACCCTTCAGTGGGTCATATGGGTTCGAGTCCCATCTCGAGCAAGGCGGCACATCGGGCCGGGTGGCGGTCGACCTGACGACGACGGCCGACCCGGCGCGCACAGGACCCAATGTTCCGCGCGGATGCGCCCCGTTACGCATTCTTCGTGGGAAAGAGCGTCGCCACTTTCATCTCGAGACCGTCACCCGTGCCCGGGCACGCGAAGGGCGTGCACCACGAGCAGGGGCCGCGCGCCGTGCTGCCCATCACCTTTCACGAAGACACCGCGGTCGCCCGCTTCGACAGCATGGAGTCGTTCGCCAAGCTGTGGGCGCACGCGATCACCGACGGCTCGCTGAGACTCGAGGTTCCACTCCCCCGCAACCTCGAGTCACCGGTCGGCTGCACGCTGCTGATCGGAGATGATCGGTTCCCCGCGCAGCGCCTCAAAGTGATGGACGAGACCCGCGCGATGGTCGAGCTCATGCCCTCGCCGGCGCTGCTCACCTGCATCGCCCGTCACGCACGTGAGCAACACGAAGGCCGCCCGGTTGCGCGCCCTCCTGGAGTCATTCGCCTCGCCGATCGCTTCGAGACCGCGCTCGACGTTCAGTTCATCGACGTGCCCCACCTCGCCGAGCGCTTCGCCTCTGACATCTCTCGAGGTGGCCTCTTCGTCGCGTGCACGCCGCAGCCTCCGCTGAACCAGACCCTCACCCTGCACATGAAGCTGCCTGACGGTCAGCGGCTCGACGTGCCCGTGCAGGTGATTCACCGCGTGACGCAGGGGCCAACCCCAGGCGTGGGCGTTCAGTTCGTCGGCCCGCACGACGAGGTCTTCAAACCCATCGAAGCGCTGCTCACGAAGTACGAGACGCGAAAGCCCAAGGTGCTCGTGATCGACGACGAGGCGATCTGGCGATCGACGATCGCGCGCGTGCTCGAGCCGATGGGCGTCGAGGTGGTGCTCGCCAAAGACGGCCGCGAAGGCCTCAACCGCCTCACTGATCTCTTGTTCGAGCTCGATCTCGTCGTGCTCGATCTGCACATGCCGTACATGGATGGGCGCGGTCTGCTCGAGCGCGTGCGCCGTCATGGCAACGAGACCGGCTTGCGGTTGTTCCTCTTCTCGGCGGCGAACCCCGAAGAGCTGCGCGCGTTGGGCGAAGAGTCGCTCGCCAACGCGATCTTCTCGAAGCTCGACCCGCTCGAGAACCTCGTGAAGCGCCTGGCCTTCGAGCTCGGCAAGCCCGCGCCCGATCTTCGCTAGCGACCTGGCGCTGGCCCGATGAGCAGGAAGCC
>JBEOKA010000095.1:0-19835 GCA_040275325.1 Myxococcaceae bacterium | reverse complement strand
AGTGGGCGCCGATGAACACGGGAAAACACCCCGACAGCAACACGAGAACGAGGGCGGCGACTCGCAGGGCCATGGGGTTCCTCACTTCTCCACCACGAACAAGATGATGGCGGTGATGGCTGCCGCTCCGGCGACGGCGTACGAGACGTTGGCGGCGGTCGCCATCGAGGTGGCGTCACTGCGCAGCTGCGCGGCCTGGTCCGGCGTACGCGTGACGGTGTTGTATTCGTTGGCCTTGCTCGACGCGACGACGCCAAGGCCGATGCCGGCTCCCGCCCCAGCGACCGCGACGCCACCAGCGACCCACGTCCACACCCGCGGAGACTTCTTCTCGACCGCTGGCGCCGTCACCGCAGTCGAGGTCGGCGTGAGCTCGGGTCTGGTCGGCTCGGTCTTCGTGGCGACCGGCGCGTCGCTCGGTTTGCCAGCCTGCCGTAGCGCGATGGTCATCTCGGTGCCGCGCGAGAGCTGCATGACGAACGAGCGCTCGGCCTTCTCGTAGCCTTCGGCCGCCACCGTCAGGGTGTGGTTCCCCGCGATGAGCTCGACTGACACCGGCGAGTTGCCCAGGTCTTTGCCGTCGACGGTGATGCGGGCGTTCGAGGGCTCGGAGAACACCATCAGCTGTTGCAGACCCTTCTCGCGCAGGCGGCGCTCGAGGTTGGTGATGGCGTCGGCGACGGTCTCGCGATCGGGGGCGCTCGGAGAGAGCCGCAGGTAGTCGCGGTACGAGCGCATGGCCTTCGCGATCTCACCGAGTTGCTCGTAGCAACGGCCGATGTTGAAGGTGATCTGCGGGTGCGGGCGAATCGCATAGGCCTCTTCGAACTTCACGATGGCCTCGGCGTAGCGCGCGAGCTTGTAGAGGCGCTGCGCCGCCTGGGCGAGCTCTTTGGCCTTCGCCAGCTCTTCGGTCTCGGCAGGTGGTGGTTTGGCGTCGGCCTTCGGAGCAGCGGCCAGCAGGGTGGCGACGAAGAGGGCAGAGATCATGGTGTGCGCAGAGCGGAGCGGCAGATTCTCGTCGGAACCACGTCGGAGTACCAACAGCGGTCAGCGCTTGCCCTTCTTCGTGGGCTTTTTCGGCGACGCCTTCGCCTTCTTCGCCTTCGCGATCGGCTTCTTCTTCGCGGCTTTCTTCACCGGGGCCGAGAACAGCACGCTCGCTTCGGCGTCGAGGCGGTGCGTGTCGCCGAGCGCCGCGGCTTCACCGGCCGAGTACGTGTACGGCGTGTACGCGACGAACGGCCGCTCGCCCGAGACGTCGACGTACACCTTGAGCGCAGGGCCGGTGTAGTCGGGCGTCTTCACATCGATGGTGTACGCCCACGCCGCGCCACGAATGACGCCGTCGCGCGCGTCGGCGTGCAGCGCTCCGACCAGCTGCATCTCGAGCTCGTCGGGGTCGGCCGAGTGCGCGTCGACCGAGACGAGCGACGGCGTGCCCTGCGAGTCGGCGACCACCGCGTAGGGCGTCAGCGTCTCGGCGAGCCGCAGCATGAACGCGCCCGCTTCGAGCGCACGCTCGAGCAGCACGAGAGAGAGTGACGGCTCAGCGGCCCTGGAAGGTGGGCGCGCGCTTGTTCGAGAAGGCATCGTAGGCCTCGCGGAAATCCTGCGTCTGCATGCACACCGCTTGCGCGCGCGCTTCATTGTCCAGCGCGGCGAAGAGCTCCATGTGGAGCTCGCTGTTGAGGAGTTCTTTCGTCATGCCCAGCGCGAACGTCGGGCCCTTCGCGAGCCGGGTGGCCATCGCCATCGCCTCGGTCAGGCACTGCTCGTGCGGCACCACGCGGTTGAACAGGCCGTACTTCTCGGCGGTGACCGCGTCGATGGTGTCACCCAGCATCAGGAGCTCCGTGGCGCGCGACAGGCCCACCACGCGGGGGAGCAGATACGCCGCGCCCATGTCGGCTCCCGCCAGCCCGACCTTCACGAAGAGGAACGCGATCTTCGCCTTCTCGCTCGCCACGCGAAGATCAGACGCGAGCGCGATGACGGCGCCTGCGCCCGCGGCCGTTCCATTCAGCGCCGCGACGATCGGCTTTCGCAGCGCGCGCATGTTGCGAATGAGATCGCACGTCATGCGGGTGAACTCGACCAGCCCCGGCATGTCGCGCGCGAACAGCGGCTTGATGATGTCGTGTTGGTCACCGCCCGAGCAGAACCCGCGCCCCTCGCCGGTGATGACGACGGCGCGCACCGTGGGCTCCTTCTCGAGCTCGAAGAAGAGATCAGTCAGCTCTCGGTACACCTGAAACGTGAGCGAGTTGAGCGTGTCGGGGCGCGTGAAGGTGACGAGCCCCACGCTGTCCTTCACCTCGAACCGGAACGACGTCGGCTGTTTCATCGGCCCTCCAGCACGGCGGTGGCTTCGATCTCGACCTTCGCGGCGTCTTCCACCAGCGCGGCGACCTGCACCAGCGCCATCGCGGGGTAGTGCCGGCCCAGGTGCTGCTTCCACGCGGCGCCGATGCCCTTGAGGCTCGCGAGGTACTCCTTCTTGTCGGTCACGTAGACGGTCATGCGCACGATGTCTTCGGCCTTGCCGCCAGCCGCCTTCACCACCGCCATCACGTTCGAGAGCGCCTGCGCGAACTGTGCGTCGAACGTCTCGGGGAAGGTGGCGACGGCCTTCGTCGGGTCCCACCCCACCATGCCGCCGGTGAAGAGCGTCTTGCCGCTGGCGACGACGCCGTTGGCGTAGCCCTTCGGAGGCACCCAGCCCTCGGGTTGAATGAACGTGTGTGGCATCAGACGGTCTCTCCTGCATCGATGGTGTAGTCGGCACCCGTGATGACGGCCGCGGCGGTGGCGTCGCAGAGAAAGTGCACCAGGCCCGCGACCTCTTCGGGCTTCACCGCACGGCGCATCGGGTTCATCGCCTCGAGCGCGGCGCGGGCGTCACTGGCAGAGCGGCCGGTCGAGCTCGCGATGTTGTCGATGCTCGCGGCCATCATGTCGGTGTCGGTCCACCCGGGAGAGACTGCGTTCACGGTGACCTGCTTGCTGGCCAGCTCGACGGCGAGCGCGCGGGTGAGCCCGAGCAGCGCGTGCTTCGACGCGCAGTAGGCCGAGGAGTACTTGAAGCCCTTGCTGGCGGCCGTGCTGCAGATGTTCACCACGCGGCCCTTCGCGGCGACGAGCGAAGGCAGCAGCTCTCGCATCAGCAGGAAGGGCGCGGTCACGTTCACGGCCTGAAGCCGAAGGAAGTCGTCGGTGCTCGTCTTCGCGAGCGGCGCGGGCAGGGCGACGCCGGCGTTGTTCACCAGCGCGTCGAGGGGGCCGTTGCCGAGCACCGTCTTCGCGGCGGCCAGCACCGAGTCGGTCGACGTCGCGTCGAAAGGCACGAAGCGCGCGTCACCCAGCGTCGTCAGCGGCGCCACCGCGGCCTCGGAGCGCGCCAGGCAGTACACGCGCCAGCCCGTCGAGAGGAACTGCTTCGCGATGGCCAGCCCGATGCCGCGAGAGGCTCCAGTGAGGGCGACGGTTTTCACGCGGGGGCTCCGGCGAGGGGTTGCTTCGCGTCTACCACGGCGTGGTAGGTCGGCCGCATGAGAGTTCTGCTCCTCGCGGTCGTGGCCCTCTGCGCGTGTGGCCCGCTCATGCCCCTTCGAATGGACGGCGGCAGCGCGGGTGGCTCCGGTGGGGGCAGCGCGGGTGGACTGGTCGTGGGCGGCGGCTTCACGACGGCTGGTGGCACCGTCGGCGGAGGCAGCGTCGGTGGTGGTTCGAGCGCAGGCGGCACGGCCTCGGCGCGCGGCGCAGCAGGCGGTGCGGTGACGGCCGGTGGCAGCGCAGGTGGCTCCGTCGACGCGGGGCTCGGGAACTTCATCTGGTCGAACCTCGCCGTGCAGCCTTCGCCCACCTCATTCACGTCAGCGATGGCCGTCTCGTCGCGGGCTGGTGAGGCCTGGGTGGCGCTCGACAACGGCAAGCTCTACCGCTCGACAGGAGGCGTCTTCAACGAGGTGACGGGCTTCGTGCTCTCGGGCATCAACGACCTCTACGTCGCGCCCTCGGGCAAGGTCTTCGCCGTGACGCAGGGGCGGTCGGCAGCGCACTGTCTGGCGGCCGACTGCTCGGTCGGTGCGAACTTCACGACCGTGATGATCATGGCCGGCACCGAGAGCCTGAAGTACCTCTGCGGCAGCGGCGAGCGCGTGATGGCGGTGGGCACGCGCGACACCAGCGGCATCGGCACGCTCTACGAGTTCGACCCCATGGCCGGCCAGTGGACGAAGGTGTCGAACAACCTGGGCATCTCGACGCCACGTGGCTGCGTCATCGGCCCGGCAGGAGAGGTCTACGTCGTCGGGGACCTCGGTGTGATCCGCTACGAGAACGGCGCCACCACGCCCGAGCCAGTCGACCTCGCGGGCCAGGCACCGGCGACCTGGACGGGCATCGCGATGTGGATCAGTGGCGGCGCCATCACCGAGGCCATGCTGGTCGGCAGCGGCAGCGGCTATCGGTTCGCGCGGCGCAACAACACCGCTCAGACGTGGACCTCGCTGACCCCCAACCCGCTCGCGGGCTCGGCGATGTACACGGTGATGGCGCTCGGGCCCACCGAGTTCCTCGGCGCCGGCTCGGGCACGGCCGCCAGCAAGTTCATGATGTGGAGCGGCACGGCGTGGGTGCCTGCCATGCCCGCGCCGCCGAACACCATCAACACCACGCGTGACTCGTGCGTGACCGATGCGCGCGAGGTGTTCCTCGTCGGTGGTGATGGCGCCAGCGCGTACAGCATCATTCGTGGCCGCCGCTGACGAGGGCGCGGGCCGCGTGCTACGCCGGCTCGCATGAGAGCCCTTCCCCTCGCCCTCCTCGGCCTCGCTGCGTGTGGGCCGATCACGCCGATTCGAGCTGACGCGGGCTCAGGTGGTGGCTCGGCGACGGGTGGCGGGTTCGTCTTCGCGGGCGGCTCGTCGGCAGGTGGCTTCGTTGCGGCAGGTGGCTCGACTGCTGGCGGCGCTGCGGCTGGTGGCTCGGCAGACGCTGGTCTCGGCCCGTTCAATTGGGTGAGCCTGTCGATCGTTCCCACTCCCTCGGCGTCTGGCTCGGCAGCCGTCGCGGCGCGCACTGGAGAGGCGTGGCTCGCCATCTCGCCCAGCCTGTACCGGTCGACGGGCGGCCGCTTCGATCAGGTCGTCGGCGTCAACCTGTCGTCGGTGAAAGATCTGTGGGTCACGCCGGCCGGCAAGGTGTTCGTCGTCATGGCGAGCCCCAGCTCGTACATCTGCACGGCGAGCGATTGTTCGGTGGGTGCGAACTTCACGCTGCAACCGAGCGGTGACTCCAGCGACTACTTCGACGGGCTCTGCGGGTCGGGCGAGGCCGTGTACGCGATTGGAAACGGCAACAACAACCAGGCGATCCTCTTCGAGTTCAACGGCACGGGGTGGACGAAGATCAGCAACGATCTCGGCTTCAACGGCGCCAAGCGCTGTGTGGTGGGCGCGTCTGGCGAGATCTTCGTGTTGGGGAAGACGTTTGCGATTCGGTACGAGAGCGGCGGCTTCAGCCAGGAGAACGTCGACCTGCTGGGCCAGTCGCCCGCCGAGTGGAACGACTTCGCCTTCACCTTCGGCACGAGCGTCGAGGGCTTCATGGTCGGAGGCCAGGGGCAAGGCGGGTCGGTCGTCAGCTATCGCTTCGCGCGACGCAACGCGACCGGTGGCGGGTGGACGGCGATGCCCATTCCGATGATGGGCACGTCGCTGAACGCCGTCGTGCGTCTCGGGCCCAACGAGTACCTCGCGGCGGGCTCGTCGAGCGTGGCGGGCACCCCGAAGTTCCTGCAGTGGAACGGCACGGCCTGGGTCGCGTCGACACAGCCGCCCAACGCGCTCGCGACCGTGAGTCGCGCCTCGGCCGTGAACGATCGCGAGGTGTTCCTCGTCGGCAACGCCTCGGCTGGTGGCTACGCGGTGGTGCGCGGTCGCCGGTGACTTCTGGCTCCTCGCAGCATCGGCCGCGTCTGCCGCGTTGACCTTCGCGCCGTGACGTTGTTACTCGCGGCCCATGCCCCGCGCCGCCGTCACCGACCTCTACCGAATCGACGACCTGCTCACGCCCGAAGACCGGGCCATTCGAGACACGGTCGCGCGCTTCGTCGATCAGGAATACCTGCCCATCGTCGGCAAACACTTTCGCAACCACACGTTCCCCTCGCAGGTCATTCCCAAGCTCGCCGACATGGGCGTGTTCGGTGCGACGCTCAAGGGCTACGGCTGCGCGGGCCTGTCGAACGTGGCGTACGGGCTGATCCTGCAAGAGCTCGAGCGCGGTGACTCGGGGCTGCGCAGCTTCGCGTCGGTGCAGTCGTCGTTGTGCATGTTCCCCATCTACAGCTTCGGCAACGAGGAGCAGAAGGAGCGCTTCCTGCCCGGCATGGCCGCGGGGAAGATCATCGGCTGCTTCGGCCTGACCGAGCCCGACTTCGGCTCCGACCCGGGCGGCATGCGCACGCGCGCGGTGAAGCAGGGCGATCACTACGTGCTCAACGGCTCGAAGATGTGGATCACGAACGGCACCATCGCCGACGTGGCGATCGTCTGGGCGAAGGTCGATGACGGCGGCGCGGAGTCGATTCGCGGCTTCCTCGTCGAGAAGGGCATGCCCGGCTTCGTGGCGAAGGAGATCGAGGGCAAGTTCTCGCTGCGCGCGTCGTTCACCGCCGAGCTCTCGTTCCAGGACGTGAAGGTGCCGGCGAAGAACCTGCTGCCCGGCGTGCAGGGCCTGCGTGGGCCGCTGTCGTGTCTGAACAAGGCGCGGCAGGGCATCGGGTTCGCGGCGATGGGCGCGGCGGTGGCGTGCTTCGAAGGCGCGCGGGAGTACGCGTTGTCGCGCGTGCAGTTCGGCAAGCCCATCGCGGCGTTCCAGCTCACGCAAGAGAAGCTTGCCGACATGTTGTCCGAGATCGTGAAGGGGCAGTTGCTGGCGCTGCGGCTCGCGCAGCTGGCCGACGCGGGCGCGAAGGTGCTCCCCGAGCAGGTGTCGCTGTGCAAGCGCAACAACGTGAAGGTCGCGCTCGAGATCGCCCGCGTGGCGCGCAGCATCTATGGCGCGAACGGCATCACCGATGAGTACCCGCCGGTGCGCCACATGCTGAACCTCGAGAGCGTGTACACGTACGAAGGCACGCACGAGGTGCACACGCTGATCCTCGGCAAGGCCATCACCGGCATCGACGCGTTCGGCGCCAGCTGACACGGGGCCCGCGCTCCCCTGATGCCTTTTCGTCATCGGCGGAGCCTCGTTCACGGGGTACCTTGCGCGTCGTGAAGAACACTCTCGCGCTGGCTGCTGTGCTGTTCCTTGTCTCCTGTTCCGCTCCCGTTCCCTGCGGGCCTTCGACGTGCACGGGCTGTTGTGACTCGAGCGGGCTCTGTCAGTCCCTCTCGACGTCTGCGGCGTGCGGAACGAATGGCGCGGCGTGCGTGAACTGCGGAACGCAGACGTGCAGCTTCGGTTCGTGTGTCGGCGGGTTCGGCCAGGGTGGCGGCTTCTCGGGCACGGGCGGAGGGGTCTCAGGAACGGGCGGCGGCGCCGTGACGGCAGGTGGCGCTGCGACGGCGGGCGGGTCGGCGTCGGCAGGTGGAACCGCAGCGGCAGGTGGAACGGCGACCGCAGGCGGTGCTGCTTCAGCGGGCGGTTCAGCCGGTGGAGGCTTTGTCTCCGCTGGTGGCTCGGCGCAGGCGGGTGGCGCTGCTCCGAACGCTCCAGACATTCTGCTGCTCGTCGACATCTCGGGCTCGATGAACAGCCCCATCAACCCGAGCGAGCCGACGTGCGGCAGCTGTAGCGGCTCGACATGCCCGAACACCTGCCCCACGCGCGTCTCGATTCTGCGCAACGCGCTCACGAGCTACCTGCAGCCCAACGCGACCCTGGCTCGATGGGGCCTCACCACGTTCCCCTCGGCCGCGACCTTCACGCCCAGCGGCTGCGCGCCCGCCTCGACACAGACGGTGCCGATGCTCGACCCCTCGACGCCGACGAGCACGTCGACGCTGACGACGCAGTCCGCGCAGGTACGCAACATTGCCTCGGGCCTCGGCATCGTGACGACCATCGTGGGAGGCACGCCAACCGGCCCCTCGCTTCGGTTCGCCGCGACCATTCCAGCGCTCACGACGTCGTCCACCAACCGCGCGCGGGGCGTCGTGCTGATCACCGACGGCCTGCCGAACTGCAACCCGGCGAACCCGCTCTCGTGCATGTCGCAGCCGCCGCCTCCGGTCGATCTCTGCACGCTCGGGCCGAACTGCACCGCCTCGTACTGCCAGGCTGGCTACCTCGATCAGACCGCCACCGTTCAGGCGGTCGCGGCACTGCGGCTCGCGGGTGTGAAGACGGCCATCGTCGTCATCGACAACGCGCCCACCTCGCAGGTGACCTCGGTGATGAACGCGATGGCCGATGAAGGCGGCGCGACGGCGTGCTCCCCGACGAACCCGGGCTGTCTGCAGCGCTTCTTCCCGGCGAATGATCAGACGTCGTTGCTCACGGCCATCAGCAGCGCCGTCGCGCGTGTCTCGGTGCCGTAATGGTCGCGAGACGTTCACTCATCGTCGATCGCTTCGCCCCCGAGGCCGACGCCCTCCGCGCCCACTTCGAGCAGCGGTTTCAGAACCCGCGCGACACGCGAGACGATCGCTTCGTGTGGGATCTGTGGCACGTGCCGAACCAGTACACCGCGCTGCGCACGCCCGCCTATCTGTACTTTCCGCAGAAGCTCTACGACGCGTTCCATCAACGGCTCGTCTGGTGGGGCCGGCGCGTGCTCGGCTGTCACGACGTCTCCCCTCCGTGGATGAGCTGCTACGTGAACGGCTGTGAGCAGCGGCTGCACGGCGATCTGCCGCATGGTCAGTGGGCGTTCGTGTTTTCGCTGACGCCCTGGACGAAGCGCACCTTCCGTGGCGGCGAGACGCTGCTCTTGAACGACGGCGTGCTCGACTTCTGGAGCGGCTTTCAATCAGTGCGCGAACAGGAAGAGCCCGAGCTGGTCGAGGCCATCGAACCGAAGTTCAACCGGCTCACCGTGTTCGATCCACGGCTCCCGCACGGCGTTCGGCGCGTCGACGGCTCGATGGATCCCCGTGAGGGGCGCCTCGTGATCCACGGCTGGTTCGTGCAGCCGCGCCCGTTCGTCGAAGGCCCGCTCACCACCACGCAGCTCGCCGAAGGCATCGAAGCGCTCACCACCGCCATCGCCCCGACGCTCGAAGCAGGCTTGTCGATCGCTGGCCTGTTGAGCCTTGGCTTCGAGGTGACGCCTGGCGGATCAGTGCGGAACCTGAAGCTGCTGTCGGACACCACCCGAACGATCGGCGTCGAAGAGCCGCACCGGAAGTCGTTGATCCGCCTGATCAAACGAATGGTGGCCGGTTTGAAGTTCGCTCCCCGAAAAGCGGCGTCACGCGTGACCCTGCCGCTCGTCTTCGAGCGCTGAACCGGCACGTCGAGCGCTTCTTGCCCGCTGGAAAACCCGGTGCTAGTGCCGACCCCGCTTCACGGCCGTACGCGTGGAGCGGAAGCCCAATACACACACGCCCGCTGTCGACGTCGGGTGCTCCGGGAGGCCGGAGAAGGCGTCGAGCTCGTTGAACCGGGCGTGGAGGAAACAACCCAACCAGGCGTCACCAACGCCAACTGAAAGCCAAGACGAACCCATGAACGCAGAGACGACGCAGCAGACCGCTACCGCCGCCGACACGCAGGGCATGCCCGGAGCCACTGGCATCACGATGCGCCAGATGCTCGAGGCCGGCGTGCACTTCGGTCACCAGACCAAGCGCTGGAACCCCAAGATGAAGCCGTACATCTTCGGCGCCCGCAACGGCATCTACATCATCGACCTGCAGAAGACGGTCGGCCTCGCCCGCGCGGCGCTGCGCTTCGTCTCCGACGTGACGGCCCGCGGTGGCGCGGTGCTCTTCGTCGGCACCAAGAAGCAGGCCCAGGACGTCGTTCGTGAAGAGGCCTCGCGCGCTGGCCAGTACTTCGTCACCAACCGCTGGCTGGGTGGCACGCTCACCAACTTCAAGACCATCAAGCAGGGCATCGACCGCCTCAAGTCGCTCGAGACGATGAAGGAAGACGGCACGTTCGACCGCCTGCCCAAGAAGGAAGTCGCGGGCCTCGAGCGTGAGCGCGAGAAGCTCGAGAAGAACCTCGGCGGCGTGAAGCAGCTCGCCCGCCTGCCCGGCGCCATCTTCGTGATCGACCCGAAGAAGGAAGCCATCGCGGTGCACGAGGCCAACCGTCTCGGCATTCCCGTGCTCGGCCTCGTCGACACCAACTGCGATCCCGAAGGCATCGACTACGTCATCCCCGGCAACGACGACGCGATCCGCTCCATCAAGCTCTTCACGGGCAAGATCGCCGACGCCTGCGTCGAGGGTGCTGCGCGCTACCGTGCGTCCGGCGCCGCCGAGCGTGACGCCGAAGAGAGCCGCCGCCGCTCCGAGGGTGGTGGCCGCCGTGACGACGACCGTGGCGACTCGCGCCGCCGTGCCCCGCGCCGTGAAGGCCGTGGCCCCGTGGTCGAGATGAAGGGTGGCCCGGCCAGCGCCGATGAGGCCGCTCCTGCCGAGGGTGGCGAGGCTGCTGCTCCCGCCGCGCCTGCTGCTCCCGCGGCTGAGTAAGTCCCGCTCCCCACTTTCTTTCGAAGGAACGAACGAACATGGCTGAGATCAGCGCACAGATGGTGAGAGAGCTCCGCGAGAAGACCGGCGCGGGCATGATGGACTGCAAGAAGGCGCTCACCGAGGCGGCGGGCGACTTCACGAAGGCCGAAGAGTGGCTCCGCAAGAAGGGCATCTCGAAGGCTGCCAGCAAGGGTGCACGCGTGGCCGCCGAAGGCCTCGTGGGCCTCGAGGTGAGCAACGGCGGCAAGCTCGGCGTCATGGTCGAGCTCAACAGCGAGACCGACTTCGTCGCGCGCAACGACGCGTTCGTGAAGCTGCTGAGCGGCCTCGTCACGCACGTCGCCCGTCACGCGCCCACCTCGCTCGAGAACCTGCTCGAGCAGGCGTGGACTGACGGCAAGAAGGTGAAGGACGCGCTGACCGAGCAGATCGCCACCATCGGCGAGAACATCTCGGTTCGCCGCTTCGAGCGTTACGCCGTCGAAGGCGGCAGCCTCGGCACGTACCTGCACGCCAACGGCCGCATCGCCGCCATGGTCGAGGTGCTCGGCAGCGACAAGCCCGAGGTGGCTGCGCTCGCGAAAGAGATCGCCATGCAGGTCGCCGCGATGAACCCGAAGTACGTCAGCCGCGAGCAGGTGCCGGCCGACGTGCTCGAGAAGGAGCGCGAGATCTACCGCGAAGAGATTCGCAACCCGCCGCCGCCTGCGCCCGGTGAGATCCGCAACCCGAACAAGAAGCCGCCCCCCGAAGATCGCTGGCCGATGATCATCGAAGGCAAGCTCGGCAAGTTCTTCGAGAACGTCTGCCTGGTCGATCAGTTCTCGATCAAGGAAGACAAGAAGCGCGTGAAGGAGCTCGTGGCCGAGACGGGCAAGACGGTCGGCGCGACGTTGACGCTGGGCCGCGTGATTCGGTTCGAGGTCGGCGAGGGCATCGAGAAGAAGAAGGAAGATCTCGCTGCTGAAGTCGCCAAGACCATCGGCCAGGCCTGAGTCGTCAGCCTGAATGAGTGACAGACCAGGGCTCCGTGAGAAATCACGGGGCCCTGAGTCGTTGTAGGAGCGTCAATGATCTCGTTGCTCATCGCCCTCGTCGTCGCGCAGCCAGACCCTGACGAGGTGAGCGCGTCATTGAAGCGTGCGCGCACCATCGAGGCGTGCCGGCTCGCCTACGGGCCCGCAAAAGACACGTACCCGACCTCGTCCATTCGCGGCGTGTCGGCCGAGGCCGAGCAGTGCACGAAGCGCGTGATGAACGCGAAGGTCGACGAGCTGCTGCTGCCGCTGAAGAAGTCGAACCCCGAGGCCTTCAAGCAGGGCATGGAGGTGCAGCGGCTCTTCAACGTCGCCATCGAGAGCTACTGCGGGCGGTGGTCGAAGTACTACGAGGCGTGCTGCGTGACGTGCTCGTACACCGAGCAGCCCGAGTGCGGCATGGCGTTTCACGAGGTGCGCGTGAAGCAGGTGAGCGAGTTTCTCTCGAAGAAGCTCGTCTCGCCCGCGCGGCCGCCGAAGCGGAAGACGACCTCGGTGTTCCAGCCGTTCGCTGCGGCGTGGTGCGCGATGCTGGCGGGGCAGGGCGTGTTGAGTCTGTCGTGTGAGGCCGACGTGCTCGGAGGGATCGAAGCTGGTCAGAGCGACGACGGCGCGGCGCTCTCGTGCACAAAGCGCGTTCGACTGCCGTAGTCACTTCGCGACGATGGGGCCGGCCGGCTCCCACTCGTGGCCGGTCATCACGGTGACCGCGGACAGTTCCTTCGCGACCGACGCGAGCTGCGAGAGCGAGTCGACGTTCTGCGTGTGATCGCCGGTGAACTCGCCCGGCTCCACCTGGTGCTCCCAGCCCCAGCGCGTGTGGCTCGTGTCGCCCGCGAACAGCACGAAGCCCTTCGACGTGTTCGCCACGAACGCGAGGCTGCCCGGTGTATGGCCCGGCGACGCGATGACCCACAGCGAGCCGTCGCCGAAGAAGTCGATGGCCTTCTTCACGCTGCCGATGGCCACGCCCTGCGACACGTCGAGCTCGGTCGTCGCCTGCTGCCCCTTGAACAGGTTGGCGTAGGTGCCGCGCAGAAACGCGTTCTGGAACGAGGTCGGCGTGGTCTCTCCAGGGCCCGTGTACAGCGGCGTCCCCGCGGGCACGTCAGGCAGGCCGAGCACGTGGTCGAGGTGCAGGTGCGTGAAGAACACGCCTGCGAGCGGAGCCGGCTGCCGCTTCAGAATGCTCGCCAGCGACTCCTCGGGTTTCATCGCCCCGAGGAACGAGCTCACCGGCCACCCGATGCCACCGCCCGAGCCGTCTTTCAGGCCCTGCGAGATGCCGGTGTCGATGATGAACGTGCCGCGCGTGGGGTGACGCAGCACGTGCACCGGCAACACGATGTCCATCTCATCCTTCGGCAGGTCCTTCGCCTCCGCGCGCTCGAGGTTGATGAGGCCCTTTCGATCGACCTTCCACTTCGCCGACAGCACGGGCTCCCACTCGAGCTGGGTCGAGCCCGAGAGTGCGTCGCTCCAATTCGTCGGCGTGCGGGGCGAGGTGATGCGCTCGGTCTTCGTCGGGTGCGTGGTGAAGGCGCAGCCTGAGAGCAGGAGGAAAACGACGGCGGGGACGAGTCGGTGCGTTTCGTTGTTCATGGGCTCTTTGTACGCATTCAGAAACAGCGATTGAGGGCCATGAATGAAGACCAGCCATCCATTTTCGAATGCCTCGTGGGACGACGTTCGGCTGTTCCTGGCGGCGGTGGAGCACGAGAGCTTCACCGAGGCGGCGAAGGCGCTGGGCGTGGGCCAGGCGACCATGTCGAGGCGCATCGCCGCGCTCGAAGAAGAGGTCGGTCACGCGCTCTTCGACCGAAGCCGGGGAGGGCTGACGCCGACGCATGCGGCACTCCAGCTGCGGCCGTGGGCCGAGGCGATGGGCGCGTCGATGCGTGACGCCGGCGCTGCGCTCGCAGGGCTCGAGGCTGCTCCAGAAGGGCGCGTGCGGCTGACCTGCCCACCCGGAGTGGCGGTCGACTTCCTGCCGCCGGTGCTCCAGCGCCTTCGCGTGAAGTACCCGAAGCTGCTCGTCGAGGTGCTCGCCGACGTGCGCGTCAGGGACCTCGCTTCGCATGAAGCTGACGTGGCCATTCGTTCGACCATGCCCGCCGCCGGCCCGCTGCTGGTGCGAAAGCTCTGTGACGTGCCTGTCGGCCTCTACGCCGCGCCGTCGCTCATCAAACGTCTGCCGACGAAGGCGCGACTCGAGCAGGTGCCGCTCATCGACTGGTCCGAAGAGGTGCCCTCATTGCGCCAGGCGCTCTCGCTGCTGCCGTGCCCACGCGTGATGGAGACGAACGAGTTCCTCACCATGTGCGCGGCAGCGCAGGCAGGCGTCGGCGCCATCGTCACCACCAGCGCGCAGGCGAAGCTGCGTGGTCTCGTCGCCGTGCCCGTACCGTTTCCCAACGTGCCGAACTCGCCCTTCCTCGTCGTCACCCACCAGGCGCTGCGCCAGGTGCCGCGCGTCGTCGCCGTCATCGAGGGCCTCGAACGGCTCGTGAGCGACCTCGGCCTCGCACAATCGACGAAGAACGCTCCTTCGCTGCGCGTTTCTCGCTCCCCAAGCGTGCGGGGCAAGGCTACAAGCCCGTCTCCGCCATGAGCGCCTCCAAGAAGAGCACCGGCGGGTACAAGCGCATTCTGCTGAAGCTGTCCGGCGAAGCGTTGATGGGTGACGACAAGTACGGCATCAACCCCGGCGTCCTCACGGGCATCGCGCAGCAGGTGTTGAACCTGCAGAAGGCGGGCGTGCAGGTCGCGCTCGTCATCGGCGGCGGCAACATCTTCCGCGGCGTGCAGGGCGCGACCCGCGGCATGGACCGCGCGAGCGCCGACTACATGGGCATGCTCGCGACCTGCATCAACAGCCTCGCGATGCAGGACGCGCTCGAGCAGCTCGGCGGCCAGACGCGGGTGCTCTCGGCCATCAAGATGGAGCAGATCGCCGAGCCGTACATTCGCCGCCGCGCCGTGCGCCACCTCGAGAAGGAGCGCGTCGTCATCTTCGCCGCCGGCACCGGCAACCCGTACTTCACGACCGACACCGCCGCCTCGCTGCGCGCGATGGAGATCAACGCCGACGTCATTCTCAAGGCGACCAAGGTCGACGGCATCTACGAGGCCGACCCGAAGAAGGTGCCGACCGCGAAGCGCTACCGCACGCTCACGTACATGGACGTGCTGCAGAAGAACCTCAACGTGATGGACTCCACTGCCATCTCGCTGTGCATGGACAACAAGCTGCCCATCGTCGTCTTCGACATGACCGAGACCGGGAACATCGAGCGCGCCGTGCTCAAGCCCGGAGAGATCGGCACCATCGTCGGCCACGGCGAGACGGCTCTGGCCTGATTCAAAGCTGAACGCTTCTCACAAGGAGTGACACATGGCTGCGCATGACGACGTGGTGAAGGGCCTGTCGGAGCTGATCAAGAAGACCATCGACGCGCTCAAGGGCCACATGACGAAGATCCGCACCGGCCGCGCCAGCGCCGCGATGCTCGACCCCGTTCGCGTGAACTTCTACGGCACGCCCACGCCGCTCGCGCAGTGCGCCGCCATCGCCGTTCCCGAGGCGCGCCTCATCACCGTCAAGCCGTGGGACAAGACGATTCTGAAGGACATCGAGAAGGCGATTCACGAGGCCAACCTCGGTCTCACCCCGCAGAACGACGGTGAGATCATTCGCCTGCCGATTCCTCCGCTGACCGAGCAGCGCCGCAAGGAGATCGCCAAGGACGTGAAGGCGAAGGGCGAAGAGCACAAGGTTGCCGTGCGCAACGAGCGCCGCGAGGCCAACGAGAAGCTCAAGGCCCTGCTGAAGGACAAGAAGATCACCGAAGACGACAACAAGCGCGCGCAGGAGAAGGTGCAGAAAGAGACCGACGCCGGCATCGCGCAGATCGACGACGTGGTGGCCAAGAAGGAGAAGGAAGTGCTCGAGGTTTGAGCCAACTCCTCCGTGCCTCCTCCGCGCGTCCTCGTCGCTGAGCCTTCGGCTCCCATCTGCAACGCCCTGCGCAAGTTCCTCGACGGGCGCGCAGAGGTGCAGGCCGTGCATTACCTCGACGAGGCCGTGCAGCTCGTTCGCGCGAAGGCTCCCGACGTCGTCATCGCGTCGGTGTCGGGCTCGTTCGACGGTGAAGTGCTCGCGGTGCAGCTGCGCAAGCTGGTGCCCGAGCTGTGCATCATTCTCGTGTACCCGCCCGAAGAGGACAAAGCGTTCGACCGCGCGACGGCCGTGAACGCCGATTGTTTTCTCAACGGACCGCTGAAGAAGCCCGCGGTGCTCAACTCGGTGCGCGCGGTGTTGAAGCTGCGCGAGCTGCGCCTGCGAATTCTCGAGCTCGCGGGGCAGGTCGAGAAGCTGAAGACCCAGCCGCCGCCGTCTCCCGTGCCGAAGCCGCGCGGGCCGGGTGTGAACACCGCCGATGAGACGTTCTTCAAGAAGTACATGCTGCTCGAGGTGAAGCGCTCGAAGCGCTACGCCTACCCGGTGGCGCTGTTGCTGGTCAGCCTCGACAAGCTCGACGAGTACCTCGCGAAGGAGTCCAGCCCCGAGTTCCAGCGCGCGACGATTCGGTCAGAGGTGCTGACGGCGATCAGCGAACTCATTCGCGACATCGACGTGGCCATGCCGTTCGCCGAGGACAAGTACCTCGTGTTTCTGCCGCACACGCCGCGTGAAGGCGCCGGCATCGTGGCCGAACGCATGGTGAAGAAGTTGGCCACGCTGCCTTCGTTCGAGAAGGGCACCGCGTCGATTGGGCTGGCGAGCTTCGACCCCGGCGTCGACCCGACCCAGGGCGTGAGCTTCGGAGCGCTGGTGCGTGAGGCGTCGCTGGCGCTGAAGCGCGCACAGGAGTCGGGCGGCAACAAGGTGGATGCGCCTGCGATGCCGACGAAGCCCAAGAAGAACCGCATCTCGATGGGCTGAGCTGGCGCTGACTTTCAGAACGTCAGCTTCACGCCGCTCGCAGACTCGACGCACTCCGCGACCCACGCGACGATCTCGAGGCCCTTCTGCTTGTCGTCGAGCCACCGCCCATCGGCCCCAAGCGAGAAGTGCACGCCGGCACCTTTGCCCGCGACCCAGAGCTGGTGCACCGCGCGCTGTGTGTTCACGATCACCTTCTCGCCCGTCCTCGTCGCGGTGATGGTGACCATGTCGGCCGTCGCGTCGCACTCGACGACATCGGGATCGGCCGCGTCGACCGCTTTCACGAGCTTCTTCAGCACCACCGAGACCGCCGCACCGTATCCCGCGTCATCCATGCCTGCGGTCTAAGGGCCGGTCGAAGGCGCTGCAACCCTCAGGGCGTCTCGCGCTCGAGCGCACGAACGATCGGCTGGCCGGGAGCTGCGTAGAGAAACAGCGTTCCCGCTCCGCCGCCTTCGGGTCGCTCGATGCCGATGACCGTGCCGGGCGTGACCGGCTTGGGAAACGACGACATACCGAGGAAGTGCGCCGCCGCCGCGCCCATCGACGGCTGGTGCCCGACGAGGATCACCGACTTGCCCTCGTTCTCAGCCAGCAGGTTCTCGAGCGCGCCCACCGGCCCGTCGGGGAAGAGCATGCGCGTCGACCGCATCGGGCCTTCGTAGCCGACCGTCTGCGCGAGCAACGTCGCCGTCTGCACCGCGCGCACGAGCGGGCTCATCACCATCACGTCGGGAGTGCCCACGATCGCTGCGATTGCCTGAAAGTGCCCCGGCAACGCCATGCGCGCCCGAGCCGTCAGCGCCCGCGCCTCGTCGTCCAGCCCGTCGGGAATGTCAGCATCAGCGTCACCGTGTCGGACCAGAAAAACTCGCATCGGTGCGTCGAGAATTAGGTCGCGGCTTCTCTGCGGTCAAAGCCGATCACGACCACCCGACGTCACGGTGCGTCGTCTCTTTTCTCAGACAGGGTGAACCGAGAATCAGACGGTATGGTGGCCGGCGATGAACAGGCTGCCGCTCCTCCTCTCGCTGCTCTTCGTCGCGTGCCCCGAGCGAAAGCAGACGTCTGTCGAGGCGCCCGTGGTGCCGCAGCCGGCGACGCCCACGTCGGTCGACGCTGGCCTCACGCTCACGGCCGCGAAGCTCGACGCCTGGCTCACGTATCACCAGCAGCTGCGCGCGCTGGTGGGCGATGACGGTGGCGCGCTCGACATGAAGGCGAAGGCCAAACGCGAGCGTTCACTGCGTGAAGCGCTGCAGCTCTCGGAGCCCGAGCTCGACGCCCTCGAAGAGCTCGTCGGCGCCGTCGTCGCCCAGCGCACCATCAGTCGTCTCACGGGCGCGGAGGCCGTGAAGGAGTTCGACAAGGTGACGCTCGGGCTCAAGGCCGAGCAGCGCGAGAAGGTGGAGCAGGCGTTTGGTGACGTGCGCACCCGCGCGCAGGCCGTGGCGTCACTCGACGCCGAGCGCGCGAAGTTCGGAGCCGAGGCCGTGGCGTTGGTGCTGGCCCGCGAGGCCGAGGTCACCGCGACGTGGGACGCGCTGTTGGATGGAAAAGGAGAACGACGATGACGACCCGGAAGCAGAGCTGGTTCGAGAGTGAAGCGGCGTTGAAGCGCGTGATGTCGGCGCAGCTGGGCGCCACGTTCGAGAAGGCGAAGCCGCGCCTCGAGAAGATGGGTGATGGCGCCGCGAACGAAGGCGCGCGCTGGGCGCAGCAGGCCGACCACAACGGCCCGCGGCTGGTGAACTTCGATCACACCGGCGCCCGCATCGACGAGATCGACTACCACCACAGCTACAAGGCTCTGCAGCAGCTCGGCTACGGCGGCGGCATCGTCGCGGCGACGTACAACCCGGCGCTCGCGGCCGAACGCGGAACGGCCGGCAAGGCGCTCACCATGGGCCTGGGCTACCTCTTCGCACAGGCGGAAGCGGGCATGTTCTGCCCGGTCTGCATGACCGACGGCGCCGCGCGGCTGCTCGTGAAGCACGGCACGAAGACGCTGCAGGAGCGCTTCGTTCCCAGGCTCTCGTCGACCGATCTCTCCACGCTCTACACGGGCGCGATGTTCCTCACCGAGAAGGCCGGCGGCAGCGACGTCGGTCAGGTCTCGACCGTGGCGAAGGGCGGCAACGGCACCCCCGGTGAGGCGGTGAAGCTCTTCGGCGACAAGTGGTTCTGCTCGAACGTCGACGCCGACGTGATCATGATCCTCGCGCGGCCCGAAGGCGCGGGGCCCGGCACGCGTGGCCTCGGCTTGTACGTGCTGCCGCGCACGCTCGAGAACGGCCAGCGCAACGCGTTTCGAATCGACCGCATCAAGGACAAGCTCGGCGAGCGCAGCTTCCCCACGGGAGAGGTGACGCTCGACGGCGCCGAGGCGTACCTGCTCGGCGGCCCGGGCCAGGGCTTTCACCAGATGGCCGAGATGCTGAACCTGTCGCGCCTGTACAACGCGATCGCGTCGGTCGGCGTGATGCGGCGCTCGGTCGTCGAGGCGCTCGACTGGGCCGAGCAGCGCGTGGCCTTCGGCAAGAAGGTGATCGAACACCCGCTGCTCGCCGAGACGTTGCTCGACATGGCGAGTGAACAACGGCTCGCGCTGCTCTGGGCGTTCCGCGGCGTGAAGCTGATGGACACGGTCGACGCGGGCGGTGGCTCGGAGCAGGAGCGCCGCACGCTGCGCATGCTGACGCCGCTGCTCAAGTACGTGCTCGGCAAGTGGGCGGTGCGCGTCGCGAGCGAGGGCGTCGAAGTGCTCGCGGGTAACGGCTACATCGAAGATTGGCCGATGGCGCGCGTGCTGCGTGACGCGCAGGTGCTGCCCATCTGGGAAGGCACGACGAACATTCTCGTGCTCGACGCGTTCCGCGCGCTCCGCAAAGAGGGGGGCCACGAGGTGTTGTTTGCCGAGGTCGAGAAGTTCGCGGGTGAAGCGCCCGCCGACGTGCAGTCGCGTGTCTCGGCCCTGCTCGACGAGGCGAAGCATGCGCTGGTCGAGCTCAGCCAGGACCCGAAGGCAGAGCACGCGTTTCGCGACTGGACCGATCGCGCGGCGCTGCTGTGGAGCGTGACGACGGCGTTCGCGAAGTCGCTGGGCAATGGCCCCGACACCGATGTTCGGGCCGCGCGTCGCGTGCTCGCCCGTCACGCGCCGGCTGGGCTGTTGCGCAAAGATCGCGCGAG
>JBEOKA010000094.1:0-17452 GCA_040275325.1 Myxococcaceae bacterium | reverse complement strand
AGGCGAATGTTCGCGAACGTGCCGCGCATCATCACTTCGTGGTTGCCGCGACGCGCGCCGAACGAGTTGAAGTCTTCGGGCTTCACGCCCTGCTCGGTGAGGTACTTCGCGGCGGGGCCCTTCTTGTCGATGTCACCGGCCGGCGAGATGTGGTCGGTGGTGATGGAGTCTCCGAGCACCGCGAGCACGCGCGCTCCGGCGATGTCCTTGATGGGCGCCGGCTCTTTGGGAAGGTTGTCGAAGAAGGGTGGCTTGCGCACGTAGGTCGACTTGAGGTCCCACTCGAAGGTCGCGCCTTCCTTCACCTTCAGCTCCTGCCACTGCTTGTCGCCATTGAGCACGTCGGCGTAGCGCTTCTTGAACTGGTTCGCGGTGACGCTCTTGAGCGCGACCTGAATCTCTTCGTTGGTCGGCCAGAGGTCTTTCAGGAACAGCGCCTTGCCGTTCTTGTCGTGAGCGATGGCTTCGGTGTTCGGGTCCCAGTTCGTGTGGCCCGCGATGGCGTAGGCGACGACGAGGCCGGGGCTCGCGAGGAAGTTCATGCGCACGTGCGGGTGCACGCGGCCCTCGAAGTTGCGGTTGCCCGAGATGACGGCGGCCGCGGCGATGCCCGACTCGACGATGGCGTTGGTGACGGGAGCCGGCAGCGGGCCCGAGTTGCCGATGCAGGTGGTGCAGCCGTAGCCGACGACGTGGAAGCCGAGCGCCTCGAGGTACGGCATGAGGCCGGCCTCGGTGAGGTAGTCGGTGACGACCTGGCTGCCGGGCGCGAGCGACGTCTTCACCCAGGGCTTCACGTTCACGCCGAGCTCGACGGCCTTCTTCGCGAGCAGGCCCGCGCCGAGCAGCACTGACGGGTTCGAGGTGTTGGTGCACGAGGTGATGGCGGCGATGACGACGGCGCCGTTGGTGAGCTCGTAGCTCTGCGCGCCCTGCGTGACGGTGGCCTTCGCCGACAGCTTCGCGTCACCGTCCTGCACCTTGAGAATGTCTTTCACGTTCTTGGGGAAGGACGACTTCATGTCCTTCAGCAGCACGCGGTCTTGCGGGCGGGCCGGGCCGGCGAGGCACGGCTGCACGGTGGAGAGGTCGAGCTCGAGCGTGTCGCTGAAGACGGGCTCGGGCGAGCTCGCGGTGTGGAAGAAGCCGTTCTCTTTCGCGTAGGCCTCGACGACGGCGACGTGCTCGGGCGAGCGGCCCGAGAGGCGCAGGAAGTTGAGCGTCTCTTCGTCGATGGGGAAGAAGCCGATGGTCGCGCCGTACTCGGGGGCCATGTTGGCGACGGTGGCGCGGTCGGTGAGCGGCAGCGAGGTGATGCCGGGGCCGTAGAACTCGACGAACTTTCCGACGACGCCCTTCTTGCGGAGCATCTGGGTCGCGGTGAGCACGAGGTCGGTGGCCGTCGCTCCGGGAGCGAGCTTGCCGGTGAGCTTGAAGCCGACCACCTGCGGAATCAGCATGGTGATGGGCTGACCGAGCATGGCGGCTTCGGCCTCGATGCCACCGACGCCCCAGCCGACGACGCCGAGGCCGTTGATCATCGTGGTGTGCGAGTCGGTGCCGACGAGCGTGTCGGGGTAGAGCGCGCCTTCGGCCGACTTGAAGATGCCCTGCGCGAGGTACTCGAGGTTGACCTGGTGGCAGATGCCGGTGCCGGGCGGCACGGCGCGGAAGTTCTTGAGCGCCTTCTGGCCCCACTTGAGGAAGGCGTAGCGCTCGGTGTTGCGCTCGAACTCGATGTCGACGTTCTCGGCGAAGGCCGACTTCGAGCCGAACTTGTCGATCATGACCGAGTGGTCGATGACGAGGTCGAGCGGGCAGAGCGGGTTCACCTTCTGCGGGTTGCCGCCCATCGAGGCGAGGGCCTCACGCATGACGGCGAGGTCGACGACGACGGGCACGCCGGTGAAGTCCTGCAGCAGCACGCGCGCGGGCGTGAAGGAGATCTCGGTGTCGGGCTCGGACTTGGGGTTCCACTTCGTGAGCGCCTCGACGTGGTCGCTCTTCACGACGCGGCCGTCTTCGGTGCGGAGCAGGTTCTCGAGCAGCACCTTGAGCGAGAACGGCAGCTTCTCGATGCTGGGGAACTGCTTCGCGAGCAGCTTCAGCGAGAACGTGTCGTAGGCAATTCCACCAACGGTGAGCTTCGTGCGGGTCTTGAAGGAGTCGATCTGGGCCATGGCGAGGTGCGTTATTCCGCCGAGGGGCCGAGATCGCAACGAAAGACGTGACCAGTTCGGCTTGCGAGCAGTGGCCGAGGCGTGAATGACACGCGCGATGCGGCTCTTCCCCATGGCATTGCTGATCGGCTGCGGCCCGGTGGCCACCGCGCCTCCCGAGCCGATGGCGCCCGGCGTCGTCTTCGTCTCGCGCGGAGATCCATTTCTGCCCGGCCCGCTCGAGGTCGTTCAACGCGATCTCAAAGAAGGAGAGCTCGGCGCACCGAAGCCCGTGCGCCTCACCGCGCCCGTCACCCCGGGCACGTACCCGGTCGTTCAATTCCAGCACGGCTTTCTGAGCGACCGTCGTGGCTACGACGAGCTCCTCTCGCACCTTGCCTCGCACGGCTTCGTCGTCGTCGCGCCGCAGATGTACCCGGCTGATGGCGTGCCGCTGGGAAAGGAGGGCGCTCCCGACGAAGCCAGGGCTGCGCGTCGCGTGGCCGAGTGGGCGCACCTGAACGCCGCGACCGTCATGGGCAGCGCGGCTGATCCTCGGCCCATCGGTGTGGCTGGTCACTCCCGCGGCGGGAAGGTGACGTGGTGGCTCACCGCGCAGGAGAAGTACGTCACGCGCGGCATCGTCGGTGTGGACCCCGTCGATGGGAAGGGTGGCCCGCTGCTCTCAGCGCAGCCGGAGTCGTTGCCCGGCCCCGTCGAGACCGCGCCGCCGTCACTCATCATCGGCATGGAGAAGGGCGGCAGCTGCGCACCCGAGGGCGACAACTTTCAGCACTTCTTCGAGCGCACCGCGCCGCCGACGACGCTGCTCGTCGTGAAAGGGCAGGGCCACGCCGACATGCTCGACGCCGACACGACCTCGGGCGGGCTGTGCTTCGAGGGGCCGAACCGCGCAGAGACCCGTCGCGTGACGGCCGGAGCCATGGCCGCGTTCTTCCGCTGGCGCCTGCAGGACGATCAGACCGCCCGCGGTTTCCTGGAGTCAGACCTGATCACGACCCTCGAGGTGACCCGTGCTTCGCGTTGAGGTGCTCGCGCTGCTGGTGACGTTGCCCGCGCTCGCTCAGTCCGAGACGGTGGAGCCTCGAACTGCTGTCATGGCGGAGTCGGGCGAGCTGCAGCCTGCGATGGATCGACCGACTGCATTCTCGGAGCTGCCGCTCGACGTCGCGAAGCCCTCCCGCTCCGCTCGCCTGCTCACCGAGAGCGCGGTGGTGCTCGGCGGTGGAGTCGTGCTCCCGTTCACCGCGTACGCCGGCTTCACCGCGCTGCAGTCGTTCGTCGGCTTTTTCGGCGGGTTCCTCTCGGCCACCATCATCGGAGCGGTGCTCGCGCCCATCGCCGTCATCGTCGCGGGCCACCTGCTCGGCGCCGAAGGAGGCACCGGCCGCAGCGTCATCGGCGCGCTCCTGGGCCTCGTCGTGGGGCTGCTCGTGGGCCTGCCGCTCGCGACGCTCCCCGGCGCTGGCTACCTCGTCGGCCTGGGCCTGCTCTGGGCGTTGCCCTCGGTGGGAACCCTCATCGCCTTCGAGTGGGGCAGGGCCGAACCGCCGCCCACCGGCGCCGTCGTCTTCAGGTTCTGACTTCAGCCCACGCGCTGTGAGTCGAGCGGCTGCACGCCCGTGCCCGCCTCGGCCAGCTTGTTCAGCTCGTCCTGCAGAATCACCACCGCGACGACCCAGGTGACTCCGACGACCAGGCTCGCCACATCGAGCGCCAGAATCACCATCGACTTGTCTTCATGCGCGCCGCGCAGCGCCCGCATCTGCTCGGTGACGATCTGCGCGTTTCGATAGTGCGCGTAGATGCCGAAGATGCCGCAGGTGACGAGCGTGAGCAGCAGCTCGAGGCCCGCGTTCAGGTCCTTGCGGGTGACGGCCTTCAGCTCTTCGGTCGTCTTGTACTGCCAGTACAGGCCGTAGATGCCGCACGTGAAGATGGTCAGCAGTGCGACCACGACGAGATCTCTGCGCGTCATCGGTTACTCCAGCGTCGAGGCGAGCTCGGCCCGCTCCTGCATCGCGCGGAGCTGGCACGGGTGCGCCTTGGTGGGGAAGAACTTCTCGACCCAGTCGAGCGTCGCCGAGGCCGCGTCGTACTTGCCCTGGCTGAACTCGCCGCGCGCCTGCATCAGCAGCTTGTTGCACTGCAGGTCGAGCTCACGGCGGGCCTCGGCCATTCGGTCGTGGGCGAGCTGGTAGATGGGGCCGCGCTCTTCGGGGTCGAGCGCTTCGTAGGTGAGCCACGCCTCGCGAAACGCCTTGTACGCCTCCCAGCGGTTGGCCGAGCCGATGTCGCGCTGCTCCCACTTCTGCTCGCCGCGCTTGAAGCGCTCGTTCGCGTCGGCCTTGAGCCCGACCGGGTCCTTCTCGGGCAGCACGGTCACTTCGATCCACACGTTCCACAGCCGCCACGGGTCCTTCTCGGGCGGGTTCTTCATGTTGTCGAAGACGACCGTATTCGTCTGGTTTCGCTTGATGTGCTTCGACGGAATCAACAGCTCGACCGTGCGCTCGTTGACGGCCAGCGTGTCGGGCGGGGCGAAGCCCATGTCGACGCCGTTGATCGAGATGCTCACCTCGTTCTCCGAGAGGTCCGAGCACTGGTAGTGCAGCACCACCATCACGTCGACCGGCGACTTCACCTGAAAGTCGAACTCCTTCTGGTCGACGCGCTCATACGTGACGCCCTCGCCGACGCCGTAGCTCTGGTCGATGGGCTCGTCGGTGACCTCGGTGGCCTCTGGCTTCTTCTTCTTCGTCTCTTCGGGCAGCAGCACCGAGACGAAGAGCGCCAGCACCATCAAGAGAAAGAGCCCGCCGCCGCCAGCGACCGCGAGGCGCTTCGGGCGTGACGCGTCGATCCAGAACAGCTTCGCGGCACCGACGGCTCCACCACGCTTGAGGCGCGCGCGCTCGGCCGCCGACAGGCGCTGCTCTTCTGCGGCGCCGCCAATCTTCACCTGCTCGAGGCCGCTCTCACTCTCGGTGGCCGGTAGCGCGGCAGGGTTGGGCTTGATCAGCGCGTTGGGCCCGCTGGGGCGACTCGCGCGCGGAACTTTGGGAGCGCTCGGCCGCGGCCCCGTCAGCGCGGGCATCACCGTCGTCGAGCGGCGCTCGATCTTCTCGCGCTCGCCGGTGTTCACGTTCTTCGGCAGCATCGCGACGCCCTTGTTGCGCGAGCGCTTGAGCTCGGAGGCGTTCACGACGCGGGTGTGCTGACCCGACTCCTGCGGCACCTCAGTCGAGGGCTCTTCGGGCACGTCTCCTGCGACGCCCGCGAAGGTGAACTTCACCGGCCCCAGCGTGATGCTGTCGCCGTCTTTGAGCGCCTGCTTCCCGACCTTGCTGCCGTTGACGATGGTGCCGTTCGACGAGCCCAGGTCTTCGATGTGAAAGCCAGCGCCCTCGTCGAAGATGCGCGCGTGCCGACGCGAGACGCCCGCGTCGTAGAGAATCACGTCGCACTCTGGCGTGCGCCCGATGACGACCGATGCCTGGTCAAAGAGGAACTCCCGGCCAGCCTCTTTGCCCTCGGAGATGACGAGTTGGAAACCCATCGAAAAGGAAGCGCTACTCTAGTGACGCCTTGGCTGCCTCGGCAACGCTTCGAATCGCCCAGTCGGGTGACGTGACGGTGGCGGCGCCTCCAAACGACAGCACCCAGCCGGTGAGCCAGCGCACGTTGTCACCAGGCACTTCGACCTCGACCCGGCCTTCGGGCAGCGCGCGCGCATCGACGCCGAAGCGCTCGCGAATGTACGGCGCGGTCTTCGCCTCGAAGCGCACCGTCACCTTCTGCACCGACTGATTCACGCCGGGGAGCGAGGTGTGGCTCGAGGGGCGGGGCTCGAACGTCTCGGCCGTCACCTCGGGCGTGCCCATGCGGTCGAGGCGGAACAGGCGCTCGCTCTGCCGGCCGACGTCGAAGCCCGACAGGTACCACTGGCCGCGGTGGCTGAAGAGCTCGAGCGGCTGCACCTTGCGGCGCTCGGCGTGCGCGGTGGCGCTCGTCAGGTAGTCGAAGGTGACGACGCGGTGCTCGACGATGGCCTGGCTCAGCGTCGCGAGCCCCGTGGGCGCCTCGAGCGTGAGGTCGAGCCGCTTGCCCATCTCGCGGAACGACTTCACCGCGTGCGCCGGCAGCACCTTCTCGAGCTTCTCGATGGCCGACTTGAGCGCGTCAGAGTGCCCCGGCTTCAGCAGCGCCGCCGCCGCGGCGAGCGCGACACCCTCGGCCGCCGTGAGCCGCGGAGGTGCCGAGAGGCGTTGATCGAGATCGACGTACACCTTGTCGTCCTCGACGTAGATGTCGACGAAGTCGTCGGGCTGGAACGGCGGGCGGCCGACGAAGGCGAGCAGGTCGAGCTCCTTCAGCAGCTCGTCGCGCTTGATGCCGAGCTCTTTCGCCACCTCGTCGACGCTGCGGCCCTGGTTGCGGGAGACGAAGGGCACGAGGAAGAGCAGCCGTCGCAGGCGCTCGTGCACGTCGGTGCGGCCTTCGGGCGTCATGGCGTCACGCCTCCGTGCGCGGTGAACACGGCCAGCGCGAGCTCGCGATGTCTGGCCTTCGCGCGGTCGGGCCCGAGCACCTTCGCCTGCGCGCCGAGCGAGAGCACGTACGTGAGCAGCCCGTCGAGGTCGGTCGCGCGCACGGTGACGCGGGCGCCGCGCTCGTCCGTCACGGGCGTGGAAGGGAAGAGGGTGCCCGCCAGCGGCGCGAGCTCGCCCGTGAGCAACACGTCGACGTCGATGGGCTCGTGAAAGAGGTGCTGCCAGGGCCACGTCGCGACGTAGGCCTCGAGCGAGAACGAGGCCGGCACTTCGTAGTCGGGCGACTTCGGCTTCGAGGCGTTCACCGTCACGCGGTGCATGCGGTGCACGTGGAAGGTGCGAATCGCCTGTCGAAGGTGGCAGTAGCCGACGAGGCTCCAGAGCCCGCGGCGCAGCGCGAGGCCGTAGGCGTCGACGACGCGGTGAGACTCCTGCTTCGAGTGCGGTGAGAAGTAGTCGAGGGTGACGGACTTGCGGGTGGTGATGGCGCTCCACAGCGCGTCGAGGCGCTCGGGCAGGTCCTTCGTCTCGGCGACACCACCGAGCTCGAGCCGAACCTTCGGTGCGGGCGGCGGGCCGTCGGTGAAGAAGCCAATCTTCCGCAGCGCGTGGGCGAGATCCTGACTGCCGGGGAAGCCGCCCGAGCCGAGCGCCGCCGAGCCTGCCGCGTACAGCACCGCGAGCTCTTCGGCCGACAGCGACACCTCGGGCAGGTAGTACGCGTCGCGATCGACGACGTAGCCCTCTTCGTGCTCGTCATCGCCCTTGATGAAGGTGAGCGGAATGCCCAGCTCGAGCAGCTCGGCCTTGTCGCGCTCGAACTTGCGCTCACACGACTCGAGCGAGCCCGTGCCGTAGTCGGCCTTGAAGGCCTCGCGCAGAGCAGGCCACGAAATGGGGTGCTTCGAGTCGAGCAGGAGCGCCACCAGGTCGAGCAGTCGTTCGGTGCGTTCCATCGTCGGCGGCGCTTCTACTTCACGGCGCCCGCGTCGAGGTCGACTTCGTGCACTTCGACCGCGCCGCCCGAGAGCGTGACGAGCCGGTGCTGGGCGTCGAGCGCGAGGTCGTCGGCGTGAACGGGCAGCGAGAGCAGCTTCGTGCCCTTCAGGTCGAACACCTCGACGGTCGAGCCCTTCGCGATGAAGACGTGACCCTTGCCGTCGAGGGCGAGCGAGCGCGCGTCGACGCCAGCGACCTTGGACGTCACCTCGCCCTTCGCGTCGAGCACCACGAGGTCGTCACCGACGAGCACCTTCGTGCCCACGCCATCGACCGCCACGTCCTTCGCGTCGACGCGCTTCTTGCCGGTGCGCTTGCCGCTCGGGTCGACGGTGACGAGGTCCACATCGCCCATGCGGTCGGTGAGCGCGAACACGTGGCCCGTCGGGTCGGCGGCGAGGCCTCCGTGGAAGTACACGTCGGGGTAGCTGCCGGCGATGGTGCGCGCGAGCTTCAGCGTCGCGGCGTCGTAGACGAGCACGTCGCCCACGCGGTTCACGTAGAGCTGGCCCTTCACGTCCATCGTCATGCCGAAGACGCCGAGCTGCTTCGTGAGCGTGTCGGGCGGCAGCGTGATGACGTCGACGTACTTCCCGCTCGCGTCGAACTTCTGCACACGTCCGGTGCCGCTCTCCGCGACGAAGAAGGCTCCATCGGGCCCGATCGCGAGCTGCACGGGGTGATCGAGCTGCCCCGCGCCGGTGCCTGCTTCTCCGAACGCGAGCACCCGCTTCACCGGTGAGGGCGGCGGGGGCGGAGGGTCAGCGGGTTGCGGTGGCGGTGACGTCGGAACAGCGACCACGACTGGCGGCGGCGGCGCTTTGACCGCCGTGAAGAGGAACATGCCTGCGCCCGCGCCGAGACAGACGAAGACGCCAGCGAGGATGAGCACGAGGAGGCCGACGGGGCTCTTTCGGGGGCCCGGCACCGAGGGGTCGGCCGGCGCGCGGATGAGCGAGTGACAGTACGGGCACTCTCTCGAGACCTCTCCATCGGTGAGCGTCGTCGGCGCGTTGCAGTGCGGGCACTTCACGTTCATGGCTGCTCCCCTCGCGGCGGCATCATGCCGGTTTCACGCCCACCGCGTCGAAGCCCGAGAGCAGCGCGTCGACATCTTCTTCGGTGTTGAACACGTGGGTGCTGATGCGAAGGCCTCCACCGCGCGGCGTGGTGACGATGTGCCGGGCCTTGATGAGCGCGCGCACCACGTCTTCGGGCGGGCCCTGCACCGGCACCACGCAGATGCCGCTCGACTGCTCGGGTGCATCGGGCGCGTTCGGTGAGAATCCACGCCGGCGCAGCCCCTCACGCAGCATCGCCTGCAGCCGATGCACGTGCGCGAGCGTCGTCTTCACGCCCACCCGCTCATGCACGTCGAGCGCGGCGTCGAGCGCGTGACAGTTGAGCCACATGCCGCCACCACCTTCGATGGCCGAGGCCTCGCGCCGAAGCTTCGTTCCGTTCGCGATGAAGCCCGCCGCGTCGTCGACCCGCGTCGTCTCGGGGAAGGCCTGCCACAACGACTCCGGCTTCACCGACAGCCAGCCCGCCATCGGCAGCACGTCGAGCCACGGGTCGGTCACCACCAACATGCCGGTGCCGTAGCCTGCACCCAGCCACTTGTGGCTCGTCATCGAGAGGAACGAAGCGCCCAGCGCGTGCACGTCGATGGGCACATGCCCGAGCGCCTGAGCCCCATTGAGCGCGAGCGGAAGGCCCTTCTGCCGGCACAGCTTCGCGACGGCTTCGATGTCGACGCGGAAGCCCGAGTTGAACTGCACCAGCGACATCGCCACGGCACCAGTCGAAGGCCGCAGCGCCGCTTCGATGTCGGCGAGCGGGTAGCTGCCATCAGGCCGTCGTCGCACGCCACGCACGGTGAGCCCGTCGAAGAGCAGCGGCACGGTGGTCGAGGGAAACTCGTGCTCCAGCGTCAGCACCTCGGTGATGCCGCGCGCCTTCAGGCACTGCGCGATGACGTGAAACCCGAACGACGTCGACGGCGTGAACGCGACCTCATGCGGCTTCGCGCCGACGAAGGTGGCCAGCCGCGCGCGCACCGCCTCTTTCTGCAACAGCCACTTCGGGAAGCCGAGGTCGCCCTTGTGTTCGCACTCGTCGATGTTGGCGCGCATGGCCTGGGCGACGGGCGTGCAGAGGGGAGACGACGCGGCCGCGTTCAGCCACACCAGCTCCGACAACGAGGGAAACAGCGCGCGAACGTCGGCGGGAGTCATGGCGAGGGCTTCAAGCCGAACGACTCGGCCCTGTCCATTCGTGCGGGGCCCTCGAAATCGGGGAAGAGGCGGGGCGTCGTGTCAGTTTGTCCGCGACGCGCGTTTGTGGCGGGCGTGGTTGTCAGCCTGTCACTCGTGGCGGCTGTCGCAGGTCGCTGGATTCGTTGGGGCAGTCGCTGGTGTCGAAGTTGCTACGGGGAGCAGCATGGTGCGTCACCTCCGCCGCGCGTTCATGATCGTCGGTGTCGGGCTGTTGGCAGCGGTCGTGACGGCGTGTGCGTCGAGCGGCCCGTCGACGCGAGATCCCGACAAGCTCTACTTCGCGATTCACATGGAGCAGGACGGCAAGTCGGTCGGCGCGCCGCGGTTGGTGGGCTTCGAGGGCAAGCGGTTGTTCGCCGAGAAGTGGACCCCGGGCGCGCCGTTGCCCGACTACCGGCTGTTGCTGCAGCCGAAAGAAGAGGGCGCAGGGTACGGCGTGTGGCTCGATCTCGAGCTGCCGTCGGGGCGCTCGAGCGGGCGCCTCGGCCTGCTGCACGGAGAAGAGCGCACCATCACGCTCGACCCGCACACGCGGCTCACGTTGATGGTGATGAAGGTCGACTCGCCCGAGTTCCGCGCGTTGATGCGTACGGCAAAGCGGGCCAGCGACTCACCCGGCGCGATCTGACTTTCGCTTCTTCGGCTTCGCGGTCTTCGGCTTCGGCGCGCGCTTCTTCACGACCGGTTTCGGGCGCGCCATCACCTGCACGTCGACGCTGGCCTTCAGGTTCAACTTCCACGGGCGATCGAGAATGGCGGTGACGCTCCACTCGAGCGGGAACCGGTGCGTCGCGGTGAGCACGTCGAGCAGGCCCTGGCCGAACGTCGGCTCCAACGCGCCGTCGGGCACCATCAGCTCGAAGGGGTACGTGAGGCCGTCGCGGTACACGCGCTCGCCGTCGACGTTCAGCTCGAACTTCCACACGGTGTTCTTCTGGTAGCTGAGCGCCAGGCCCTTTCGACCCGGAGCCAGCCCCACCGCGCGCTGCTTCGCCTCGAGCATGACGACGAACCGGCGCGCTTCGGAGTTCTCCTGCAGCGAGAGCGTCACCCGCCCACGAATGGCGTCACCCGGCGCGAAGGTGCGGCCCTTCACGTCGAGGGTCACCTTGCCGGGGACGAGGCCGAGCGCATCGAGCACGGTGGTCGTTCTAACGCCGCCCGCAACCACGGGAAACGCCGGATGTTGACGACGGGCTGATCAACTTCGCTGGCGCATGGCATCACCTTCATGCGCACCCCGATTTCTCTCCTCGTCGTCTGCTTTCTCTCTGCCTGCGGAGGCTCGTCGGCCGGGAAAGCTGCACAGGGCGCGTCCTGCACCGAGGCCTCTGCGTGTGCGAGCGGCTCCTGTGTCGATGGGGTGTGCTGCGAGAGTGCGTGTGAAGGCGCCTGCATGGCGTGTGCGTCGGCGAAGACGGGCCAGTCCGACGGCTTGTGCAAACCGGTCAGCGCGAACACCGACCCCGATTCGGAGTGCATGGCCGAAGGTTGTCGACTCGACACCTGCAACGGCGGCGGTGCGTGTGCGTTGTCGCCGAGTGGAACGGTCTGTCGTGCGGCGAACGGCGTGTGCGACCAGGCCGAGGTGTGTTCGGGGGCGGACGCCGCCTGTCCCTCCGACGTGCTGAAGCCGGCCACGACCGAGTGTCGTGCCTCTGCAGGTCCCTGTGACGCAGCCGAGCGATGCACAGGTTCGAGCAATGCCTGCCCGGCCGATGCGGTTGCTCCTGCTTCGACGGAGTGCCGCGCCTCGGCTGGAAGCTGTGACGTCGCCGAGTCGTGCACCGGTTCGAGCGCGGCGTGCCCAGCAGATTCGTTCGCGCCGAGCAGCCAGAGTTGCCGCGCCGCCGCTGGAGCGTGTGACGTGGCCGAGTCGTGCAGCGGCTCGAGCGCGACGTGCCCGGCTGATGGCTTCGCGTCGACCACGCAGACCTGTCGCGCCTCGCTCGGCGTCTGTGATGCGCCGGAGTCATGCACCGGCGCGAGCGCTGACTGTCCGTCCGATGCGAAGTTGCCGAGCACCGCGGTCTGCCGTGCGTCGGGTGGTGGCTGCGACCCGGCGGAATTCTGCGACGGTCAGAGCAACGCCTGTGCGCCCGATACGTTGACTGCGGCCGCGACCGTCTGCCGCCCGAGCGCGGGACCGTGCGACCAGGTCGAGTCCTGCACGGGCACCACGCCGGCCTGCCCGCCCGATCTGCTCTCGTTCGCGGGGAACACGTGCCGTCCGCCGACCGGGGTGTGCGACGCGAACGAGGTGTGCGACGGCGTGTCGGCCGCATGTCCACCCGATCAGTTTTCGCAGGCAGGCACCGTGTGTCGTCCATCGGTCGATCTCTGTGACGCGGCGGAGGTCTGCACCGGCACCTCGGCGACGTGCTCCGGAGACGCGAACAAGCCCGCGATGACGGTGTGCCGCCCGGCGGTCTCCGCATGCGACGCGCCCGAGGTGTGCACCGGCACGACGCGGTTCTGTCCTGCTGACTTGCTTCAGCCCGCGGGCACGACGTGTCGGCCAGCAGTCGACGGCGGGTGTGACGTCGCCGAGACCTGCACGGGAACGAGCGGAAGCTGCCCGTCCAATCTCTTCATGAACGCCGGCACCGTGTGTCGCGCGACGACGGGCACGTGCGACCCCCAGGAGACGTGCACCGGCAGCAGCAACCTCTGCCCGGCCGACAGCGCTCAGCCCGCGACGAACTGCGAACCGTACGCCTGCACGGGCGCGAGCGGCTGTCGCACGACGTGCATGACCGACGGGGACTGCGGCGCGCGACCGAGCAGCATCTGTCAGGGCGGAGTCTGTCTGACTGCGAAGGTCGTCTTCATCACGAGTGCCACGTACGCGAACGCCACGTCATTCGGAGGCCTCGCCGGAGCCGACATGGCGTGTCAGAGCCTCGCGACCGCAGCCGGGCTCTCGGGCACCTTCCTGGCGTGGCTCAGCTCGGCGCCTGGAGCGACCACCGAAGCGACGACCCGTCTCACGCACGCGACGGTGCCGTACGTGCTCCGCAACAAGACGAGGGTCGCCCTGAACTGGACCGACCTCACCGATGGAACCCTGCTTGCGCCCATCGGCATCACCGAGGCCGGGGCGGCGATTGCGACCAGCGCCGTGTGGACGGGAACGACTCCGGCCGGGGCAGCGGCGCCGTCATGCAGCGGGTGGACGAACGCAGCCATCAACGTCGCGAACGCCACCACCGGCAACAGCTCACAGACGTCCACCCTCTGGACGCAGGCCGGCGGCCTCGCGCTCTGCAGACCCACTTCGGGCCTCAGGTTCTATTGCTTCGAGCAGTGAGTGATGGCTCAGCTCTCGTCGTCGGCTTTGCGCAGGCCGAGGCGTTTGCGCAGGTCGCGCGCGGCCTGACGTGAGACCTCGACCGAGTGGCCGTTGGTGGTGCGGGCGAGATAGCCACCGGTGTCGAGCGGCTCCAGGCGAGCGACGGCCTCGAGGTTGAGCAGCGCGCGACGGTGCACGCGCTCGAAGCGGCCGGGCGGAAGGCGCTGCTCGAGATCGTTGAGCGAGTAGTCGGTGAGAAACGACGCGTCTTTCGTGTGCACGGTGACGAGCTCGCCTTCGAGCACGGCGTGGGTGACGGCGTCGGGGTCGAGCAGCACGAGGCCCTGTCTCGTCTGCACGGGCAGGCGCGGAATCGACTGGTGCTTCTTCACCGCCGCCGAGAACGTCTCTTTCGTCTCGCGCTGGCGGGCCTTGTCGAGCGCCTTCTTGAGGCGGTCGGGCTCGACGGGCTTGAGCAGGTAGTCGACCGCGTCGACCTCGAACGCCTTCACCGCGTGCTCCGCGTGGGCGGTGCAGAAGACGACCCACGGACCATCAGCAGGCCACAGCGCCATCGCCTCGACGCCGGTGAGCTTCGGCATCTGCACGTCGAGCAGCACCACGTCGATGCCACCAGCGCGCACTTTCGTGAGCACCTCGTCGCCATCCTTCGCTTCGCCGACGACGGTGACGTCCTCCATCGACGAGAGCAGGCGCGTCAGCCGTGCGCGCGCGAGCTGTTCGTCATCGGCGATGAGCACTCTCAGGCTGGTCATGCGGGCTTCACTTTCGAAGTGGGGAAGATGAGCTGGGCGCGCGTGCGGTCGGGGCCGACAGCGGCAATGGAGAGGGTCGCCGCGCCGTTGGTCGCGAGGTGCAGCTGGCGCTCGAGGGTGGGCAGTCCATCGCTTCCCGTGCGTGGCCCACCGTAGGGGCCGGGGTTCTCGATGGCGATGGTGACCGCGCCCGCCTGCTCCACGATGGAGACGACGATGCGCCCGCGGAATCCCTTCGAAGGGCCATGCTTCACGGCGTTCTCGGCGAGCGTGAGCACCGACATCGGAGGCACCGTCACCGCGGGCAGGGGTGTCGGCAGCTCGAGCACCAGCTCGAAGAGCTCTTTGTCTCGCAGCAGGTGCAGGTCGAAGAGCATGTGCACGAGCTCGAGCTCCCGCTCGAGTGGCCACAGCGGCTCCTTCACGCCCGAGAGCACCGTGCGCAGCATCTGCGAGAGCTTGAGCACGGCCGCTTCGGCGACGACGCCATCGATGCGGCACCACTCGGCGATGGCGTTGAGCGTGTTGAAGAGGAAGTGCGGGTCGAGGTGTGCGCGCAGCGAGAGCAGTTGCGCACGCTCCTTCTCGGCCAGCAGGCGCGTGAGTCGTTGCTCGAAGCCGACGTCACGGCCCAGGCCCCAGCCGCCGACGAGGAACATGGCGATGATGACGGCGAGCGAGCTGCGGTCGGTCAGGAACGTCGCGCGCATGTGCAGCAGCTTCGGTACGCCGACGCCGAGTGAGAGCACGATGCCCGCGCCGACGAGGGAATAGAGGACGATGCGCACCGCGCCGTTCGACAGGTCGAGCCCGTCGGGGAAGAGCACGCGATACGAGACTGGAGCCAGCGCGATGAAGGCGAGGCACATGACGATGCCCAGCGGCGTCGCGAGCGGCTCACGGCTGAACGCAGCCTGCGTGACGACGAGCGGAATGCAGACGACGAGAATCGGCACGAGCCGCTTTGGAGCCAGCAAAGCCAGCCATGTCGCCCGCACGATGCTCGTCGATGGAACCGTCACTGCTTGGGAGCCTGTCACAGCCACTGCGCGACACAGAGTCTTCGGTCGTGAGCGGTCGGAAGCTGCGGGCCAGCGGTTCCTGCTGGCGGTGAAGACGGGGGACCATTAGCTGGCGCTCCTCACGTTTCAGGGAGGTCGCACATGGCAGTCACCGCAGGCCAGAAGGCTCCGGCGTTCAAGGCGAAGGATCAGAACGGCGCGACGGTCTCGCTCGCCGACTTCAAGGGCAAGTACGTCGTTCTCTACTTCTACCCGAAGGACAACACGCCGGGCTGCACCGTCGAGGCGTGCGCGTTTCGCGATGATCACTCGCACCTGACGAAGGCCGGAGCCGTGGTGCTCGGCGTCTCGCCCGACAGCGAGAAGAGCCACCAGAACTTCATCGCGAAGTTCAACCTGCCGTTCCCGCTGCTGGTCGACACGGACCACTCGCTCGCGGAGGCGTACGGCGCGTGGGGCGAGAAGAGCCTGTACGGCCGCAAGTTCCTCGGCATCATCCGCTCGACGTTCCTCATCGCGCCCGATGGCTCGATCGCGCACGCGTGGCCGAAGGTGAAGGTCGACGGGCACTCCGAAGACGTGCTGGCTGCCATCGAAGCGCACCAGTCGGGTGAAGCGCCCGCGCCTGCGAAAAAGCCGGTCGCGAAGAAGGGCGCTCCAGCCGCGAAAAAGGCCCCGAAGAAGGCCGCGCCCAAGAAGAAGTAACTCCCTTTCAGGCTGGCTTTTTCGAGCACCGGGAGCGTCGGGTCAGCACGATCCGACGCTCTGCTCGTTTCTGGAACCAACTGAAAGAACGGCGTTTTTCGGCAACATGTAAAGCCCCTTGAGTGCGAGATGGAGTGCGGTTGCACACATCCCGTCACGCCGGGGTTTCACTCCCTGCAACGAGGAGCGGCCCCAACGTTCCTCCGAACAGGAACTGAAAACCATGTGCTCGCCCCGAAACGGCCTCTGGCCGCTGTCACTCGTGTTGTCTCTTGCCGCCGCGTGCGGCACCAACACCGCCAGCATCGGCATCGACGACCCGTCGCCTGACACGGTCGGCTCGAACGAGCTCACCTCCTCGACGAGCAAGACCTGCGCGCCCAACACCGTGCGCGCGACGTACGCGCTCGGCGGCACCATTCTCGTGCCCTGGGGCGCCATGCAGGGCTACGTGCTCGTGAAGGACGAGAGCGTCGTCGGCCTCGTCGCCACGCGCGACGCCGTGCCGTGTGGAGCCGCCGTCGTCGAGACCGATGGCGTCATCGCGCCCGGCCTCATCGATCTGCACAACCACGTCGCCTACAACTTCATGGGCCCGTGGACGCCGCCGCGCCCGTACGCGAACCGCAACCAGTGGCAGAACGACCCTGCCTACGCCGCCGCGGTGAAGACGCCGTACAACGCGGTGAAGAACGCGGGCCACCTCTGCCAGGCCCAGAAGTACGGCGAGCTGCGCGCGCTGCTGGGCGGCACCACCACCATTCAGGGCTCCATCGGCTACGCGTGCCAGAACGGCTGGGTTCGCAACGTCGAGTCGTACGTCTTCTGCCAGGACAAGATTCGCCAGAACGTGCTGCCCATTCTCGGGCTCACGCAGGCCGACGCGACGTCGCTCATCACGCAGTTCGACGCGGGCACCACGAAGGCCTACCTCGTTCACCTCGCTGAAGGCGTCGACGATGCCTCGCGCTCGGAGTTCGACCACCTGCGCACGCTCGGCCTCATTCGCAAAGAGGTCGTCGGCATTCACGCCACCGCGCTCACCCCCGCGCAGCTGACCGAGATGGGCCAGGCCGGCATGAAGATCGTCTGGTCGCCGCAATCGAACCTGGGCCTCTACGGCGCGACGACGAACGTGCCCGCGGCGCTGGCGGCTGGCGTGAAGGTCGCGCTCGCTCCCGACTGGACGCTCTCTGGCACCAACAACCTGCTCGCCGAGCTCAAAGTCGCCGACCGCATCAACAAGGAGCAGTGGAGCAGCCTGCTCACCGACGCGCAGCTCATCGAGATGGCGACCACCACGCCGGCCGAGATTGCCGGCCTTGGCGAGAAGATCGGCAAGGTGCTGCCCGGCTTCGCGGCCGACCTCGTGGTGGTGAAGAAGAACGGCAAGACGGCCCACCGCGCCCTCATCGACGCACAGCAGACCGACGTGCTGCTCACCATCGTCGGCGGCCAGGCGATGTACGGCGACACCACGATGCTGGGCACGCTCGGCGTCACCGGCTTCGACACCGTGCAGGTCTGCGGCCAGGACCGCGGCGTGCTGGTGCGTGACGCGACGGTCGCCAACGGCGGCGCCGAGTCACTGGCCGACGTCGTCACCACCCTCACCAACGACGGCGTCACCCCGTACCCGCTCGCCG